>DJRM01000053.1:0-5729 GCA_002440085.1 Bacteroidales bacterium UBA6360
GCCGAGACGCACTTGAGCATATCGTTCAGACACTCGTCCAGCTTCCATTTCTCGCCGTCCGGCCCGTGCCCGTAGGCGGGAGGGTCGAGTATGATTCCCTGATAGACATTTCCTCTCCTGGCCTCGCGGCGGGCGAACTTGAGCGCGTCCTCGACCACCCACCGGATGTTATCCAGGCCGCTGTTCTCCATGTTTCCCTTGGCCCAGGTCACGACCTGCCGCACCGAGTCGAGGTGCGTCACGTCAGCCCCTGCAGCCTTTGCCGCGAGCGAGGCGGCGCCGGTGTAGGCGAACAGGTTCAGCACCTTGGGGGTCGGCCGGCCTTCAGCCCTTGCCTTCTCCACAAGGAACTTCGTATGCGTGTAGATGTATTCCCAATTGGGCGCCTGCTCGGGGAAGACCCCCACGTGCTTGAACGACGTGAGCCCCAGACGCAGCCGGAATGACGGACCGCTCGGCAGGACATCGGTTGCCGTCCGTGCATCGTCCTCGATGGAATCGCCCGCTTCAGCACGTGAGCCCGCATCGGCAACCTCCGCCACCATGCCTGCGCAGTTCTCCGCCCCGTAGCCGCCGTAACCGATGAACCACTGGTCGTCCATCCGCTTGAGCCGCTTCCAGGTGCCGCTGTCCTCCTTCCCGGCCTTCCCGAATCCTGCTCCCGGGGCGAACCTCGTGTGCATTAGGCGGTTCCATTCCTCGTCCGAAAGCGACTTGTCCCATATAGCCTTGGGTTCGGGACGCGCCATCACGATTTTTCCGAATCTTTCGAGTTTCTCAAAGTTTCCGCAGTCGATGAGCTGATAATCCTTCCACAGCGGACTTGGGCTTTCAATTGTCATTTCTTTGTGCTTCAGATAGGAAACCTTCAAAAATAACTTGCATCATCTTTCTCAAGTTTCTAAGCCGCAAAGTTAACACTAAAAATTGGTATTAAAAATCCAATTGGGCTCGCAGGCGCGCGAGAAATTCCGGTGGGAGTTTGCCGAGGCCTTCAAGGTCCGCCAAAGCCGCCTGCGGGTCAAACGCCGAGAGATAAGCCGGAGCGCCATGAGGGTCTTCCGTTATGAAGCTGCCGCACTGGAGAATCGCCAGAAAAGAATCGGGCATCTTGCAGATGCGGTCCACATGATAGCCGAACGCCATCTTCGCCTCCTGGGCGAATTTCCTCATCCTGTCAATCCGTCCTTTCGCGCCGTCGAGGAGCGCGAGCTGTTCAGGGGAAAATTCCGGGAAACTGCAATCGACCGTGAGACGTTCGTTGACATCGGTTTCGGGAAGATATATCTTCACGCTGAGGGTCGCCCCGTCGTAGGTCCACAGAGCCTCGGCAGAGGCCTCGTTGCCGGAGGATTCACGCTCGGCGAAGCGAGAATAGCGGACCGGGGAGCCGTTGAAGAGTACTTCCGTCGGCGCGTATGAGTTGGCGAGTTCAATTATGACGCGGCGGGACGTGGCGGCGGAGGGGAACTGACCCGTGCGCGGGGAGACTTCGATGTGTGTGCCGTGGATGTCGGAATGCTTACTGATTGCCGTTGTGGCGTACTCTGAGACATATGCCTGCGTCCCGCCGTCGTCCTCATAGACCTTTGCCGTGCTGCTGCCGTGGCCGGGGGCGACGAACAGCCGCAGAGTGTTGTCCGCACTCTGGAGGGAAGTGATTTTCTCAGATGCCATCGGGATGACGGCCCCGGCTCTGACATACCACGGATTCTCGTTTATGGTGTAGCTCATGGTGTCAACCGAGCCGCCCTTCAGCATCTTTCCCGAAGCAACGTCGAACCAGTCGTTTCCTTCCGGAAGCCAAAGGGTGCGCGAAGCAAGTCCCGTGAGGCTGTCTGCCGGCTCACAGACGACCGTCGCGAGGATGTCGTCCCCGAACATGTACTCCTGCGTGAAGGAGTATGCCCGTGGGTCTTCCGGATAGTCGTAGTAGAGCGGACGGCAGATGGAAATCCCCGTGTCGAATGCCTCGCGGGCGGCGGTGTAGATATACGGGGAAAGGCTGTAGCGCAGGCGGATTGCGTCACGCATGGCCGGGAAATAGTCCGGGAACTTCCAGAAATGCTTTTCAATCACGGGATCCTTTGTGGAGTGCGTCTTGAAGATAGGGGTGAACACGCCGTACTGAAACCAGCGCGTGAAGAGCTCTGGATTGGTGGCCTTCATCCCCTCATATTTCTTGAATCCTCCGATGTCATGACCCCAGTAGCCGTACGCCACGTTCGAGGCCGTGGCTGTGAAATTCGGAAGGTAGCCGAGCACTTTCCAGGTGGCGTAGGTGTCGCCGGAGAAGCCGACGGGGTAGCGGTGGCTGCCTATGCCGCCCCAGCGATGGTATATCATCGGTCTCGGTGCCTGAATCCCCATGTGGGAAGTGCGCCGCACCTTGTCGTTGAAAAAGCACCAGTTCACCCAGAAAGTGTTGCTTAGGCCGGGGACATAGCGGCTGTACTTCCACTGCTGCCAGTCCTGCCACCAAAAATCAACTCCTTGTTTTTCAATGGGATGTATGACTGAATTGAAATATGCGTCGGCCCATTCCATCTGGCTCATCCTGTGCGGGACCGGAGCCGGCTGCCCGGCCTTTCCATCTCCCGCAGGCTTCTTCACTCCCGCATAATGGTAGGGCTCCGTGCCATAGACATAGTCTTTCGGCCCGTCATAGTCGGAAGTTCGCGAAAGATAGTCCTTGACAAAGCGATCGTAGGGTTCTTCAAACGGCTGTATTCCCTCATTGAAGTGCAGGTTCAGCGCTGTCTTGACGCCGAGTCCGTGGAGTTCGGCTAGGCAGTTCTCCGGCGACGGGAAAAGCTGCTTCTGCCATGTGTAGCCGGTCCAGCCTTCGGACTCGCCGAGGTCGTCCTTAGGACATCCGGAGCCCATCTTGAGCCCGAACACCTCATGCCAGTCCATGTCGATTATCATCACGTCAATCGGAATCCCGTAGGAGCGTATCTCGCTGCAGAGCTCGACCAACTCATAGTCCGAATACTGCCAGTAGCGGCTCCACCAGTAGCCGAAAGCCCATTTCGGCGGCAGCGGAACCTTGCCCGAAATCTTCGTGAAGTCCGAGACGGCAGCCTTGTAGTCATGACCGTAGGCAAAGAGATACCAGTCAATGCGTTCTCCGTCCCCGCGCTTCGCCACCCAGCTCTTCCAGTCCTCATCGACAGGCTTCAGCAGATGCCGCTCCGACTCGTCAATCACCGCCCAGCCGTCGCGGGAGACCACGCCCTTGTCGAACGGGTCTATGGTCTTCTCCCCGTCGCAGCTGTCAAGGGTGCGGCAGGTGCCGAGCAGGTTGCCGCCCTCGTCCATTCCCGGATGCCATGCTGCCCTGCGCGAACCTCCGCCCGCCTTGGGCATGTTGAACGCCACTGAAAGATTGGACGAGTCGAACTTTCCTTTTCCCGAATAGACAAGTCTCAGGCTGTCCGTCTCTATGACCGTCTTGTTGCCGAACCCTCTTCTGACCTTGAACTTAGGCACGTCAAGCCGGCGGTTCACCACTCCGAGCGTGGCATTGTCCTCGAAACGGCCGTCCTCCGACCATTCCAGACGCAGCAGGCGAGGGGTGAGGACCGTGAAGCGCGCATTGCCAACGACCACCACGGCTTCCGGGGCGGCCACAGGATCGTCGCCGAAAGGTGCGCCGTCCGTCCGGGCATTGGCGACGGCAAATGGCAGAAGGAGAAATAACGCGGTGACGAAAAGGCGGCTATGGTTGTGTCTCATACGGGTTGGGATATGTTGTCTTGCAGATATGATTACTTGTGTTTTTTAGGGGCTTCGCTATTTCATAAGCGTAGCGTTGATGTAGTTCTGGTCAACCTTGCAGTTGGAGAACTTGCATTGTTCGAGGAACGACTGCATGGCGTTCTTCGCGACTCCCTGGTCGGGTCGGGCGCGGCGGATGGCCTGATAGGAACTGCGGTCTGCCTCGGAGAAGGCGACTACGCTGTCCCAGCCGGCTGCGGGGGTGAAATTGACGAAGGAACCGCCTGTCTTCATCTTCTTGTACGGCCAGTAGGTGTAGCCCATGTTGTTGGCGATGAAATACTTGCTCATCGCGAGCTGCTGCTCCATCGTGAAATGGCCCGTCTCGCCGACATACATCGGGATTCCTGTCCTGTCGCGGAACTCCACGAGATATTTCACGCTTTTCTCCGGAGCCTCCTTGAAATAGCAGTGGCAGGTGTACATCAGGTTCGAGTCGAACTTCCAGTCTGTGAACATGGTGAAGTCGATGTTGCCCCTCGCACCGCCGAGGATGATGATGTGGTTCTTGTCGACGGCGCGGATTGCGGCCGTGAGCCTCTTGTAGAGCGGTTCGAGCTTAGGATAGTAGAGGACGTCCCATGAGTCGGTCGCCGGGCGGTGCTCGATTGGCTCGTTCAGCAGCTCATAGCCGAGCACGAGCGGGTTGTCGGCATAGCGCTCCGCGATGCTCACCCAGATTTTCTCCAGTTCGTCCTGGCACTCCGAGTCCTCGAAAAGCCACGGGTAGCCGAAGCTGTCATCGACGTTTCCGCCGCCCTGTCCGCCCGGCGCGCAGTGCATGTCAAGAATGAGGTAGAGCCCGAATTCGTTGCACCAGCCCAGCACATCATCGATTCTCTTGAAACCGTCCTGCTCCGAGGTGAGTCCCATATAGTCCTCGTCCGTGAAGAGACGGTAGTGCAGCGGAAGGCGAATGGTGTTCGCTCCCGTGCTCTTGATGAAGCGGATGTCCTCGCGGGTTATGTAGTTGTCCTTGTACTTCTTCCAGAACGACGCCGTGTATTCCTCGCCCACGAGTTCCTTGAACATGCGGTCGATCATCGACGCTGAATTGGTGTTCGTGAATCCGAACATATATCCCTCCGGATTCAGCCAGTTTCCGAGATTCGTTCCCTTGATGAAGAACTTCGACCCGTCGGGCTTCACGATGTCCTTCCCCTTGACTTTGAGGAAGTTGTTCTGCGCATACGCCGCGTTTGAGGATATTCCCGCAATCACCGCGATTGTGGCGAAAATTGCCAAAAGTGTTTTTTTCATTCTGTTCTGCAAATATATTGTCAAACACTGCTCAGGCTTCGCAAGTGCGAAACCGGAAACTATTTCTTCCATGATTGCGTGAAACCGGCGGCGCTCATGACCTGCCCGTTGGCGCGGCATCCGGACAGTCCGCACGCCTGCGGAAAGGCAGCCACCGCCCCTGCGGCCGCTTTGACGTCAAAGTTGCCTGCGGCGTGCAGGTCGTCGAAGGTCACGCGCCTTAATCCCGCAAACCTCGTCACGATTTTCCAGTTCTCTACCGGGCCGAAGGACAGCAGGGCGCCGGAGGATTCGTAGCCCTTGTACGGCGTGAACGCATAGCCGACATTCTCGGCTTCCATTGAGGCACGTCCGCTGTCCGACACGGGGCCTACCGCAGTCAGGAGCAGGGGAAGTCCGGTGGAGTATTCGCGGAAACGGACAAAGGTGTCGAGGGCCGAGGCGAAGTCACCGGAACCGTCATAGTGGGCGGCGTAGAGGATGTTGTCGTCAAATTCGTAGTCGCTGAAACAGCTGAAGTCCCGTCCGCCCCGGATGCCGTCGAGGATTATGACATGATTCTTGTCGGCTGCGCGGATGGCCTTGGCGGTCTTGCGGCAGAGCGGCTCGACCTTGGACAGGAGGTCGTCGAACTTCGCGTCGGAATGGAGCGGAGAGTCCATAATCTCATACCCCAGGAGGAACTTTTC
>DJRM01000053.1:5791-14382 GCA_002440085.1 Bacteroidales bacterium UBA6360
GCCTTGCCGGAGAGCAGCCACGGGTAGCCGCAGCCGTTGTCGCTCCAGTCGCCGGTCTGACCGCCCGGAGCGGCCTGCATGGCGAGGATGACATAGAGCCCCGCCTCGTGGCACCATTCCATGAGGTTGTCGAGTCTCGCGAAGCCGTCCTGTCCGGAACTCAGTCCCATGAAGTCCTCGTCCTCGGAAAAAAGACGCCAGTCAAACGGCACACGGACAGTGTTTGCCCCGCATTCCGCGATGAAGCGGATGTCTTCCCGCGTCACGAAGCCGTCCTTGAAGGCCTTCCAGAAGGCTGCCGTGCGTCTCGGGCCGGTCACCTGACACAGCATGAGGCTTATGTCCCGTTCGGCGCGGACATTATTTAGACCGAGCAGCTCACCGTCCGGGCTGAGCCATCCGGCGAGGTTCACGCCCTTCATTTGAAAGACGGTCTTGTCCGGTTTCAGAAGGGAACGTCCCTGCACATAAATGAACTCCGAAGGGCTCGTCTTTTCCGGCCTGTCGGGAACCCTCTGTTCCTGCGGGGTCTTGTCGCAGGAGGCAGCAGCGGAGGCGACAAGTAGTGCCAAAGCCGCGATTCCCAGAATGCGTTTACTGTCCATAGTCTGTTTGTTTTCAAAAATAATCCCGCCGTCCCGCACGGCGATTCGCGCACAGGACGGCAGGGTCGTTCAATTTATTTGCTCCAAGTGCAGCCGGTCACCGTCGGCTGAACCTTGCTGCCGGTGTTGCAGATGTAGTTCCCGAAGTTGTCGGCGGTGAGTTCGAGGTCCGCCCCGTCGATGTTGGCGGTGCAGCCGAATGACGCGCCGTCAATCGTGGCGTCTTTCTGTACATTTCCGAACGCGAGTCCCCATAGCATTGGGATTTTCTTGTTTGGCTGAACCAGTTTGAACTTTGTATCACAACTACTGGCACCTTTAACGGATACTCCCGTAAAGGCAAATCCGACGAATCCTCCTGCAGCGCCTACGCAAGTGTTTTCTTCGGTTGAAATCGTCCCGTCTGAACGGCATCCGTTCATTTCCACATTCTTTGCGCAGCCGGCTATACCGCCAAGAACAGTGGCGCTTGCCCCTTGCCAACCTCCGGTTATTATCCCGCTATTACAGCAATTCTCGATTTTGGATATGTCATTGTCTTTTCCAAAGAATGCACCGACAATTCCTCCGACATTGTCAAACCGCGCTCCGTTTTTTTCTGAAGTCGCCCAGTCTTGATGACGGCACTTGCTGAGTAATTTGCCGGAATTGCTGCATTGGGAAAGAGAAACCTTGTAGCTTTTATTGACATTGATGTAAATTTGGCCATTTGTGTGGGTCCATGTCGGTGCCCATGTTCCTGCACAGCGCCCGAGTATTCCACCGACGCAGGAAGATGCATCTTTGGAACCCTCTCCGTCGGAAATGCGCGAAATCGCTCCGGCGTTTTTGCAGCCATTGAAGACGACCCCATCAAACTCGACGATTCCGCATATACCGCCGTAAGTTGATACGCCCAGCACTTTTAACTGACCGTCACCATTTCCTGCACCGGTGACACTGATGTTTCCGGTATTCACACAACTGAGGAACTTGCCGGGACGGCAGCCTTCACCAGTCATGTATAATCCAGACTCCTTGTGGAGTGACGCAACTGTATGCCCGTAAGCCGCGATTCCTCCTCCAAAGTTGGCAATAGCAACTTCGTCTGTTGCCATTTTCTCTGTTATTGTGATTGTCAGTTTGACATCTCCGTCGTTTGTGCAGTTCTGCAAAGTTCCGCCGTTCTGCGCCACAATACTTCCGAACAGACACGGCTCGTCAGTCAGTTCAAGGCTTACCGGGCAGTTCACCGTGACGTTGGAAACGGTTCCGAGATTGACTTTAGCAAGAGCGGCGTTGCCATATTCGTATGGCTTTTCAAAGCTTGCGAACGCGCCCGCGAGCGTGAGGTTCGTGACCTCGGCATTCTCTCCGAGGGTTTCGAAAAGCGGACGGGTGTTAGCGGTCTGAGTGATTTTGTGGCCGTTGCCGGCGACCTTGCCGTTGAACGTGCCGGTGGCAATAGGAAGGTTTTCCGCAGTGATGTCGTTGATGAGACTTACGACCTTGCCGGTGTAGTCATTGCCGCCTTTGACAGCGGCGGCAAATGCTTCCCAATCGGCCACTGTCTTGATTTCGTCCGCGATTTCCTTGGCGTTGTCAAGGTTGAGGGTGTAGCGCGTCACGCTTGCCCTCTTGTAGTCATAGCCTGAAACGTATGAGTAGGTGTGCGTCTCCTCGGTCGGCTCACCCTCTTCGGCAGCGACGGGGGCAGTCGTCGTGACGGTGAAGGTTCCGGTGTATGAACCCGGGATGACCGTCATGAACACGGACGCGCCCTCGGCTGAAACCTCAACCGGAGTCTCAAGCGTTACCGTCACTGTCTCGGACGAGCCGGCATACTCGGCAAGCGCTTCGGTTTCTGTGACCTTCGTAATGTCAAAAGAGAACTCGCCGGCCACCTTTCCTCCGTCCTTCGCTGCAAATGACACAGAAGTGATTTTTTCTCCGGCATGCTTCGTCGCGTCACCATTTATCTTCAGCTCCACCATGGCTCCGAGATGTCTGAACTTGAGCGGCTCCTCAATGGCTGTGCCCGGAGCCGGAAGTGCGACCGGAACGGCTACCATCGGGTTATAGCTTCCGTTGAATCCGTCCTTCTGAGCCTGCGCGGCAGGAATTTCCAATTTGACTGCGGTTGCGGCCACGGTTTCTCCCTCGGCTGCGGCTGCATACGGATAGTAGGCGTAGAGCATGTCTTCCTCAGCATATTCGGAAACCTTGGAAAGGAAATATGCCTTGCCGCTTTCAGACCTTGTAAGCCCGGCCTCGGCATTGGCTGTCTTGTCAGCGATGAAGAGGCCGACCTTGTCGTCGTCCTGCCATATCACGCTGTAGTCCTCGGCAGCAGGGTCGGTGAATGTTGTCTTTGAGTCCGGATTTCCGGCAACGATACGAAGTTCAACTTTTTCAGACGAAGCCTCGACCGGTTCCTCCACTATCTGTTCCTTGTTGCAGGACGCGATGCACAGTCCCGCAAGTGCAAATGCCGCAGCGGCATAATTATTCATTTTCATAATCGTAACAGTTTTTAGGGTTAAACTAAAGGCCGATGTAGGCACCGTTTGTCGTGACATCTTCCGTACCTTCGGAATCACTGAATCCGGATGTCGCGAATCCATGTTCCGTTCTCACTTCGCTGCACCACACTTGGGGTTGGCAGTAAAATTTAGTGTTTTCCATGATTTTTGTTGTTTTTAGTTTTTTCTTTCTGCCCCTCATTTCTTGTCTGAGATGAGGGGAGTGACATATCATACATTGCTTATTTTGTCCATTTGCAGCCGGTCACCGTCGGCTGAACCTTGCTGCCGGTGTTGCAGATGTAGTCCCCGAAGTTGTCGGCGGTGAGTTCGAGCTCCGCGCCGTCGATGTTCGCGGTGCAGCCGAATGACGCGCCGTCAATCGTGGCGTCCGTCTGGACGTTTCCGAACGCGAGCCCCCAGAGCATGACCAGATTCTCATTGAGCTTAGACAGTTTGAACGTCGCCCCGCAGCTGCTTGCTCCGCTCACGCTCACGCCCTTGAACACGAATCCGGCAAAGCCTCCTGCCGCACCGACACAGGTGTTCTCAAGCGCGGACAACGCTCCGTTTGAACTGCAGTCCGCCATCGCGACGTTCTGCGCGAGACCGACCATGCCGCCGAGAACCGTAGTGTTTACGGAAGTCGCCCAGCCTCCAGTCACCGTGCCCGTGTTGGTGCAGCCGTCGAGGGTCACCTTGCTGTCGTCCCTGCCGACTGCGGCTCCCACTATGCCTCCGACATTGTCAAGGCGGGCAGCTGACTTCCCGTTATCGACACATCCGCTGTGGCGGCATTTGCTGAGCAGCGTGCCGGAATTTTCACATCCCTTGACCGTCACGGAGTAGCCCTTGCCGCCGTTGATGCAAATCTGTGCGCCGTTGTCCTTCCAGTCGTTCACGAATGTTCCCGCGCAGCGTCCGAGTATTCCTCCGATACTGGTCGAGCCGCTGCTTGAGCCTTCACCGTCGGAAACTCGTGAAATCGCCCCGGTGTTGCGGCATTTCTCGAATACGACTCCGTCAAGCTCGACGATTCCGCAGATTCCGCCGTAGGTCGAAATTCCAAGAGCCCTTGAGCCAGAAGTCGCCTTTACGCTTATGCTTCCGTTGTTCACGCAGCCGATGAACTTGCCGGCCTTGCACTCCGCATCCGCGAAATAGAGACCGGTGTTGGCGTCAAGTCCGGCAATCGTGTGCCCATAAGCGGCGAGCCCGCCTCCGAAGTTGGCGCAGGCGACGTCTTTGTCGCCGCTTCCTTTGCCGGTGGCGACTTCAAGCGATATGTTCCCGTCGTTGGTGCAGTTCTCCATCACGCCTCCATTCTGTGCGACGATGGCTCCGAACAGGGATGGCTCACCGCCGAGCTTCAGATTGACGGAACAGTTGGCTGACACTTTAGTTATAGTTCCGAGGTTAATCTGAGCAAGGGCGGCGTTGCCATATTCATAAGGTTTGTCAAGTGAAGAAAATTCGCCCGTCAGCGAAAGGCTCGTGACTTCGGAGTCAGCGCCGAGTTCGCGGAACAGAGGCCTTGTTGCGGCCGAGCGGCTTATGCTCTTCCCGTTGCCGTCGAGCTTGCCGTTGAACACGCCGTCGGCAAACGTGAGGTTGTCCGAGGAGATGTTGGCGGTGAGCTTGAACGTCCTTCCGTCGTACTTCTCTCCACCGCTGATTTTTGCCGCGAACCTGTTCCAGATTTCGGCATTCGGTATCTCTCCCAAGTCGAGCATGCTCTTAGGCTTATACTCGAACTTCTCCGAGTAGGTCTCGCCGGCCTTGGCCACAAATTCGCCGTCTGAAGGGAAAGTTATGTTCTGGAAACTTCCGTCCATGTCGTAAATCTCAAGCTTCAGCCCCTTGGTGTATGTCTTTGCCGGAATGGCGAAGAGAATGGGCGAGCCGAGTTCCGCTCCCTTAGCACCGCAGCTGACGGTTATTGTGCTCCCGTCCTGTTTCGTGTTTTCAAGTAAGATCCCCTCTTCCGAAAACTTTGCGGTGAACTTGCCGCTGACGGCATATCCTTCCGGGTCGCTGACCTTTACTGACGAGACAGGGAATGTGGATTCAACTTTATTCGGAGTGATGCATATATACGCCATCGCGTCCGAAATCTCTACCTTTCCGAGCTCATCGCTGTAGCCGAGCATCAGCTTCGTCTCCGGGTTTATCGTCTTCCCGTCCGAGGTCTGCTCCGACGGAATTACCACCTTGGCCGTCCTATCCTCCTTCGACCACGAGTCGTACATCGACACCGGATAGACTGCGCAGTGGGGAACCTCCACGCCGACATTGAATGAAAACGCGGCACGAGTGTCGTCCTCTATGTCAAGTTCGGTCAGGGACGATTTCATCCCGTTCATGACAATCCTGGCATCCTCTCCCCAGACGAAGCCCACCGGGGCCTCGACCGTCACCGTCTTTGCCTTTTCATGTTCTGTTATATGCACGTCCGGCGTTTTCTGGCAGGCAAGTAGAAGCGTCGCCGCCAATGCCGCGGACATCAAAAAAATCTTTCTCATGGTTCTGTGTTATTTATTGTCTTTTATGAAGTTACGTATATATTCCACTTCTTTCTCACTCCACGGCGTTCCGTCCGGACGGAATATGTCGTGGAACCAGATCTCAGGCTCCTCCGTCCATGGAATCGAGTTTCCCTCGGCGTCGAGCTTGTTCCAGTCGTAGTGGAAGTTGCACTTGCCGGCGACGAGTCCGAAGTTTATCGCGCCGACGTTGTATTCCCGGAATATCGGGTAGGAACCCTCGAAGGTCGAGTCCATTTTCCCCCTTGCGAGGAATTCCGTGCATACCAGCGGACGGCGATAGGGCAGGAGCTGCTTTATGTAGCGTTCGAGCGATGCGGGGGTGTCGTAGGCGTGGAACGTGATGACGTCGCTGTTCTCCAGCATGAAGGAAACCTCAGGAAGCGAGGTTATGCTGTTGCCCACCCATGACCACAGCGGTGAGGTCAGCGGCTGCGATGGATTCACCTCACGGGCCCAGCGGAAGGTCGCCTCAAGCAGGGGCACGGAATCCGTGACTCCCCGGCGGTGGTGCTCAGGCTCGTTGTAGAGGCACCACATGAGCACGCGGCTGTCCTTTCCGTAGCTGCGCAGGATGTCCTTTACCATTTTCTCAAGCTTCGGCCATGTCGACGGGTCGTTCACCCATTCCGCTCCCGGAACCATGCACCATCCGGAGTTGTGCACCCCAGGGACACTTTCCGGCTGCTTCCCGAGGTGAGGGTTCACGCATTTTCCTCCGTTGGTCCAAAAAGAGACGATAACCCGTATGCCGTGGCTCTCGCAGATGTCGAGGAAGCGGCTGAAACGGGACTTGAAGCCCTTGGGGTCGTCGAGATAGACAAGATGTGAGAGAAATACGCGGACGGTGTTGAATCCCAGCCCTTCGGCATATCCGAGCTCGCGGTCTATCGTCTGCGGGTCGAAGGTGCTCTCCTGCCACATCTCAATCTGGTTTATCGCCGTTGACGGGACATAGTTGCATCCAACAATCCATCCCTGCTCAGCATACCAAGCGTCTGCCTTCTCTCGGCTCCATCTGCCTTCCCCTTTTCTTGCCGAAAGGGGAAGGGCGGCCAACACAAAAATTAATGAAACAATATATACAACTTTTCTCATTCTCATTTATCGGAATTATCCTCAATTCGAGGCGTTCTTATTTCATGTTTTCGAGACTTCTAATATCCCGCATTCTGCTTGAGGTTAGGGTTCTTGTCAATCTCGCCCTGCGGAATCGGAAGAAGCAGGTCTGTCTGCTCGAACGGCCGGCGGGTCTGCCAGTAGGAATCCTCCTCCGGCATCGCGTCGTGTATGGCCTTCACCTTCTCCCATCCGTAGCGGGCCACGTCGAAGAAGCGGAAGCCCTCGAAGGCGAGCTCCAGGCGGCGCTCGTCGAGGATGAGCCCGAGCATCGTGTCGTAGTTCGAAGGCGTGTCAATCTTCTTCAGGTGCACACGCTCGCGAACCTTGTTCACATATCCGGTCGCGCCCTCTAAGTCTCCCTGCGCGGCAAGAGCCTCGGCGTGAAGAAGATAGATTTCGCCAAGGCGCATGAATATGATGCTGCTCGCCCTTGTGCGGACCTTGTATGCGAAAGGATAATTGCTTGAGGGATAGTACAGAGACCAAGTACACTGGTCGTACTTTACCGAAGAGTTCAAGCGTTCAGTGTCTCCGGCCTTCTCGAACGCGGCGAGCAGGCTGCGGGAAGGGGTGAGGTATTTTGCCCAACCGAAGTTCGTGCGGTTGCTGTACTGGTCGTAGTAGTACATGTAGGCAAGACGGTCACCGTTGCTTTTGTTGCTCTGAAGTTCAAAGACGGTTTCCGGGTTGTTCTTAAAGGCTTCGGTCTCGTTGAATCCCCAGAGGTCGTCGTATTTCGGAGAGAGCGTGTAGCCGCACTTCTCCAGTTCCTCGCAGTGCTCAGCGACTTTGCTCCAGTCGCGGAGTTCGGTGTCGCGGGCATAGAGGCGCGCCAGAAGTCCGTGCGCGAAGGCCTTGGAGTAGACAGCCTTGTTCGCCGGGTCGGTGTCCGGGGCATACTGGCAGGCAAACTCCAGGTCGGTGATAATCCTGCGGTAGACGTCAAGGACGGGAGTTGCCTCAGGATAGTAGAGAGGATAGACTTCTTCCACATTCTCGGTCGTGATTGACGGCGGTACCACGGTGGTCATCGGGATGTCTCCCCAGAGGGAAGTAGCCTGAAGCCACAGCCAGCTGCGGAAGCAGTATGCCTCGGCCTGCCAGCGGTTCTTCTCCTGCTCGTCGTTCCATGACTCGTCCTTCACGAACACGGAGTCCGCATAGTTGATGAGAGTGTTGGCGTTGCTCACCTGCTGGAAATATCGGGTCCATGTAACGGCCACGTCCTCGTTGGAAGGGCTTATCTTGTTGGCCTCGATGTCGAGCAGTTTGGCGTTGTTCGTGCCGTTGTAGGAATTGTCGAGACGGCATTCTGACATCACCTGGTAGTAGAGCGTCCCGACGAAGGTGATGGTCGGCACCCAGCTGTTGTACATGGTGTTGCGGAGCCCCTCTATGTCGGCGCGAAGCTCGTATGGATTCTCGCTGCCGCCGTTCTCGTTCTTTTCCGTTCCGTATTCTGTGATCGGCATCAGGTCGAGCTGGCAGGAAAGCGTCAGCAGTGCGGCGGCCGCGAAGACGGAAATTCGATATATATTTTTCATGATTGTTCTTTCTCCGTTTTTTTAGAATTCCACATTCAGTCCGAAAATGAATGTCTTGACATTCGGATATGAGCCCCAATCGACTCCCATCTTCGTCGCGGCCGTGTATTCGCTGACCTCAGGGTCATAGCCGCTGTACTTGGTGAGAGTCAGCACGTTGCCGCAGGTTACGTATGGCCTTATGCTGGAGATGTGAGCCTTGCGCAGGGCAGGGTGGCGTATGTCGTATGAAAGGGTTATGTTCTTGAGCTTCACATACGAGCCGTCCTCCACGAA
>DJRM01000047.1 GCA_002440085.1 Bacteroidales bacterium UBA6360
AGTTTACCGGACAGTAATAGAAAAAAATAAACTGCATCAGATTTGTCAATTATTTTCGAGTATAGATTTCTTTTTGAAGAGGGAGTGTACTGGAGGTACATGACCGATGAGAAAAGGAGTCTTTTCGATAAGTGAGAGCAGAGCCAAGCTTGCTTGAGCTATGCCGAGCGCAGAAAAGGGCGATGCAATCGAATATAGACAGAAAAGAACGAAAAAGATGATGCAGGTTATTTTTTGAAGGTTTCTAAAATGATAATCATAAAATAGCCAGTCGTTATATGTCGCCGCGATCCATTCGATGCAATTTGCAAAATTTGCTTATCTTTGCAGAATATGAAAGGATTCGGACGACATATTGTGGCGGCTGCGTTGGTCTGTGCTGTGATGGTGCTGACCGGATGCTCCGCGGTGAAGAAGGCGGCGGTCGATAAGCTGAAGGAGATTGAGGTGACTTCGTTTGCGGTGGAAAAGGTGACGCCGAGAGGGCTCAAGGCTCTTGACGCGTCGTTCTATGTCGGTGTGCATAACCCTACGATAAAGCTGGAGCTTACGGACGTCACGGCGAGGCTCTTCTACAAGGATTCGGAACTCGGAAGCTTTGTTCTCGACCCGTTCACGATAGAGGGACATGAGGACAAGATATATCTTCTGACAGGGCATGCGGGACTCTCGTCGTCGGCGGCTCTTTTTCAGGTCGTGGGTGCCTTGGGCGGCTCTTCCGATGACTTCGCGGTGCTGATTTCCGCTACCGGCAAGGGACTTGGAATCAGACGTGACGTGAGCCGGACTATGTCGTTGACGGAACTCTTAAACATGGTGAAACGATGAAGCGGACACTTCTTGTAATATTATTTGCCGTGATTGGCGGCTTTGTGGCTGCTGCACAGGATGTTGTCGTCCCTGAGGGATACACGGTTGCTGATTCCCTTGTCTATAGGACTGTGGCCGGTGTGGATTCGACTCTTGTCGGGAAGTCGGTGTGGAGCGTGATGCCGTCTCGCCTGAAGGGCGATGCAGCGGATGTGAGGGTGTCCCAGTCAGCTCAGATAAGGTCGGCTCTTGATTCTCAGATTGGAAACAACTCGTCACGGGCAATCTGGGGATATCGCGTGCGCATATTCTTCGACAACGGACAGAACTCCCGTGGCGAGTCGGAGGCCGTTCTGAAAAGGTTTGAAGCTGTTTATCATGGCGTTCCGGCATACCGGACTTACGCGAACCCGTATTTCAAGGTGACGGTGGGCGATTTCCGCACCCGTTCGGAGGCTATGGCACTGCTCGTGAAACTGCGCAACGAATTTCCGAGGGCGCTGATGGTGAAGGAGAAAATCAACTGGCCGGCAGCCGATGCCGGATGCACATACGTTGTCGATACCGTGCGCGTTCTGCGTCCGGTGGAAACCTTAAATAATTAGGCCTATGTTGAGACAGGCATTGGAACAGAAGCAGCTTCAGAAGCTGTCTCCGCAGCAGATAATGACCGCGAAACTCATTGAGCTCCCGATTCAGAGCCTTGAGCAGCGGGTACGTCAGGAAATAGAGGAAAACCCGGTGCTGGAGGAGGACGACACCAAGGAAAAGGAAAATTCCCGCGAAGTCTCGCTTTCTGACTACAAGGAAGACGATCCGATTCCTTCTTACCGTCTGCGTTCCGACAACTACAGCAAATACGACGACAGACCTAAGCGCGAGACCTTTTCAGTTCAGGAGTCCTTTCCGCAGAACTTGAAGGAACAACTTGATTTTCGTGACCTTACGCAGCATCAGAGGGATATAGCGAACTACATAATCTATAGCCTCGATGACGACGGTTACCTTCGTCGCGACATCGACAAGCTCGTGGACGAGATGGCTTTCAGGGCCGGAATAGAGACAACTGACGAGGAAGTCGAGTCCATGCTGAAGGTAATCCAGACCTTCGAGCCTGCCGGCGTCGGCGCCCGTGACCTCCGAGAATGCCTTCTTATTCAGCTGAACACGCTGAAGGACAGTCCGGTTGTCGAGGACGCAAGAAAAATCATCAGGGATCATTTCTCGGAGTTCACAAAGAAGGATTTCAACCGCATAATGGCTCAGACCGGGATGTCTCCGGAACGTCTCAAGACGGCGATGTCCCGCATTCTGAAACTGAACCCCACTCCTGGTGGGCAGGTCTCCGATGCCTACAGCGACCACACTCAGCAGGTTGTCCCGGACTTCGTGCTTGATGTCGTCGACGGGGAGTTCGTCCTGACAATGCCGCGCTTTTCCGTTCCTGAAGTGAAGGTTAATCATAAATATGCCGACATCCTCATGGAAGCCTCGAACTCGTCCGAAAGGTCGAAGAAGGAGGCCGCCTCGTTCGTGAAGAAGAAGCTCGAATCCGCAAAATGGTTCGTCGACGCCCTCCGTCAGCGCCACACGACGCTGATGACCACGATGCAGGCCATACTCGACTATCAGAGAGACTATTTCCTCGACGGAGACGAGACGAAGATAAAGCCGATGATTCTCAAGGATATAGCCGACAAGACGGGGTATGACATATCGACCGTGTCACGCGTGGCCAACAGCAAGTACATCGAGACTCATTTCGGCATATTCCCGCTCAAATACTTCTTCTCCGAGAGCATCAAGAACCAGGCAGGCGAGGACATCTCCACGAGGGAGCTCAAGAAGATTCTCCAGGAAATCATCGACGGGGAGAACAAGCAGAAGCCGCTCACGGACGACGAGATTGTGGATATGATGAATGCCAAAGGCTACAATGTCGCCCGGCGCACCATCGCCAAGTATCGCGACCAGCTCGGCATTCCCAAATCCCGGATGCGCCGCGAAATACTTTAGTAAATGTTTCCCGTTGGCATAGATTCCGGTGACATGTTCGCCGGTGCAGGACTTGTGTTCGTTGTCACGGGCTTGGTTTGCAGTTTCATCAGGCTGCGGCACATGTGTCGTCCATTCTCGGAACACGAAGCCTACTTCTATCCGGCAAGAAAGCAGGTGGCGCTGTTCTATGCGGCCGTCGCGCTGTCTTTTCCCTACATTCTCGCCCCGGAAAATCCCGCTGTCTGGACGTATGTACGCATCTGGGGGATAGTCTATTACCCGACAGGCTTTGCCTTGCTCATCAGACGTTATTTCGACAATTTCGGGAAAGGGCGCAAAGTCCTGTGGGGCGTTTTCCTCGGCGTGCCGACGCTCTTTCTGACTGTGCTTCTCTTGGCGCTCCTCACGGACGGCGACCTATGGATTGAAGGGCACAGCCGGGAATTGTGCATTGCGTCCGGGATGCTGGGGCTTGCTATAGCTTCCATAATGTTCGGGGTTCTCGTCTGTTTGAGACGGGCGGTTGATCGTTTCAATACGGATAATTATTCCAACGAGGAGGACTTTCCCTATGGTTTCGCGCGTATGATGGTCGTCATGCCTATTGCCTGGCTCATCGGGATGTGGGCGGTGTTCCTCACCGGGAATCATTGGGTGAAGTTCGCAGTGGATATTCTTGCGTCGCTGTGGATGGTCTTTTTCCTGTGCATAATCCTCCATCCTCAGCGGGTCAAGTTCCCGGAGGCGGTTGACGAGACGACGCGACTGCTTGGGCGTGAAAGCGAGGAGGAAATTATGGAATTGGAGAATAGTCGCTGTCCGGACGGGAATGCCGGATGCGGAGCGGTTGACCCGGCTGTGCGGGAGAGGGTTCTCTCTGTGATACGCCGCCGTTTCAGGGAGCCTCACCTTCTGAAGAGTGAAGTCCTTCTTGACATCGGCAACGGGGACATCGGCAAGTCAAGCCGCTTCATCGCCAGTGTGGGCTACTACAGTCTCGTGAATATGTTCCGCCTCGAATATGCAAGACTCTATAAGGAGGCTCACCCTCATGCGAAGCAGGAAGAAATCGCGGAGGAGGCGGGATTTTCTTCAAGGACGGCCTACTACAAGGCGAAGAAGTATGTCGGTGAGATTGATCCGGAGATTGTGAAAGGGGTCTCGCTCGTTGAGCCAGCGCATTGCCCCGCAGTATCGTCTAAATAGGTCTGAATTGACGTTAAGGGAACATTTTTTACCATAGGGGAACATTTCTCGTGTGCCGCGCCTCTGAAAGGAACAAAACGGGACAATAAATTTTAGGAGAATATATTACCCCACCCTATCTTTGCCGGACGAATTTTAATATAGGTGAAATGAACGGCAAAAACATTGTTTTCCGGGCGTATTCCGCACCGGAGGTTTTCATTTGCGAAATATGTGCTGAACAGGGTTTCGCGGGCAGTCCGATGGGCGCGGCACAGAATCTTACACAGACTTATTGGGGCGGCGACGAGACTGCGGAGTATTAACGGCTTAATCTTGAAGAAATGAAAAGGAATTTTATTGCGGCGCTGACCGTTCTGGCAGTGGCTGCTTGCAGCAAGGAAAACATAGAAAATCATGGGCAGGAGCAGCTGCCTGCCGGGAATGTCCGCGGGATAGAAGTAAGCGCTGGTGTTCCGGAGGTGACGAAAACCGCAATTGACGGAATGCGTGTGCTTTGGGCAAAAGGTGACCAGGTGGGGTTTGTCGCGGACGAGGGGAGCGTTGTTTCAGGAGGCTCTTTCTGCACAATTAAGGATGAGTTTGACGGGAAAGTGTCGGCGACGATTACGGTGCCTGTCAAAGATGAAGCCGAAGTGATGGATGAGACAGCGATTGCATTCACGGCATATTATCCTTATTCTTCCGTGACCGCAACAGATGGCGCTCCGGTGGCTGAGATTGCCGCTGAGCAGGACGGCCGGACCGGGAAATGGGGCTACATGGCTGCGGTGTACTCTGGAACTAAGGTCGGACTTGTGAAGGACGGTCTGACGTTCGTGCATGCCTGTGCGTACATCGACTTCCAGCTCAAGTCAGAGGAACTCGCGGGATGTCCCGTGACGAAAGTGACGCTGACGAGCCTTGATGAGACGAAACTCTTTACGGGAGAATATGTACTTTCCGGTGAGACTGGTGCTCTGACGGAATCCGAGAACGGTACAAGGTATTGTCAGGTGTCCGTTTCAGACCCGGTTGCGGCTCTCGGCAGCGAGTTTCAGGGAAAGTGTGCTGTTGTGGCTCCTGTGGATTTGAGCGGGGCTAAAGTCAAGATTGACATCACTTACACCAAGGACGGTAAGAGCCTCACGCAGACGAAGGTCATTGCCGGCAGCAACCTCGCCGCAGGGCACAAGGTCACTCTTAAACTGAATCTTGACAAGACCGACTTCAATGTCATCTCATTTGAAGATGCCACGCTCGGCGAGGCTCTGGCAAAGGCGTTCGGCTCTGACGGCTATCTGACTATAGCTCAGGCTGCTGCGGTGACGGATGAGCAGATGAGCACCTTTGTCAGCAGCGCATTGACAAAGAATACAAAGGTTACCTCATTCCACGAGTTCCAATATTTCAATGGAGTGACGAAAACGCCAAATTTCTTCAGCAATAGCATAAAGATAGGTAAAATAACACTTCCTAACTCTGTCAACCAAATAAGTGACAATGGTTTCAGGGCAACAAATGTTACTGAAATAAACAACACATCCATAATTACGGGAGTCGGTTTAAACGCATTCTATGCAGTTACGACACTGACATCAATTGATCTCCCGTCCGTCACTTCCATAGGGAGATATTCATTCTATAAAGCCTCAAACCTTGAGTCTGTCGGCGACACTAAGCATTTGCTTTCCGTAGGAGGCTATTCGTTTAACGGGTGTGGAAAACTCAAATCAATAGATTTAAAAAGTGTAGAATCCATTGATGAAAATGCGTTTCAATATTGCAGCGTCCTTGAAAGTGTTGACTTGAGCAGTCTTGCGAGAGCGGGTAATTATGCTTTCGCCAACAGTGGCTTGATTAGTGTCGTCTCACTCGAGAGATTGTCCAAGGTTTCTGACTATATGTTTAGTAATTGTGTCAAACTGGAAAGCATTTATGGCAGTCTTCCCGGTACCATAGGCATTTATGCTTTTCAAAATTGTTCAAAGTTGGTACTTTCCGAAGGGCAGTTAAAAACAGTCACGACAATTGGAAACGGGGCATTCAATAACTGCCCCCAAATTGCAGGAGAGATCAGCCTGCCGCAAGTTAAAAGCATCGGCAGCGCTGCATTTTCACACAGCGGTATCACTTCGATTGACCTGACAGGGGCTCCGATCACAGAAATTAGTTCGTCGACCTTTGAAAACATGTCAAATCTCACAAAAATCACGATTTCTGCGAGTGTCATCAAATTTGGCTCAAAAATATTCCTGAATAACACTAACTTGTCGGAAATCCACCTCCTCTCAACAACCCCGGCGACAGTAGATAGCGATACTTTCACAGGAGCGGACAACTACGTGATCTATGTTCCGAAAGGCTGCTCTGCCGTCTATAAGGAGAAATGGACTGCCTACGCCGACCGCATCCAGGAAGAGCAGTGAGGGCAGCAATCGATTTTTGCGATAGCCACGATAGGAACAATTCATAACCGCCGCTTGACAGGCCTGTGAATAGGTCTTACCTTTGCAGCCGTTAAAATTAGTGGTATATAAAGGTAGTATTATGAAAACGGCAATTTTTGTTTCTTTGGTTGTTATCTGTGTGATTGCCTCATTGTTCAACGCCTACGCAAAGGCTGGCAAACATTTCTCTTTCGGATTCAGGCATCACGGGAATGTGAGTGACGCGGTTGTCAGATAATCGGTGACAAATCGGAAATATTAAACTATATTTGCAGGTGATTTTTGCCTGCATTTTTAGTTTTCGGGCATCCCAAGATTGACGCAACGATATGGAACTACGGCATCTACAGGCATTTGTAAAACTTACACAGACACTCAACTTCTCGGCTGCGGCCGCTGAACTCTGCATTACGCAGAGCACTCTGTCGGCGACCATAAAGCAGTTGGAAGACGACCTTGGGGTTGAACTCTTCACGCGCAACAGCCACGGCGTCGTCATCACCGAGGCAGGCGAGCAGCTTCTCCCGTTCGCGCAGGAGGCTCTCTATCAGGCCGAGAACTGCGTAAGCAGGATGTATGACCTGAGCAACATGAAGTGCGGACGTCTGAAAATCGGTGTGACTCACTCGTTTTCGCTGATGATGGTAGAGGCGATACTGGAGTTTAACAGGCAGTATCCCGGCATCGAGCTGGAGATTCACTACAAGACAATGGGCGAGCTTCTTGACAGGCTCATAAAGCACGAACTTGACTTTGTACTGTCCTATAAGCCATCCATAACCAGCCCGCTCATCGAGTCTCACGTGATTTTCGACGACAAGTTGTCACTCGTTGTCTCTCAGGACAATCCGCTCGCGTCTCTCCAGTCCGTGAAGGTGGAGGATTTGGCGAAATACCGGCTTGCACTGCCGGCGAAGGGGCTTCAGGCGCGAAATCTTTTGGAGGAGATGTGCAAGGCTCACGGAGTCGAGGTGAAGGCGGCGATTGAGTTCGACCTCATCACTCCGCTTCTGCGGCTTGTCTATAACAGCAATTTTGCAACGGTGCTCTCGTCTGCGTCCATACAGTCTCACGATTATCTGAAGGCTATTCCTATTGACGCCGAGAACAATCTGATGGAAGGGTCGTTCCACATCCTGAAGGGTGCCTACAAGAAAAAGTCGGCGAAGGAGTTCATACGGATTCTGTGTGAAACGGAGGCCGTAAAGCAGAGACGCATTGACGGATTAGATTAATTGAAAAATGGAATGGTTAAATAACTTGGTGTCGGGACAGGGCGTGGCACATTCGATAATAATAATCGCCCTGACAATCACGGCGGGACTGCTGTGTGACAGAATCAAGATAAAGGGAGTCAAGCTCGGCGTGACTTGGATTCTGTTTATAGGAATATTCCTCGGGCAGCTCGGGTTCACCCTCGATCCGACGACTTGCCACTTCGTGAAGGAATTCGGACTTATACTCTTTGTCTATTCAATAGGTCTTGAGGTCGGCCCGCATTTCTTTTCATCGTTCAAGAGCGGAGGAGTGACGTTGAACCTGCTCGCCACAGGAATAATCCTTCTTGGAACAGTTACGGCCTACCTGATTCACGTAATCACCGGTGAGGACCTTTTCGCGATGACCGGCGTTCTCTACGGCTCCGTGACCAATACTCCGGGACTCGGCGCGGCGCAGCAGACCTTCTCCGACCTGAACGAGGGGCTCAACAACGCCAAATTCGCCTGCGGATATGCTGTTGCCTACCCGATGGGCGTGATGGGCATTATCCTCAGTGTCATATTTATACGAGTGATTTTCCGCATCAGTCTTGACAAGGAACAGAAGCATGACACGAAGATTGACCATGAGGCAAAGGCTGCGGTCGCGCAGAAAATCGAGTCTCCGGACGTCGGACCTGTGTTTCTCGGCATCATGCTTGGCGTGCTTCTCGGCTCAATTCCGATTTTCTTCCCGGGAATGTCCGTGCCGGTGAAGCTCGGACTTGCCGGCGGACCGCTCATTGTCAGCATTCTGATTTCGTCGTTCAGCGCCAAGGTGGGACTGCGCACAAGCATCTCCCCCTCAGCGAACCTCATGATGCGTCAGGTCGGCATCTGCCTCTTCATCGCGGCGGTCGGCATAAGCGCCGGTGACGGCTTCATCGAGACCATCATGAACGGCGGCTACTGGTGGATTCTCTATGCTTTCATCATCTCCACGCTTCCGCTTCTCGTTGTAGCGGCATTCGCGAGACTTGTCCTGCATCTTAACTATTTCTCCATCATTGGAATGATTGCCGGTGCCACCACCGACCCGCCCGCACTTGCCTACGCCAACTCCATCTGCGAGAGCGACGAGGCGGCGGTCGCCTATTCAACGGTCTATCCGCTGTCGATGTTTCTGCGAATCCTTGCCGCGCAGGTTTTAGTTTTAATTGCGTGAAAATAACCGGCCCGAGGCTTTACGACCTTGAGCCGGTTTTTGGTTTTTTGAAAATGGTGGGATTATAATCCTATTATTTGGTCAGGTTGCCGACCTGGTCGAGGCTGAAGGCGAACCAGTCGGAGCAGTCCTGATAGCTGTATGGGATATATTCCGCGCAGTGGACGAACACGAGATCGTTTTTCTTGTTGATGTAGATGTCCACTTTCAGCCCGTTGCCCGCTTCAGTCTCGCTCCAGTCAATTTTTGCAGGGTCTGTCTTCAGGGCGTCGAGGAGCTCAGCCTTGCGGCTTGCCGGGAAATACTTGGTCTTCCTGCAGAAGCACAGCCCTGAGCAGCAGTCCTTGTAGCCGGACTTTGTGGTGAGGAAAAGTACAACGCCACAGAATGCGAGGCAGCATCCGAGTATGTTCACGCCCACAGAGGACGGGATGATGATGGTGACGACTCCTGCAATCACGAGAGCCGATGATATGATGATGTCGAGTGCGTTGTGCACCCGTTTGAAGTCTTTTGTCATAATGTTTTATGTTATTGATTTTCAGATTATTTTGAGCGTACTATTATGCCGCGTCGGGTATTACGATGTCCGGAACGGACACGTCTTTCATTTCGTTCGGAAGCACTGCCATTCCGAATGGGCGCATTTGTTATCCCGGACGAAGTGAGAGATCTTTTTTGGGGGGGAGGTCTAAATCCGCAGGCGTTCGAGAGCGATGGCGGATGAAAGTCCGGACAGGGCTCCGCTCACTGGATTCGTGATGCAGTCCAGCATGAAATTAGCCGGACGTGCAGTGCATACAGTCTTTCCGCTGCGGAAGAATCCAGTGCGCGAATGCTGCTGTGGACTGTTGTTCCTCTCTTCCGAGAAATTGCGGACGCGGGAAGCCGTGTTGACGGTTCTCGCGGCAGAAAATTCGAGGCCACCGTCATTCAGGGCTGTCCGGTTGCACCAGTCAGCATCTTCCTGAGCTCTGTCCCGAGTGCTTAAAAGTGACGATTGTGAATTGACTTGTTTTTCATGAGCGTCGTCATTTCCAGGTACAGCCTCCGCCCCGCGAATCCCCGACATGGCAAACACGGCGGCAGCAAGCGCTATGAGTCTGACAAATGCCTTCATGAAAAAATAATAAAAAATCAATTCAATATCATTCAGTTGTGATGACTGCAACAGCTGCAGTCATCCGGACGACTCATTTGCAAAGATAGTCTTTTTATTTTGATATTGTTCTTCCAATGCCATAATCCGGATCTTGTCGATAAGTGAGTGCATAGCCAAGTTCGCTTGGGCTATGCCGAACGCATAAAAGTGGAGATTGAAAATCGAATGTCAAAATGTCACGGAGCGGCTCATGAGCAGTGCTGGCTTCAAATTTGCGATGCCACATCGGGGCTTGGGGGTCCGCAGCTGACGGATTCTGATGCTTCCCGTATTTATGTTAAATCTTAAAGATTTCTGGTTATGTTAGACTTTATTTCACAGATGACTGGCAGAGCCGCCAAAGCGGTAAAGAACTGGTGGCTGCTTCTAATTGCCGGACTTCTCGGCATCGCTGCGGGCGTCGCTGTTTTCTGTTTTCCTGCTGACAGCTATTACGCTTTCAGCATCCTGTTCGGGGTCACCATGCTCGTTACTGGCGTCACTGAACTTGTCGTTGCCATCAGCAGCCGCAACTGGTTCATGATGAGGGGCTATAACATCGTCGGCGGCATACTCGACATCATCGTCGGCATCATGCTCTGCGCCTGGCCTCAGGTCACGATGGTCACGCTCCCTATTTTCCTTGGCATCTGGCTCATCTATCACAGTTTCATGATTATAGGACTTGCCGGTGACATGAGCGCGTTCAGGGTTTCCGGCTCCGGATGGCTGGTTTGCGGCGGCGTGCTCATGCTCCTTCTCGCCATCCTTATGGTTCTCAATCCGTTCACCCTCGGGGTTAACGTGATTGTGATTCTCCTCGGCATCGGGCTCATCGTTTTCGGATCCGTGCTCGTCGGCGCTTCAATCCGACTGAGCAAGGTTCACAGCTATTTCAAGGAGCTGAACGACGCCAACAATGTAGAGGAACAGTAACGGAGCAGCGATCGTACGCTTACGGAGTCTCGGGAACGGGCAGCGCCTCTTTCCCGAGGCTTATTGTTTTGTGTAGGGTTTATTCCTGTGCAGTTCATGTCTGTTTGGCGAATTTATTTCGATAGCGGGCGAAAATGGTGATTTTTCTTCATTTTCGCCCGCTATCGGGATAGATCATGCATCATTGTTTCATTTTTCCGTGTACGCACACGGGATTTTCGGTTTTATTTTGTAATATTGCAGAATATTTTGAAAACTAACGTTTACTGACACATTTTTATGGAAAAAGTCTTCAGCTACATCATCGGACTCGGAGCGGCAGTGATGATGCCCATAATCTTCACGATTCTCGGGGTCTGCATCGGAATCAAGCCGGGAAAGGCTCTCAAGAGCGGTCTGCTCGTGGGTGTCGGCTTTGTGGGCCTGTCTGTCGTAACGGGGCTTCTCACCAGCGCTCTCGGCCCGGCGCTCTCGAAAGTCGTCGAAATCTACGGGCTCCAGCTCAAGGTGTTTGACATGGGATGGCCGGCGGCCGCTTCCGTGGCCTACAATACTGCTGTCGGTGCGCTCATCATTCCGGTCTGCCTCGGAGTTAATCTTTTGATGCTCCTCACCAAGACCACGCGTACGGTCAACATCGACCTTTGGAACTATTGGCATTTCGCATTCATCGGCGCCATGGTCTATTTCGCAATGGACAGCCTTTTATGGGGATTTTTCGCGGCAATAGTATGTTACATCATAACCCTCGTCCTTGCCGACCGCACCGCCTCCAAGTTTCAGGGATTCTACGACGGCATGGAGGGAATATCAATTCCGCAGCCGTTCTGCCAGGGCTTCGTGCCTTTTGCCGAGGCGCTCAACGCGGGGCTTGACAAGATTCCGGGATTCGACAAAGTTAACATCGACGCGGACGGAATGAAGAAGAAGTTCGGTCTATTCGGCGAGCCGCTTTTCCTCGGAGTCATCATCGGAATCATCATCGGCTGCCTCTCCTGCCGTGGCTGGGGAGAGATCGTGGACAGGATTCCTTACATCCTCGGGCTCGGAATCAAGATCGGCGCCGTGATGGAGCTTATCCCGCGCATCACCTCCCTCTTTATCGAGGGGCTCAAGCCTATCTCAGAGGCGACCAAGAGTCTGATTGCCCGTAAGTTCAAGGGAGCCGCCGGAGTGAACATCGGAATGAGCCCGGCACTTGTGATCGGCCATCCTACAACTCTCGTCGTGTCCCTGCTTCTCATTCCGGTGACTCTCGTGCTTGCGGTCGTGCTTCCGGGCAACGAATTCCTTCCGCTCGCCTCGCTTGCCGGAATGTTCTACATCTTCCCGATGATACTCCCGATTACCAAGGGCAATGTCGTGAAGACTTTCATAATAGGCCTCGTGCTGGTGCTGCTCGGCCTCTATTTTGTGACTGACCTCGCGCCGTACTTCACGCTCGCGGCGCAGGATGTCTATGCACAGACCGGCGATGCTGCGGTGGCCATTCCGGAAGGATTCCAGGGCGGTTCGCTTGACTTCGCCTCCAGCCCTCTCGCATGGGTGATTTTCCACCTCACGCACAGCTGCAAGTGGATTGGCATAGCGGTTCTCGTCATTTCGACGGCGGCGCTGATGGTGTGGAACCGGATGAAGATTGTGAAGGCGCAGAAAGTTGCGGATAACGTCGTCGCTGACGAGAATAAATAATTATATTTGTACAGAATGTAAAATGATATGGATATGAAAAAGAGGATTATAATTGCGGCTCTCATGTCGCTTTCGGCTCTTACGGCCTTCGGGCAGGTGAATTACAAGGTTCAGACAGCTTGCCACCCGGATGACGTGAAACACTATGACACACAGCGTCTTCGCAGCGCGTTCGTCATGGAAAAGGTGATGGCTCCGGACGAAATAAACCTCACCTACACGCTCTACGACCGTCTGATTTACGGAGGCGTGATGCCGGTGAGCAAGACTCTCGTCCTCGAAACATTCGACGAACTCAAGGCAGAGCATTTTCTAGACCGCAGGGAACTCGGAGTCATCAACATCGCGGGTGACGGCATCGTGACGGTTGACGGAAAGGAATACCCCCTCAAGTACAAGGAGGCTCTCTATGTGGGCTGCGGCAAGAAGGAAGTGACTTTCAGAAGCGTGGATCCGCAGAAGCCGGCGAAATTCTACATCAACTCCGCCCCGGCCTACAAAGAGTATGTCACTCAGCTGATTACTACGGACAAGAAGGCCGACCCGAAAAAATATGCCTTCGCGATTTCGGACCATTACGGGAAGATGGAGGACTCCAACGACAGGGTTGTCAACCAACTTATCGTATGGCCGGTGCTCAGCCGCGTCAAGGGCGGCGGGACAAACCAGCTTCAGATGGGACTCACTGAACTTAACCCCGGTTCTGTATGGAACACTATGCCGGCCCACACCCACACGCGCCGTATGGAAGCCTATTTCTACTTCAATGTCGCCGAGGGCAACGCAATCTGTCATCTGATGGGCGAGCCTAAGGAGGAAAGGCTCATCTGGCTCCATAACGAGCAGGCGGTGACTTCGCCTGAGTGGTCAATCCACGCCGCTGCAGGCACGCGCAACTACACTTTTATCTGGGGCATGGGCGGCGAGAACCTCAATTATGCCGACAAGGACGAGATTCCTTATCTCGAAATGAGGTAGCAAAGGCGGAAATATATCTCTGAAAACTGATTTCAGAAATATGGCAACTCATTCTGACCGCATAAAGTTCCGCAGCACGGGCATTGTGTCCGCGCTGCGGATTGTTTTGTCCTGTACGGTGCTGCTCTGTGCCGGCAGAGAGACGGCGGCAGCGTTCAGAACGCCATATTTCAGCCATCTTTCCGTCGATGACGGGCTGTCTCAGAGCACAGTCTTCTCGATTTGCCAGGACAGTTCAGGGTTCATGTGGTTCGGGACAATGGACGGACTCAGCCGCTACGACGGCTACGAGTTCCGCGTGTGGAGAAATTCTCCTTCAGACACCACGTCATTGTCTTCCGACATAGTCAACTGTGTTTTTGCCGACATGTCGGGACGCGTCTGGGCAGGAACGTCGGACGGGCTGTCTCTCTACGACGCCGCTTCGGATTCGTTCCGCAACTATCATATAGGCGAAGTTACGGGGCTTGCCTCCGCCGACAACGGCGAGATGTATGTCTCGGCCGGCGGGCGGCTGATGGTTTTCAATCCGGCGACGGGAGGGATCCGGAGCGGCGGGCTTGGAGGTGGAGTGTGCCCGACTGCGCTGCGCCGTGACGGGGATGTGCTCTGGATAGCCACATTGGAAAGTGGTCTGTTCAGGTTGGACATTGACGGAGGTGAAATCAGGCTGGTTCCGGAATTCACGTCGCGAAAGCGCATCATATCGGTTTTTTCCTATGGAGAGACCATCTGGATTGCCACTGAGGGCGACGGGCTGTGGTGTCTGTCGTTCGAAGGCCGGACCTGTGCCGGAGCGGAGCGGTTCTCGCGGAAGGACGGACTTCCGTCAGATTTCGTGCGTTCGCTTGCGGCCGATGATTCCGGGAGGCTATGGGCCGGAACCTACGGCGGTCTGTGCATCCTTGAGGACGGGGCATTCAATCCTGTTTTCAGCGATAATTTTCGGGAAGGGGCTTTGTCACAGAACTCCGTGAGGAGCATCTGCAGGGACAACCAGGGAGGGATGTGGCTCGGAACCTATTACGGCGGGGTGAACTATTGGCATCCGCTGCGCAACCACTTCCATGCGCTTCGCCGTCAGCCATATCCGAACTCACTGAATGACAATGTGGTCAACTGCATGGCGGAAGACTCTCGCGGTCGGGTGTGGATTGGAACGAACACCGGGGGCGTGAACTGCTGGGACAGCTCGCGGGGGACTTTTCGACACTATCCCATGCGTTCTTCAGGCGCGAATGCTCCCGGCTCCGATGATGTCAAGGCCATCTGGGTCGACGACGCTGCCGGAAAGGTCTATGTCGGAGCACATGCCGGCGGTCTGTCCTGTATAGGCATCGATTCCGGTCTGGTGACGACATTTGCCTCAGAAAACCGATCGGGTGGGGCAAGGCCATTGGATGTCTATTCCATAATCCCCGTTCCGAACTCTTCGCTGCTGTTGCTCGGGACGCTTGACGGGGTGCGGCTGTTTGACCGGAAGACCGGCAGAGTCTCCGTTCCCGAGTTTTCTGACGAGGCGAAGTCCTCTGCGATGAACTCCGCGCGGGCTATGCTTCTTGACTCCGAAGGCCGGCTCTGGGCAGGAGGCGGCAACGGGCTCTCGGTCTATACATTTTCAGACGGACGTCTTTCGCTTTGCCCTGACATTGAAGTTCCCTCCGGTCTGTATGTCCACAGTTTTCTCGAATTTCCGGGCAATTCTGTCTATGTCGGCACACGCGAGGGACTTCTGTGCTTCAGCCTTTCAGGCGGAGAGCTGACGCGCTACACTGCCCCCGACGCTCTTCCGAGCAACATCGTGGATGCTCTTGAGGCTGACGACTACGGGATGGTGTGGGTAAGCACGGACAGGGGGCTGTGCCGCATTAATCCATATACGGCTTCGTCCCGCAGCTTCAGCGTCGAAGACGGACTTTCCTGCAGCCAGTTCAACCCTAATTCGAGCCTGCGGCGGCGTGACGGCGAGATTCTTTTCGGCGGGGTGGACGGCATAACTTTCTTCAGTCCGGAACTTTTTTCGGAGAATCCGTATTCCCCGCCGCCGGTGCTCACGGATTTCCGTCTGTCAGGGAAGTATGCGTCCGAGCGCGTGAGCCTTACGGGCAATGAAATAGTCCTTTCGCACGACAGAAATTCTTTCTCCATATCCTTCTCTGTTCCGAACTATCTTTCCTCGCATCATGACACGTTTGCCTATATCCTTGACGGTCACGACAATGACTGGACTTATACGGATTCCGGACGGACGGCCTCGTGGTCGAATCTGCCTCATGGAGAATACGTCTTCATGCTGAAATCCGCCAACAACGACGGAAAATGGTGCGAGTCTCCTGTGATGCTCAGGATAAATGTGCGTCCGGTCTGGTATAGGACTGTCCCGGCATTGGCGCTCTTCGGCTTTCTGGCCGCGCTGGCTCTTGCGGCGGTGTATCTTGTGATTGTGCGGCGCAAGGACAAGCAGAAAAAGGAGGAACTCGGCATTCAGGAGAAGATTCATCAGGAGGAGCTCCAGCAGATGAAGACGCGCTTCTTCATAAACATCTCCCATGAGATGCGCACGCCCCTGATGCTGATAGTCAATCCTTTGGAGGAGATGATTGCCCGCAGCAACGACCTCTGGATGCGCCGGCGGCTGAAATATCTCGACCGCAACGCCCGCCGTCTGCTGCATCTCGTGAACCAGCTCATCGACTATCGGCGTGCCGAACTCGGCGTGTTCCGGCTCAGCGTGCGTCCCGAGCCTGTGATGAAGATAATCCGCGAAAACTGGTCCTATTATGAGGTTCTTGCGCAGAAGAAGAAACTGAAGTATCGCCTGGAATCCTCTATAGGTGACGATGTGACGGCTCTGGCGGATGCCCAATATATCGAACTCATTCTGAATAACCTTCTTTCCAATGCCTTCAAGTACACGGACGAAGGGATCGTGACTCTTGCCGCATCGCTTTCTTCGGAGGATCTTGTGTTGCAAGTCTCGGACACCGGAGCCGGCATCCCGAAGGACAGGCAGGCACAGATTTTCGAGCGGTTCTATCAGGTGGAACGCGACAACATTGGCGGCGGCATAGGTCTTTCTCTCGTGAAGAGACTTGTGGAGCTTCATCACGGAAGGATAGAACTTGACAGCGAACCTGGGCGCGGTTCCACGTTCACCGTGCACATTCCGCAGTTGCCGTCAGCCTATTCTGCGGATGAACTTGGCGGTGTCCGGGAAGCGCATCCGGCAAATGCAAAGGATCGTTATCTTCTTGACGCTGACGATGCGGAGATTCCTGCCGAGGCCGGTGTAGTCTCCGCTGCGGAAGAGGCCGGCGGCTCGCTGCTGATTGTGGAGGACAACGAGGACATTGCCGCCTATCTCCGCGAGGCTCTTTCCGACAGCTTTGAAATCAGGCTTGCCGCAAACGGAGTGGAGGCTCTTGCTGCTGTCGGCGATTCCGTTCCGGACTTGGTGATCACGGATTTGAACATGCCGGTCATGGACGGGCTCAAGCTATGCTCTCGGCTCAAGCAGAATGTCGAGACATCGGACATCCCTATCATAATCATTTCATCAAGCACGGATTCCAAGGATCAGCTCTCGGCGTTCAAGGCCGGGGCTGACGATTACATTTCAAAGCCTTTCCCCCTCGCTGTCCTTCAGGCTAAAGTCCGCAATATGCTGCGCACAAGGGCAAGAGTGATGGACAAGGCCGCGAAGTCTTCGGAACTGGAATCCGGAAGAGCCGGGCTTTCCGCATACGATGAGGAACTTCTCTCCAAGGCGGCCGCAATCGTGGAGAAGAACATGGACAACGCAGACTTCTCCACTGCCGACTTCGCCGCCGAGATGGGCATGTCACGCTCGAATCTGCATCTTAAGCTGAAGGCTCTCACAGGCGAGTCCGCCCTCGACTTCATCCGTCGCATACGTTTCAAGGAGGCCTGCCGCCTGCTCAAGGACGGCCGCTATTCCATTTCCGTAATCAGTGACCTCGTCGGCTTCAACAGCCCGTCCTACTTCGCCACCTGCTTCAAGCGCTACATGGGCTGCCTCCCGACCGAATGGGGCAAGCGGTAGAGTTAGCGCAGAAAATCCAGGCATTTTCTGCGCTAATACCCCTAAAAATGCTACTTAGCGCAGAAAATATTCGGATTATTTGCGCAAATGTCTCTAAAAACCTATCTTTGCGCAGAAAATCTATATGTCATGAAAGAAAAGTTGATAGGCAGAAAGGCTGAAACAGAGAAACTTGAGTCATATCTTGCGTCTGAGCGTTCTGAGTTTATCGCGGTCTATGGTCGGCGACGCGTTGGAAAGACATTTTTGGTACGGAAGGTGTGCGACGATAATTTCGCGTTTTATGTGACGGGCATTAACAATGCCTCAAAGATGGATCAGCTGACTAATTTTGCCGTGGCGATTCAGCGTTGTTTCGGGACAGATGCGGTAAATGTTCCTGAAAATTGGATTCTGGCATTTAATGAACTTTCACAACACCTTGAGCGACTGCCCAGTGGTACAAAAGTCATATTCATAGATGAACTGCCGTGGATGGACAAGGCAAAATCCGGGTTCATACCTGCATTGGAAACATTCTGGAATGGCTGGGCCTCACGTAGGGAGGACATAAAACTGATAGTCTGCGGTTCGGCAACGTCATGGATGATAAGCAATCTCATCAACAGCAGAGGCGGTCTACATGGTCGTCTTACGCACAGAATGCTCGTTGAACCATTTGATTTGAACGAATGTGAGAATTATTTTGAATATTATGGTTTCCGCTATTCCCGCAGGCAAATCGCGGAATGTTATATGGTTATGGGCGGCATACCATATTATTTCTCTCTGATGGACAAGTCTTTGAGTCTTGCGCAGAATGTGGATATGCTTTTTTTCTCCGATGATTCTGAATTGAAGAATGAGTTTTCCGCATTGTATAGGGCTTTGTTCAAAAAGCCTGAACCATATATCGCTGTGGTCACAGCTTTGTCGGAGGTCGGTAAGGGAATGACGCGCCGTGCATTGCTTGAGACCACGGGGCTGACGGACAACGGAGCGTTCAGCAAGGTGCTCGAAGAATTGGAACAGTGCGGATTTATACGAAGTTACCTTCCGATAGATGTTCTTTCGGGGCAGAAGGCGCGAATCCCGAGGGACACACTTTTCCAACTTGTTGATTTCTTCACATTGTTCTATTTCACATTCATCGCGAAAAATCGCTACCATGATGCGCAGTTCTGGCTACATTCGATGAACAGTCCCGTCCACAACACATGGGCAGGACTTGCATTTGAAAAACTGTGTCTTGCTCACCTGCCTCAGATGAAGCGGTGTCTTGGAATTTCGGGTGTTCAGACTAATGTCTGTTCATGGACAGGACATGGGACTTCAGGAAAGGCCCAGATTGATTTGCTTATTGACAGGAAAGACGATACCATCAATTTGTGTGAAATGAAATACTCGCGGACCGAATATGAGATAGACTCGGATGAAGAGACCCGGCTACAGCGTCGCATTGATGTTTTCCAGGCTGAGACCGGTACTCAAAAATCTATTATCCTGACATTTGTCACTCCAGTAGGACTTAAGCGCAATTCCCATAGTGATATAGTGCAGAGTATCATTGTCCTTGATGACTTGTTCGCTCAGTAAAAATCCGCAATATTCATTGCGTACTGTGGATCTTTACGCAATTTTGCGCAGTACGATGATGTTACTGAGGAATGTTCAGCGTGTATGTCTTGGTGCCTACTGTGACTTCCATGGCGTTTTCGGAGATGAAGGAGGCCTCTGCCGCCGGGGCTGAGGATGCGGCGGTCACGGGGAGGATGACGGTTATGAACCTTACCGGTGCGCCTTCTGTCTTTGGATGGGATATGCTGACGCACGGGCGCTCGGTTTTCATGCCTATGGCGTCGGAAGTCCAGGACGTTGATGTCGTGGCGGTCCAGTCGCCTGACGGGGCTGTGTTATTGTTTCCGTTGAAACAGAATGTCTTGAACATCATGTTGTTGGCGTCGGGGAATGCCGTCGTCGCGGTGAAAGAATGTCCGTCCCGAGCGTAGGTGACTATGCTTTGTGGCGTCTGGCTGTCAGATTCCGGCTTGCAGAAATGCCAGTGGACGGCGACGTTTCCGGTTGCCGTGCCTATGCCTGCGTCCGCGATGACGAAGAAGTCGCTGTCCTTGACGTGGAACACAGTGCGCTCATGACGCAGGGCAGGGTAGGATTGGTTGCCTGTGCGGACGGCATCGTAGAGGTCTGAGTGGCTCTCGGCGATGAACTTTCCGAGCATGTTGTTATCGGAGATTGTCGCCTCGTCCAGAGTTAGTGTGTTGTGGTTTTTCGTGGCTCTGAACTCGTCGCGGACGGCATTGTCCGCGGCGCTTCCTCCATAAGTGTAGACTCCGGCATCCGGCAGAAAATGGCGACCGTCGCGATAGAGTCCAACAGTCCCGTTGTCAGGCTGGCAGTGCCACCACTTTTCCTCGTTATGGTTGTTCTTGAGAATCAGCATCATGTCCTGCTCTGTCCATCCGCTGCGGAACATGAACCAGCCGGACTTGCGGTATGCCGTGAAATTTTCTTTCGGCGAGCTGCCTTGTAACCTGCCTGTCCACATCCAAAGAAATGTCATGTCATCCGGGAAAAGGTCGCTGTATTCCGTGAAATTTCTCTTTAGAACGCGAGGTGTCCAGCTTACGGAGCTGACATCGTTGAAATTGTCAATCGAGTAGTCCGGATAGACAATGTCCCGCACGAAAGTGCAGGCCGAATGGAGACGGCTGACAAAGTCGCCGGGGAGCAGGCTTTCCTTGCCGTTGAGAACCGCGAGCGTGTGCATCCGGTTGAAGACCGAAATCACGGATATGTGGTAACTCGGATCCATTTCGTTCTGCACGCCGTCATCCGCGAACTGAATGTTGCTCTGGGTGGATATGTCTCGGATGGAATCGCTTTCCCAGTCTACGGACTTTGCAAACTCGGGCAGGAGGACAGCCGCCGTCCACACTGCCTGCACTTCAAACTGCCGGTGGTTGCTCGCTTCCTTGTAGTAGGTGTTGGCGCGGATACACTCGACGGTGTCATAGAGAGATGCCAGCACATGCGTGAGCGCCTCTGGAGTGAAGGCTTCAGACCGGAGGCAGCGGTCAATCACATTGATGTAGACGGATAGTCTCTCCGTGGCCTGCAGATCTGTCCAATGATCCCGAAGACTGTGATTGGACGGAATTGCATAATTCCCGCTTTCCGCTCCGGGGCAGGGGAATGTCTTCAGCCAGTCGGAATAGACTTCCAGAATTGTCCTGACGTACTTCTCGTCTCCCGTGGCTGCGTAGGCCTTTGCCTGCGGTTCAATCCACTGGTGGCGGTGCTTCTGTATCGCGAACTGCCTTTCTGTCGTCGGTGTCGTTTCCCAGTCAATGCTTCCGTCCGGTGCCATGAATGACCAGAATACAGGCAGACCCGTAGCCGGGTCAGTGCTTTCCGAGTAGTTCGTCACATAGAATCTGTAGCCATTCTCCTTCAGAGCTTGTTCTGCAATGTTCTTTTCTGATGCGGACAGCGTGACAGACGCATTCGGTTCAACGTCCGGATTTACTACTGTGCCGCGTCCGTTCAGCCAATATTCCTTGAGCGCTTCGGCCGCAAGGTACAGGTGTCCCGCCTCATATTCTGTCCTTACCGTCTCAAGCCCGCCCCTGCTGAGGTCAAGGAGTATGAACAGCCTTTCGTTCACGCCCTCGTCCCGAGGATCTTGTTCTTTATCAGGATCTTCCGGCCCGTCAGGCTTCTCCTTGTCATGGTCAACGACTTCCGATGGATCTTGCGGCGTGTCATCTGGTTGTATTACCTCCGGAGCACAAGACAAAACAGCAGCGGCGGCAAGCGCCGCCACTGCAAGAATATGAGGTTGCCTTTTCATTACGCGAGTTAGTCCGCGATAGCGGCGGTTGTGGATTCTTGCGCTTCAGTGAAAAATAGCTGAGCCGCAGAAATAGCGATTTCTGCATCAAAATAGCCGAATGTCAAATCAGATGATGCGTATGTTTCAGGAACTTCAAACTCGTCATATCCTCCATTTTTAGACAAATTGTCGAATGACATCAGCATACGACCAATTTCAGTATCTCCACTTTTTACAATGACGGAAACAGTCCTCGTGTTGCTAATTGTCTGAGCGCGTGGGTGCCCATAGAATCTGACTTTCTTTAATTTTTTCCCCTCAATTGCCGTATATTTCAAAGAACCGTTTGATGGTATTCTAAATGCGTTGGTGAAATATGAGTTCCCAACATCTTTTAGCAGATTGCAGGCGTTTTTGCTCCATGGCTTTTCCTTGGTATTACTTCCGGCGACTGTATTGATATCCTGCTTGTTAAGATTTGTGAGAGTAGTGAAGTTGTAGAAATCTGTTGTCTCTGTACTGTATCCTTCTCCTGAAATATCAAAAGATAAAGTATTAATCTTGTCTGCAATAATTTGAAGTTCAGCAGTCGTAGCCACGGTTCTCGTTATTGTTTTTGTCGCGGTTGTCACAGAAACAGTGAGATTGCTCGCAGGAATGGTCGTCGGATTCACAATATACCATGTTGTATAGCATTCATCTGTCTTCTTAAGCGGCTCTGTATACAATGTTGTAACGCCATTACCGACAGTGGATGAACCGATGGAACTTACTTTTGCCTCTTCATAATTATTGCTGTGGTTGAAATAAGCAACTCCAGTCAGTGTTTGTTTTTGTTTGGCCTCTGCATCTGACCTTAATGTAACAGAATATATAGCTTCTTCGCCAAGAATATTCCCGCTGTCTGTGATTGTCAGTTTTAGAGGAGTAAATACTCTTTTGAAGTGTATATCTGACATTTTGTCTGCCTTGTCAACGCCATATTGCGCTTCTCCAATATGGCAGTCCATTGTCGGGTCAAATGATAGAGACGAAGCCCCGTTTCCATTAAACTTGTGTAAGTTTTCTGGAAATTGAACCGAACTGAGCCTAAATGAATGTCCTGTTTTTGTGCTGTTTAGGGCATTTGTACTGGCGTGTGGAATAATGAAAAAATAATTGTATTTTGTTGCATTATCTATTTCCGCGTGTGAAAATTTCCAATTTCCTGATGTTTCAGCTTCTGCACCAGTAATGTTTTTGTTTTTTTCGTCCGTCGTCATAAGAGTGTTTAGGGGGCAATTCGAAGCAGGCGCGGTAACTCCCTCTGTGTATTTCCAATAATAGACAGACATATTCTCCAATTTGGTGAGATGAACACCGATGCCTTCTTCGTAGAGAGATTTCGAGACGGTACCGTCAGACCATGACTCATCGGCAATTGTGACTGTCTTATGAATCTGGTTGTCCTGCTGTGGTGACGAGATATTTTCTTTCTGGCAGGAAATCATTGCGCTTAAGAACGCAGCGGAGCACAATATTATTGACTTCTTTTTCATGGTAATTTCCTCCTTAATAAGAACCGATTTCATTGTATTTACTGTCAGGTATAGAGCCGTCGTTGCTCCAGCCTTGTTTTTCGGGGTCAGAATTTGCGAAGCCAATTTCTGTGTTAATTGCCGTCAACTCCACTCTGGGGGGGGCATAGAATTTTGTGGTTTTCATAATTGTTATGTTTTTTAGAAGTTGTTTGTTTTAATTTTTCAAATTCAGTCTTTGTCAGGCGCTGAGAGGCGGGGATGAAGAAACGGATGGAATGCAAGGCGGACGTTGAAGATGAAACCGCAGCAGCCTGGCGGCTGTGAGGATTTCATCAAGACGTCCAACGACGCAGGCCGCCGTTTCTTCGCCCCGCCACCTATCTCCAGCCGTCGTTCTGCACGCACCCCACGCTCATCATATCCAGATCCCGCTGCGGAATCGGGAGCACCTCGTGGCGGCCCTTGACGGTGTAGTCGGCTATGATGTAGAGCGACGGCATCTGCTCGTGCCAGTCGGCGCACTTTCCGGCAGTCTCCATGACGGTCTCGTAGTAGATGCCCCAGCGGACGAGATCCTGCCGGCGGTGTCCCTCGAACGCGAGTTCGTGCGCACGCTCGTCGCGCACTGCCTGACGGAACTGCTCGCAGCTCATGCCGGTCGCGAGGTCTGAAACTGACGATGCCGTGCCGACAGGAAGACCGTAGCCTCGGCGGCGCACTATGTTGACTGCGGAATAGGCATCGGTCGTCGGTCCCTGATGCCACTCGTTGAGAGCCTCCGCGTAGAGAAGAAGGACATCCGAGTAACGCAGGATATACCAGTTGACGTTCGAGTAGTTCGCATCCTTGAGCTGCTCCTTAACATATTTGTCGAGATCCCACTTCGCCGGACTGAGGGCGTTGTTGAACGGCTTTCTCCAGTCTGCCTTGGCGTCATCGGCGCAGGCAATCTCAAGCGTGAGATCCTGTTTTGACGACGAGCCTGACGGAGTGTAGGTTCCGAGCGCTGTCTTGCCTGCGGCGGTGTATTTGTAGTCAGCGAAAGAGAGTGCCCAGCGTTTGTCGTTCGGGTCGCTTCTTTTCCAGTCGAGCGCGAATGTAGGCATCGCCTTCCAGTTGGCCGCGATGCGGACGTAGTCTCCAGAGCCGTCGGTTGCAGTCACGCCGTTCCATTTCCCGATGCGGCCTATCGGGTCGCTGCCGGTGACGGTAGGGGTGTAGAAAGACACTTCGAAAAGGCTTTCCGACGGGTCCCAGGTGTTGTTGCAGGTGTTCTTCCAAAGCTGCTCATAGTCGTCGAGCAGGTGGTGCTTGCCGGATTCCACTACAATCTTTGCGGTGTTCGCCGCGAGTTCCCACTTGCTCTCGTCATGCACAGGGTAGCCGGCCCAGGTCGCATAGACCTTCGCGAGAAGTCCGAGAGCCGTGCCCTTTGACACGCGGTACTGCGAGTCGGTGCGGTAGATGTCGTCCGCTGCCCAAGGGAGCACTTCTGAGGCATATTTCAAGTCTTGTTCGATGAATTCGTAGACCTTCTCCGGCCCAGGCTGCGTGAACGTGGACGGATGTTGCCTGGATTCTGCCGTGGTGGTCATGAGAACAGGATTCCCGAACCAGCGCACGAGCTCGAAGTAGTAGAATGCGCGGAGCGTGCGTGCCTCGGCCATGTAGATGGCCGCGAGGGTCTTCTGGTTGTCTTCCCACTGCGGCGCCTTGCGGGAGAGGTTCTCGATGAAGTCGTTCGCGTCATAGACGGCGTTGTAGAGCGCCTGCCATGTCGCCTCGACATAACTGTTCGATGTCGAGAATGTGTTGCATGGAACGTCTCTCCATGAATTTGGCGTGCTGCCTTCCACTTTCGCCTCGTCGGTGCCGAGGGTGAAGTAGAGGGAGAGGTTCATTCCGTACATGGCGTCGTTCTGAAGATTTCTGTAGACGCCGAGGAGCACGTTCTGAGCCTCTGAGGGGCTGTTCATGTATTCGTCCTTTTCAATTTCCATGTAGCTCTTCTCGTCGAGGGAGCAGGACGCGGCGCAGAGGACTGCGGCAAGTGCCGCCATATATATTCTAATCTTTTTCATATTCATGGTCTCCCGATTCTTTAGAACTGAATGTCAAGTCCCATCGTGAGCACGAGGCTCTTCGGATATGCGCCCCAGTCGAATCCCGGCGTGAGAGGGCTGCTGAGCATGCTCACCTCCGGGTCGTAGCCGCTGTATTTCGTGATGCAGAAGAGGTTCTGTGCTGAGGCATATACCCTCAGCTTGCTGACCCATATTCTCTTCGTCCATTTCTCCGGCAGGGTGTATCCCAATGTGATGTTCTTCAGCCTGAGGAAGGAGCCGTCCTCGATGAAACGGGAAGATATGTCGTAAGGAATGTAGCCCGTCGCTGACGGAACTTTGTTCGAGGCGTTTGTCGGAGTCCATCTGTCGGCGACTTCGGAAAGCATCTGGGTGCGCTCGTTGCGGGACTGGGTGAGGTAGACCCTCATCGCGTTGTAGACGTCATTGCCCACGCTGAACTGGAGGAGGAAGCTGAAGTCCACTCCGAAGAACTGGAAGCGGTTGGTGAGGCCTCCGTAGAAGTCCGGGTAGCCGTTGCCGATGCTTGTCCTGTCTTCCGGGGTAATCTTGCCGTCGCCGTTGATGTCCTTGTACCTGGTCATTCCCGGCACCGCATCGTAGCCTCTCGGACTCAGATCCGGAACGCCATCCTTGAGCTGGAGAGTGCCGTCGGGGAGCATGTTGAAGTCGGAGTATTGGTAGACTCCATCGAAGACGTAGCCGTACATGTCGCCGAGTGACGAGCCGACGTATGAGATGTAGTCGTCCTGGGTGAAGTTGCTGTTGAAGCCGGACTTTCTCGTGATGTAGGTGGTGCCGTCCTGGAGGGCGACGAGCCTGTTCTTTATGAATGAGAAGTTGAAGTCCGTGGACCAGGAGAAGTTGCGCCTGCTGAAGTTGATGCTGCTCAGGCTGAGCTCTACTCCGGCGTTGCGGATTTTGCCGACGTTCTGCCACTGGCTGCCGAATCCGGTGACGTAGGCAAGTTTCTGCTGGATGAGCAGATCCTTGGTGTCCTTGATGAAACCGTCCACGGTGATGTTGAGGCGGTTGTTGAAGAAGCCGAGGTCGAGGCCGAGGTTCGAGGTCGTGGAGCCTTCCCAACGGAGGTCGTAGTTTGCTATCTGCTTGGGCGTGAGGGCTGTATAGGTGTTCGTTCCCATTCCTATCCTGCTGTCGGTGTAGAGGTCTATCGAGAGATAGTTAGTGATGCGGTCGTTTCCGACTGTTCCCCAGCCTGCCCTGAGCTTCATCGTGGACACTGGCTCAATGTCTTTCATCCACGCCTCGTTCTTGATGTTCCATGATGCCGCGAATGAAGGGAAGAATCCCCATTTGTGCTTCGGGGAGAAGACCGTGGACGCGTCGGCGCGGAATGTGGCGGTGAGCATGTAGCGGTCGTCGTAGCTGTAGAATCCTCTCGCGAAGAATGACAGGCGCATGCTTTCGGTGCGGCTGCTGCTCACCTTTGACGGAGTGGCTCCAAGCCCGAGATTGTCGGTGCCGAAGTTCTCGAAAGGAAAATCCTTGGACTGGCCGAGAAGTGACTCGTAGCCTGTCGCTGCTGTCTCCTGACCGAGCATAATGTTCACGTTGTGCCTTTTCTTGAAGCGATTCTGGTATGCAAGGGTGTTGCTGACCTGCCAGCGCTTGTTTCTTGCCATAGTGACTTCTCCGAAAGGACCTCCGGCGCGGTAGGCGTTGCTGGTGGTCTCGTGATAGAAGTTGTCGCGTCTCTGGTAGTTCGTGTTATAAGTTGCCGCGCTCTTGAACGACAACTGCTTGGAGAACTTTATTGTTGCAGCCAGGTTGCCTATCCACTGTTCCTGCTTTGTGGAACTGTCGACGGACTCCGCCTGAATGATCGGGTTGATTCTGTTGGAGTCGAAGTTGGACTCTTCGGCTGCGGTCGGGTCATACATGAGGTGGCGCAGGTCATACTGGCTCACCTTGAGCCCTCCGACCGGCCTGTAGGCTATGAGATTCGCGAGCTGGCCGCCTCCCGTTCCGATTCCGGTCTTGGTGGAGTTGGTGTAGTTGAGCGAGCCGTCGAGAACGAGCCATTTTGTGACTTCCTGACGAATCTTCACGCGGGCGTTGTTCTTCTTGTAGCCGCTGTTGACGAATATTCCGTCCTCGTCGAAGTAGGAGTAGGAGAGGGTGTATTGCGACGCCTTTGTTCCTCCGCGCACGCTGACGTCGTGGTTCTGCGACCATGTCGGGCGGAATGCCTCTTTCTGCCAGTCAATCGCGTCCGGAAAGTTGCGGTAGTCCTCAAGGCTCTGGTATTTGTACGGCTCGCCGTTTTCGTCCGTTCCGGCCTTGAAGTAGGTGTCGGCATATTTCGTGGGGTTCGTCTCCATCTGGAGCGCCACGAAGTCGTAAGCCTCGAGCACCGGAAGCCTTTTCGAGAGCTGGCGGTAGCTTGCCGACCCGTTGTAGGAAATCTGCGGAAGACCTTCCTTTCCGGACTTGGTGGTCACGAGGACGACTCCGTTGGCCGCGCGGGCACCGTAGATTGCCGATGCCGACGCGTCCTTGAGCACGTCAATTGACTGGATGTCCTGGCTCGCGAGGAAGTCGATGCTCGAAACCTCGAACCCGTCCACAATAAACAGGGGAGACGAGTCTCCGTTGACTGTTCCGACGCCACGGATCTTGATGTCATATCCTGCGCCCGGCGTTCCGTCCGATGCCGTGATGTTAACTCCGGCAATCTGACCTCCGAGTGCCTCCACGACCGAACTTGTCTTGAAGTCCTTGAGTGCCTTGTCGCTGATGGATGACACCGAGCCTGTGAGGTCGCTCTTCTTGACCGTGCCGTAGCCGATGACCACGACTTCCTCAAGCTGGGTGTTGTCCGGGCGGAGCCTTATGTCGATGACTGATCGTCCCCCGACGGAGACTTCCTGCGCGGTGTAGCTGATGTATGTGAATGTCAGTTTCGCGTCGGACGGCACGCTGATGACGTACTTGCCGTCCGCGTCAGTGACCGTTCCGTTGTCGGTGCCGCTCTGTGAGACACCGGCGGCTATGAGCGGGTCTCCGTTTTCGTCTACGACGGTTCCCTTGACGCGGATTCTTTCCTGTGAGAATGCCGTGACGCAGAGGAGTGATACGGCCGCCGCAAGCAATATGTTCTTTATGTTTTTCATCATTTCCGGTTTTTGGCAAGCGGTTATTTCTAACGCTTGCTCAGGTTATTAGAACTGGGTGTCGAACCAGACGAACAGCGGGAATAATCTGAATGGATCGCCGGCCCCCTGCGGGTCTTTTCCGTCAGTCCCGAAAGTTATTTGCCCGACGAATATTCCGTTTGCGTAGCCATATTCGTCAACAAACTTCTCCGGATTGATTCGGAGGGCGAAGTCGGTGTTCCGAATATAGCCGGCCGCCTTGTTCAGGTCTCCCTTTTTATTGGTATTGTTCTCGTAGTTGTCGTAATAGGACATCGCTTTTCTTGACCCGGCTTCCGAATCGTAGACAAAGCCGCAGGCCTTGCAGTATGATGCCCAGACGCGGGAGAGGAACTTGGTGTTGTCACCTTTTGCTGCGGCTCCGTTCAGATGCTCAGCCGGACCGTTGATGTTCCAATAGTTGAATGACCGTCTGTAGTCCATTGTGATTCCGTTCAGCCCGTCACCGGAGAGCACCGCTCCGTCTTTCTTGATTACCGGTGCGGCTGACACCATTCCATCCTTAGGATTGCACAACATTGCAAATGGGGAGTATTCCACCGTGTAACCGTTTCTTTCAATGTTGAAGTCGAAGAATACCGGTATCTTTTTGCTTGTTTCGCCGTCTGTTCCGACTCCTGTCTTGACTGTTACGAATACGAAGTGTGCCCGCATATTAGCAACTTTCCCCTCGAAAACTGACGGGTCTGTCGTTATCTTGCCGGTGTTTTCGTCAATCACCGCACATTTTGTGTTGCTTCCGCCGCTGATTGTGAAGCTTGCGGTGTTCATAACCTCTGTCTTGATGTCCGTTGCAACTACCGGAATCTCAACGGTTTCCGTAGTGGAAACCCTATGCTGACTCGCGTAGTTTTCAATCGGGGTGAGCCCGAGATTGTTGCCCCAGCAAACGTAGGTGAATGCGTATGGATTCTCGATGGTGTTCCACTTGATTTCAGTGGTCATGGAACCTTTCGGGTTCTTCGCCTTTACCTTTATCGTGTAGTTCCCGATGGCGACGGTGTTCTTCTTCGCGAGCGAAATCGCTCCTGTCGTCTCGTCTATAGTGAGTTCCGAAAGAGTCTCCGGCAGTTCCTCGAAAGAGTAGACAACCTCATCTCCGTCGGCAGCCTTTGGCAGGAGGTTCACCTTGGTGCCTTCCCAGACGGTGGTGTCGTTGTACTCGAGAAGGGTAATCGGCGCGATGTACTCCACTACGCCGAGCCTGAGCACCTGGTCGAAGTCGCGGCTGCCGTAGTCGTTTTTCGCGCTCACGGATACAATCACTTCGCTTCCTACTGCGAGGTTGTGCCCCTCCGCGAGCGTGATGACTCCGTTTGACGCATTTATGCTTATCTTGTCCGTCTCCGGAACGGTGTTCTTGATGCTGAACTCAAGTCCTGTCGCGGAACCCGTGAATTCCGGTTCTGAAGACACGTAGCCTTTCCCGGTCTCCACTCTTGCGGCCGACGGGTTGTAGGCAAGCGCGACTGGGGGAGAGGCGATCTCTACGGTGAGTGCATCTGTGAAGATTCCTTCCTTGGAATCGGTGCCGACAACCATAGTCGTGAGCTTGAAGTCAATCACATAGATTCCCGCCTTGAACGCGCTGTTCTTGAGGATGCTGAACTTCCCGCTCTTGTCGACGCTGAAGATTCCGCTCCAGTCCTCGATGGCGTTGCCGTCCCGGCGCACTCCGGAAATCAGGTAGTTCCTGATGGATATGTGTTCGCCCTCGGTAGTTATCTGCGCTGTCGGGAGAACTTCGTCCGAGCCGGTGTTCGTGACCTGCGACAGAAGTATGGTCATCCTGTCCGGCGTGACGCTGATTCCCTCCGGAATCGCCGGCATCATGTTGACCGTAATGGCATCGGGAAACTCAAAGCGTTTGCCGCCGGCTGTGCAGGCAATGCTGACTCTATATTTCCCAACGGCGATGTTGTCGCTCTTGCGGATTTGGAACACACCCGTGGTCGCGTCAATCGCGAAACATTCCACCGTCACGCTCTCGCCATCGAGGGTCACATTGTAGATTTCGAAAGACTCAGGAACCGCTCCGTGCCAGCTTGGAGTGAGATCCATGTTTGTGGACGGCCCGATGTCTGTGATTCCGGGATAGTACAGGGAGAAGTCCCCCGTGTCCGTCAGCTGCGGTGTGCAGGACACCGAAGCCGCAGCTATCCCCATCAGGGCAAGGGCTGCCGCTGTGATTTTTCGTGTTATTGTCCTTAACATATGGTCTGAAGTTGTTTAGTGTCTTGTTGTTGTGCCAGTATTGCATTCGCCGTTCTGCAGTGTTCTGTCCTTGCAGTCGCGGATGTTTTCATTTTACTGGTTTAGCCTGTAACTGAGGGTCTGAGGGGTGCCGTTTACGGTGACTTTCAGCGAGACGCCCTCCGGATGGAATGTTCCCGCTGTCTCCGGGGTGTTGTCGGTGAACTCGGCTTCCACGCTCTGTGAACTGAAGTCCCCGCTGAACGGAAGGAGCACGCTTATGAAGCGCACGGCCTTGCCTGCTTTCTTGTCGACGTTGAGCCGTGTCCAGCATCTCTGAACTTTAGTGTCAATCTCATTGGAGAAGTATCCGGTGGAGTTTTCCGCGCCGATGTTGTCTGTGGTCTCGGAGAATGACTTGATTATGATATTGTTGTCGTCATCGAAAGTGGAATGGACACAGAGCAAGTTGTCGCTGAACCCGTCGATGATGGTGTATCCCTTTCCGCTTTCATTGTCGGCCTTTCCTCCCCAAAGCTTGAAGTTGAGGTTGATAGGGGTGTCGGCGCAGTCTCCGTAGGCTTCGTCCACAATCACATAGTAGCTGTTGTCGACAAAGAATATGGCGCGGCGTATCGTGAGGTCGCTGTAGGCCGGATTCTCGGTCACGAGCACTTCATATCCGGTGGTGTTTTCCGCGAACAGAAGCCTGCCCTCTCTCTTTTCATAGCTCTTGCGTGCCTTTGTGACGACGTTGTGCATCTCGGTCGATGCGTATGTCCTGCGGTCGCTGCCGTCGTTGTAGGTGTAGCAGCCTGCGTCAGGGAGGAAGCGACGTCCGTTCACATAGAGTCCAACGGTGCCGTTGTCGCTCTGGTTATGCCACTTGTTCGCGGTGTCATAGTTGTTCTTGTGGATGAGCATTGTGGAGTTCTGCGTCCACCCGTTGCGCATCATGTAATAGCCGCTCACAGGGTAGCTCACGAGCGTAGCGGCCGGCTTTGTCCCATAGGCTCCTTCCGTTGCGAGCCATTTCATCTCGACGTCGTCGGGGAACATCTCCGAATATTTCCTGAGGTTCTTCAGAAGCACGCTCTTTGTCATTCTCGCAGAACGCGTGTCGTTGAAGTTGTCGGTGGAGTAGTTCGGGTAAATCACGTTCTTTATGAATCCCGCCGCTTTCTTGAGGCATTCGGTGTAGTCTGCGGGAAGTTCAGCGACACGTCCGTTGACCTGCGCCGTCTTGTAGATGGATATGAAGTCTGCGACGGCTCCGAGATGGTAGCTGATGTCAAACTCGTTGTGGACTCCGTCTTCATTGAACTGGTCGTTCAGCTGCTTCGCCACTGCGGCGCTGCCTTCGCTGAACCATTCTCCGGCCTTCGTTAACTCGGGGAAAAGAATGCCTGCGGTCACGATGGCCTGCTGCTGGGTGAGGATTATGTTGCTGTCCCCGATGCCGAACGGATTGGCACGGATTGACTCGACGTGATTGTAGACAGACACAAGGACATTTGCCAGGGCCTGCGGGGTGAAGCTCTCCGAATGTATATAATAAGGAAGAACGTTCATCAAGTCGTTGAGCCTGCATGCCGGCTGCAGTCCGGACCACTCGACCGCGTCTGTCTGTCCGGTCGGGGCAGGAAATGCCGTGTTGTAGGAAATCCATGCCGTGTACCACGCGTTGATATATTTGAACTCCTTTGTCACGGCGTATGCCTTGGCCTGCGGAACCATCCACTGTAGTCGGTGCTTCTGGGAGAGGAACTCCTTCTCGTTTTCGAGCCCGGATGGAACCGTTGACCAGTTGATGCTTCCGTCCTCGGCCTTGAATGACCAGAACTTTTCCGTGCCGCTTCCGCTTTCTCCCTCTTCAGTGTAGACTGCAACCTTGAATCTCCATTCGCCCTCCTCTGTGGCCTGGTCGGCTATGTTTAGCTCTCCCGCGCTCACTGAAGGCGAGAGAATGTCGACTTCCGGATTGTAGACCGCCCGTGTGCGCCAGTAGTCCAGCAGCGAGACCGAGGCATTGGCGTAGTCTCCGGCTTCGCAGAAGCTTTTCACCTCCCCGAGTCCCGGATAGTCAAGGTTGAGAATGCTGAAAACAGACTCGTTGAGGTCTGTCATTTCGACGCTTCCCGGAGCCGGCTTGAGATTGATGTCTCCGACAGGCTGCTCGGCGAGCACATCCTTGCTGCAGCCGACGGCCGCTATGAGAAAAATGATAATTGCGAGATACTTTTTCATCAGTCCAGTGTTTGTGGATTTTTAGTGATGCAAAATTACTTCATTGCCGCCTTATTGGATGCCGCCTTTGTTTCGTGTTGTGTCACAATGTTGCAGGAAGTTGCAATTTTGTTGAAAAATATGCTAAATTTTTTCAACGAGTCGTTGTGATTGTAAAAATCTTGTGTTTTTCTGAACAAAATTTAAAGGCTTGCGACACTTATACTCAAACTTGCAACAAAACTCGTCGGCTGTGCGGAGAATGTGGGGTAATTTTGCATCCGGGCATTGGTCAGGAAGTATCGGTGCCCGTACGACAGAACATTAACAACGCTAAAGCGAATTTTTATGACTTTCAGAAAAATCACGACAGTTGCTGCGGCAGTCTTCTTCGCCGTCATTGCCGTTTCATGCACATCAAACCATCATTCCTGGATTGGCAATGCCATAGAGACGGCGTCTGTTCAGCTTAAGTCGGCGGCCGACACTCTTCGCGGCTCGGAACGGTTTCCTCGCACCGTATGGTCTGCGTGGAACATCGACTTCCTCGTGGAGCAGCTCGGTCCGTCGGTCCTCGACCGTGTTGACTCGCTCCGCAAGAACCCGTCTCCGGAGAAGGTCGGGACTCTCCGCGTCTGCAATGCCTATGACTGGACAAGCGGATTCTTCCCGGGCTCGCTTTGGCTTGCGTACGAGCTGACCGGTGATGAACGTCTCCGTGCGGATGCCGCTGAATATACCAATGAAATCCTGCCGGCGACTTACTACACGGGTACTCATGACCTCGGCTTTATGGTCGGATGCAGCTACGGCAATGCCTACCGCATAGCTCCGAATGACTCCCTCAAAGCTGTTCTCATCCGCACTGCGGACAATCTTGCATCCCGCTTCAACCCGAAGATCGGCGCAATCCGTTCCTGGGACTTCGGAACATGGAATTTTCCGGTCATCATCGACAACATGATGAACCTCGAACTTCTTTTCAACGCATCGAAGCTTACTGGCGACAGCCGCTACAGGGACATAGCCGTCCGCCATGCCGACAAGACCATGGCCAACCATTTCCGCCCGGACATGACAAGCTGGCATGTGGTGAGCTATAACAATGACGGATCCGTCGAGACCAAACAGACTTTCCAGGGACACGACGACAATTCCGCATGGGCGCGCGGGCAGGCGTGGGGCGTGTATGGCTACACCGTATGCTACCGCGAGACCGGCGATGTGAAATACCTCGATTGGGCGAGGAAGATTGCTGACATGATTATGGCCCGCGTCATCACGGAAGACCGCATCCCTTATTGGGACTATGACGCGCCTGTTCTGCCGGACACTCCACGCGACGCTTCGGCTGCCGCAGTCACAGCATCCGCTTTTCTTGAACTCTGCGGCTATATCGCCGACGGAAAGAAATATCACGATTATGCCGAGAGCATTCTCCGGACTCTTTCTTCACCGGAATATCTCGCGGAACCGGGCACGAACTGCGGGTTCATTCTCAAGCATTCCACGGGTTCTCTTGCGCACGGCTCGGAAATCGACGTTCCGTTGAACTATGCGGACTATTACTTTTTGGAGGCACTGAAGCGTTTACGGGGCGAATAAAAGGCGGTATGCATCTCATCCTTTTCTTCATTCCCTCTCCATATATAGAAACTTTCAGAAATAAAATTAATAACATGATGAAACTCAATAGAATAATACTTTCGTTTGCGGCACTTGCCTTTTCGGCATGGACTCTCGGGGCGCAGGAACTCCGACATGAAGTGTTTGGCATGCTTGATCTTGACAGACCGGGACTTGAAAAGGTGAAAACAGCACATGAGAGCGGCGACGACTCCACGGCTGCGGTGAACCTCCTGGAATATTACCGTGGAAGAAAGGACATCTGCACACCGGAAATCAGCAATGTGAAAAAGGTCAAGATAAATAAAGAACAGCAGAAATGGGCGGACGACGCGCTTCTGCATACGTTCTTCGTCCACAAGGGCTACCAGCCTTCGTTCAACTACGGCGAGGACATCGACTGGAAATACTGGCCGGTTCAGGATAACGAGCTCCGATGGCAGCTCCACCGTCACAAATGGTTCACGCCAATGGGCTATGCCTACAGGGTGAGCGGAGACGAAAAGTACGCGAAAGAATGGGTACATCAGTATATGGACTGGATTAAGAAAAATCCGTATGTAAAAATCAGCAAGGCCGAGTATGAAATCACCGAGGACTCTCAGCTCAAGGCCGATGCGGAGAACGCCCGTTATGCGTGGAGGCCGCTTGAGGTGAGCCACCGTCTTCAGGATCAGTGCCTCCAGTTTCAGCTTTTCATCGACTCTCCATATTTCACGCCGGAGTTCCTGACCGAGTTCCTCGTGAACTACCACCGGCACGCCGTCCACATCATGGGCAACTGGTCGAAGCAGGGCAATCACCTCCTTTTCGAGGCGCAGAGAATGCTCTATGCCGGCTCGTTCTTTCCGGAGTTCAAGGAAGCCGGCCTCTGGAGGCAGAGCGGCGTTGACATTCTCAACCGCGAAATCGCCATTCAGGTACTTCCTGACGGCGGTGACTATGAGCTTGACCCTCACTACCACCTCGCCGTGATTCAGATATTTCTCAAGTCTCTGCGCATAGCCGACCTGAACGGATTCAGAAACGACTTCCCGCAGTCCTATCAGGACACTGTCGAGAAGATGGTGATATGGTATCTCAACGTCTGCTTCCCGGACGGGACGAATCCGTGTTTCAGCGACGCGAAAGTCACGGGAAAGAAAGAACTTGCCCGCGACCTCAAGCAGTGGGCGGAGGTGTTTCCTGACAACCGGATGATCAGATGGTTCGCCACAGAAGGTGCCGAAGGAGCTCTTCCGGACTATCTTTCAAAGGGATTCACCGATTCCGGCTTCTTCATTTTCCGCAGCGGGTGGGAGAGTGACGCCGTGCAGATGGTCGTGAAGGCCGGCCCTGCAGGGGAGTGGCACGCACAGCCTGACTACGGCACATTCGAGCTCTGGTACAATGGAAAGAACCTTTTCCAGGATTCCGGTTCATACGTATATGAGGGCAAGGATCCTGAAGTCATGGAATGGCGACGCTGGTTCAGGGCTTCCGCTCATCATAACACTCTCACAATGGACGGGAAGGACGTTGACAAGGTCGCTTCCGAGACGCTTCTCTGGCAGCCGGAGGGCAAGGCTCAGATTCTCGTGACCGAACATCCGAGCTATCCGGGTCTTACCCACCGCCGTTCGATATTTTTCGTCAACAACGAATATTTCGTCATCGTTGACGAGGCCGTGGGACAGAAAAAAGGCTGGGTGAACCTCAATTGGCAGATGCCGAGGGGCAAGGTTCCTAACAGCCGCGAGGATATGACAGCATACACCGAGTTTGACGGCGACAGCAACTTCATGTTCCGCTGCTTCGGCCCGGAAGGGATGAGCATGAAGAAGGAGCCCGGCTGGCAGTCTTCCGCCTATATGAAAAAGGTGCAGAGAATGCACGTCTCGTTCAACGTGAAGAAGAACGGGAATGAGACAGTCCGCTACATCACTGTCATCCATCCGAAGCAGGATGCCGGCTATGAGAGCATTTCAGCCAAATTCACCGACAAGGGCTTCAGCAACGGCGGAATGTCCCTCGAAGTGAAGGTCGGGAAGGGAAAGAAAGTCAGGCTCGGATACAAATTGTAAGCTGCCTGTTTTCGAGGCGATGCAATTTTCATGATACGATGATGATAGGATGACACTATGACTTTGATGACGAAGAAGACAATTTCAGAAATGGCGAAGAGCGCGACACCGCTCCTCGCCGTTCCGTTTGCTGCCGCCGCTCTTGTCTCTTGTGGAGAACAGCAGCAGTCCAAGCAGCCGAACATACTTTTTATAATGACTGACGACCACACCACGCAGGCTATGTCCTGCTACGGCGGTCGTCTCATCGAGACCCCCAACATGGACCGTCTCGCTCGTGAGGGCATGCGCTTCGACAATTGCTACGCGACGAATGCGCTTTCCGGCCCGTCACGCGCCTGCATACTCACCGGCAAGTTCAGCCACGAAAACGGCTTCACGGACAATGCCTCCCGTTTCAACGGAGACCAGCAGACCTTCCCGAAGCTTCTTCAACAGGCCGGCTACGAGACGGCTATGATCGGCAAATGGCACCTGATTTCAGATCCTCAGGGCTTTGACTTCTGGAGCGTTCTCTCCGGCCAGGAGGAACAGGGGGACTACTACAATCCGGGCTTCTGGGAGATGGGCAAGGAAATCACCGAGACCGGCTATGTCACGGACGTCATCACCTCCAAGGCCCTCTCGTGGCTCGAAAGCCATCAGAAAGCAAAGGACAGCAGACCGTTCTGTCTGATGTTCCATCATAAGGCACCTCACCGCAACTGGATGCCCGCACCGGAGCATCTCGGGCAATTCAATGACACCGTGTTCCCCGAACCGGACAATCTCTTTGACGACTACTCCGACCGCTGTCCGGCTGCTGCCGAACAGGACATGAGCCTCGCGAAGACCTTCACCGAAGACTGGGATCTCAAACTCATGACACGCGAGGAGATGCTTAAGAATCCGGACAACCGTCTTGCGAAGGTATATTCCCGTATGCCGGAGGATGTGCAGCACAAATGGGATTCAGTCTATGCCGGACGCATCGCGGAGTACCGCAGCGGCCGCCTCAAGGGACGGGAACTCCTCCGCTGGAAGTACCAGCAGTATATGCGTGACTACCTTGCGACGGTTCTTTCCGTTGACGAGAGCATAGGCAAGGTTCTCGATGCTCTTGAGAAAACTGGCGAACTGGACAACACTATCGTCGTATACACTTCTGACCAGGGATTTTTCCTCGGGGAGCATGGCTGGTTCGACAAGCGCTTCATGTATGAGGAGTGCCAGAGGATGCCGCTTCTCGTCCGCTATCCAAAGGCAATAAAGGCCGGGACAGTTTCGGACGCGCTCTGCATGAACGTTGACTTTGCTCCGACGTTCCTCGACTACGCCGGAGTGGAAGCCCCGTCCGACATTCAGGGCACATCCCTTCGCCCTGTCATCGAGAATGACGGCGAGGCTCCTGCGGACTGGCGCGAGGCGGTATATTACCATTATTATGAATATCCTGCCGAACACTCGGTGAAACGTCACTACGGCATACGCACGAAAGACTTCAAGCTCATACACTTCTACAACGACATCGACTGCTGGGAACTCTACGACGAGACGAAAGATCCGCAGGAAATGCACAACGTATATGATGTGCCGGAATATTCTGAGACACGGAAATATATGCTTTCGCTCATCGACTCAGTGCAGACGGCATACGGCGACGTGGATCCGTGCGAGCATGAGAAGGTGCTGTTTAAGGGAGACCGTCGTTATGTGGGACGCACCGAATAAAAGGCGCTCTGCTGCATTGAATGGCTTACCTTGAAAAATTGAATTATACTTTAAATTAAAATAACTGATAATCAATAGAATATGGACAGAAGAAAGTTTTTGGAAATATCGGGCTGGTCATTGGTCGGGCTGGCGGCATCGGGAAGCTTGATAGAGTCGTGCGGCTCTCCGGGGGAGGTGAAGAAGGTGGTGCCGTCGGCATCCGGCCTCAGGCTCTACTGGGGCGACCTCCACAACCACTGCAACATCACCTACGGACACGGCGACATGCGCGACGCCTTCGAGGCGGCGACCGAGCAGCTCGACTTCGTGAGCGTCACCCCGCACGCGATGTGGCCTGACATCAATCTCCTGAACAGGGAGCCTCGTCTCAAGTGGGTCATCGGCTACCACACCGACGCCTTCAAGCGCCTGCGCGAGGGCGGCTACGACAAATACAGCGCGATGACCAAGGAATACAACCGCCCCGGCAAGTTCCTCACCTTCATAGGCTACGAGGCTCACAGCATGGTTTACGGAGACCACGTCGCCCTGCACAAGAAACTTGACGCCCCTCTCGTGAACTGCAGCTCCATCGAGAACTGGAAGGACAAGTTCAGGGGTCAGGATGTCTTCATTACTCCGCACCACATGGGCTACCAGGAGGGCTTCCGCGGCTACAACTGGAAATACTTCACTGGGGGCGACCAGACGCCGTTCGTGGAGATGTACTCCCGCCATGGTCTTGCCGAGGGGGACATGGGCGACTACCCCTACCTTCACGACATGGGCCCGCGCAACTGGGAAGGCTCGATTCTCTACGGCCTGAAGCAGGGACACAAGTTCGGCCTCATCGGCTCCACCGACCAGCACTCGGGCTACCCGGGGAGCTACGGCGACGGGCGCGTGGGCGTGCTTGCCCCGTCCCTAGAGCGCGATTCCGTCTGGAACGGTCTGCGCAGCCGCCACACCTGCTGCGCGACAGGGGACAAGATTGCTGTGGATTTCCGCATCAACGACGCCTTCATGGGCGACGTCACGAGCGGCGACGTCCGGAGGATATATGTGAACGTGGAGGCCGCGAGCTGCATAGACTACGTCGACATCGTGAAGAACGGTCGTCTCATCGCTCGCATGAACGGCCCTCTTCTTCCGGTGTATGAGCCGGCAGACCTGATTCGCTGCAAGATAAAGATGGAATACGGCTGGAACAGGGAGGAGAAGTATGTGAACTGGGACGGCATGGTGAGCATCGACAAGGGACGCATCCTTTCCGTGACCCCGTGCTTCCGGGGCGCCGCGTTCACCTCTCCTCAGGAGGGCGAGACGGAGTTCCACACCCACGTGAACCGCATCCGCTCCGTCACTGACAATTCCGCGGAACTGGAGCTCTACACGTCGAAGAACCCGAACACGACGACGCCTTCGACCCAAGCGGTGATTCTGGACGTCGAGATGCCACTTGACGGAGTGATAACCTCGGACTTCAACGGTCGTCAGTTCAGGCATACTCTCGCGGAGCTTCTCGAGGGCGGCCGTAGCCACTTCATGCGGGGCTGGCTCAGCGAGGCCGTGCTCTTCAACCGTGCGATGCCTCAGTCCTGCTGGAGCATCGAGCACTACATGGAGGACGACGGGAAGGAGACCGACTCCGACTGGTACTATGTGCGCGTGCGTCAGAAGGACGGGCAGTGGTTGTGGACTTCGCCTATTTGGGTCGAATAATTGGGCGGGGCGCCTAAAAGGCGGTCTGCTTCGTTGCATGCGAATTTCAAATCCTCACAACCATAAGGTTGCTCCGGTGTTGAAATCCACAGTGCGCCTTGCATCCCTCCTTTTATGCATCCCCGCCTTCTCAGCTGTTATTCAAGCTGTTTTCTTTGCGAATGAGTTGATTTTGAAGATTTTGCTGAAAATGGATAAGAGATTTTTGATGATGTCGCTTGGGGCGACTTTGATGCCGGCTACGGCGTTTGCCTCGTCGGAGGCAGGGGATGCCGGGGCTGATGGAATGGCCGAGGCGCAGGGGACGCGGAAAAGGCCGAATGTGATTTTGATTATGACCGACCAGCAGTGGGCCGGGGCGATGAGTTGTGCCGGGAATGCCGATCTTAAGACTCCGAACATGGACCGGTTGGCGAGCAGGGGAGTGCGCTTCGAGAATGCCTATTGCTCAATGCCTCTCAGCGGTCCGTCGAGGGCGGCGATGTTCACCGGGTATATGCCCTCGCAGACCGGGATGGACATTAATGAAAAGCCGCTTGTGGATTCTCTGCGGCACAACACTCTCGGGCAGCTGGTCGCCGACGCCGGCTATGACTGTGTGTATGCCGGGAAATGGCATGTCAACACAATCAGCATTCCGGACGGTGAGTTCGGTTTCAGGAACATCCATGACAACGGAGACCCCGGTGTCGCGGAGGCTTGTGTGGACTACATTGAAAGCCGTATAAGCACCCTCTCCAAGTCCGGACGTGGAAGCCGCCGCGATGGCTCCGGTCAAGATTCGGACAAGCCGTTCTTTATGGTCGCCTCATTCGTGAACCCTCACAACATCTGCGAGTTCGCCCGCGGTCAGAAGACCCCGCTTGTGCCGACTCCGAAGGCCGCGGTCGCGGACTGCCCGAACCTGCCGGCTAATTTTGAGAAGGCCCCCTACGACGCGAGCATACTCAGCTACGAGCAGAGCCGCGACTACGCCCTCTATCCCTCGGTCGACTTCACACCCGATGACTGGCGCCTCTACCGCAATGCCTACTTCCGTCTGATTGAGGCCGTTGACGCTGAAATCGGAAAGATTGTGGACGAGATAGACCTACGTGACCTCTGGGACAACACCGTGGTGATGTTCACCTCAGACCACGGAGACGGTGCCGGCGCGCATCATTGGAATCAGAAGACGGCTCTTTACGAGGAGGTTGCCAATGTTCCTCTGATTGTCTGTCTCCCCGGCGGCAAGAACGCGGGCAAGACGACGGCAGGGCTCGTAAACAACGGAATAGACATGATGCCAACCATCTGCGAGTGGACAGGAGCCAAGGTTCCCGCGCATCGTCCCGGCCGCAGTTTCGCCTCCGTCTCCGCTCTCAAGGACGACGGCCCGGATTTCATCATCACGGAGACCAACTTCAAGCAGACCTCCGGCACTTTCGGCTGGATGGTCCGCACAGCCCGCTACAAATACGTCCTCTATGACAAGGGCCGCCACCGCGAACAGCTCTACGACATGACCGCCGACCGTCTCGAAATGGTCAACCTTGCCGTCGAGTCCGCCTATGCTCCCGTCCTTGAACAGATGCGCACCGCTCTCCGCCGCTGGCTCGAAGCCACTCCCGGCCCAGAACGCCGCCGTCACCTCAAGGCCATCCCGGAGTAGTCCATTCCAGATTTTTTGTCCGGCAAACTATGCAGGCAATGAAGACGCATCAATACCATGGCAGTGAAGTCCCTTCAGAAGTTATAGAATCCTGGAACATACAGTCATGCCTGTGCCGGAGGGTGTGCTTCCGCGTTGTCCTGTGCGATGCTTCGGCCTATTTCTTCACGGTGTACTTGCCAGGGGCGGCGTCGAAATAGAGCGTGCCGGCATCTTCGGTGACCGCGAACCTGCCGAGAGGCTTGCCGTTTCGTTCAACAGTCCATTCTCCGGCGGTGAGGCCTGTTGCGAGAACCTTGAACTTCTTTGTCCTGTGCTTTTTCGTGGCTGACGACGGGATCTCGAAGCTGTAGCCTTCGGCGCTCCTGCCGCAGTCGGCGCTGAAGACGACGGCGCGGTCGCCGACGATGGCTCCGACTGCTTGTGTCCCAATAGTACCACCGACATTGCCAGAGCCCTCACCATCAATCCTCGTTACAGGGAGGCCCTTCTTAACGATCTTGTCCGAAACCTGAATCACGTTGAGGAAGCGATCTTCCTTAGCCGCTGCTTTCGGACTTAGCTCCACTCTCCAGGCACCGCGCTCGTTGCACGGATCCGGTCTTGTCGTGGCTGCGTTTGGGAAGTTCTTTCCGAAGACCCAGAACTCCTTGCCCGGGCCTCCGACCTTTTCAATGCTAAGGTTTTCCGCGGACGGGAGCAGAACGTCGCAGCGGAGCCTGCCGGTGTCGCCGTCCTTAGTGCGGCAGACCGTGAAGTCAGTGCTTCCGAGCTGCGGCTCCTCAATGCTGTGGAGCAGCCAGAACTTTCTGAAAGAGGCATCAGACGACTTCACGCGGTCGTAGATCACCATCGCTGTTGGAATGTCTTCGCTTTCGTCAGTGAGGTTGAGGAAAACGAAACTGCGCCTTGCGCTCTCCACCTTTTTGCTGTATGCCTTCGTGATGTCTCCCTGAAGCAGAGTCCACTCCGGAGTCTGCGGGGAAGGCCCGAAACCGTGCGCGAGCACTTCTCCCACAGTGTATTCCTCGCTGAGCAGGTCGGCGAAGCTGCGGCATGTCTCCCAACGGTCTCCAGGCATTCTCTGGCCGCCGTCGTTCTCGGCAAACTCTGTCTTGTCGGCACCGCCGTAGTTCCAGCAGGCGAACTTCTCTGAAGGGTCGTAGACAAGGAGGGAGTTGTGCGCGATTGTACGCTTGAAATAGTTCTTGTTGTGAGGGCTGTTGTAGCCGCCGGCCGAACCCTGGTAGGAACCGGAGTCGATGGCGAGCGGACCGCGGTAGTAAATCTGGAATGTTCCAGCGTCGAGGTGCTGGTGATTGCCGACGTAGTGCTCCGTAATCTTCATTTCGGCTATGGCGCTGTTCCCGTCCCATCCTGTCCTCGCGATCATCCATCCGAACGGCGTGCCGCTGTACCTTGAAAGCGGAAGACCCTCCGGCGACTTTCCCTTGAGATCAAAGTTTCTCCATAGCAGTTCAAGAATCAGCATGTGGGTCTCCACGCTCGGACGGCGCTCGTACTCATACATAAGCAGAGGGTCGTTCCAATAGCTTGCCGCGAGCATCGCCGGCATCGCGTAGGTCTGCGGAATTTCCCGCCTGCCCGGGTTCACGTCTCCCGACGGCAGCACCTGCCCGTCCGGACGGCGGCGGTAGATGTGGTCATAAAGTACATAACGCTGCTCCGGACTGTAGATTTCCCCCGCGCCCATCCTGTCGAAAATCCAGAGTGAGTTGAGGTCGTTCAGATAACGCACCGTGACATATCCTGTTCCCTGATGGTAGTTGTGTCCGGCATAGATGTAGTTGCGCACGGGTACATAATCTCGGAAAATCATCTTCGCCACGATTTCGTACATTTCGGGATATTCGTCGTAAATCGCGATTCCGCAGGAAAGCATGTCCCTGAGTATCATCCACTCTGACCCGTGTCCCGCGACGCACTCCGTGTTCTTCGGCGGATAGTGGCACTCCATTGTCCCGGCGATGCGCACGAACTCACGGATATACTCCCGCTTCTGCCCTTCACTCATTCTGTCGTAGCACCAGTCATAGACCATCGCCCCGACCATCAGCATCGAGCCGCTGGCCCTCGAAAGGTCGTTCTTCGTCCCGAAATTCGTCTTCTTGAGGGTGTCCAGCATCGCCGTTATTGCCCTGTCCGCGATGTGCGGGTCTCCTTCCGTGAGGTAGGCGAGCGCGTCGAGCTGAGACTGAGAGGTGACGCCCCTCATCTGAGCATAGTAGCGGAAACCGTGATCCTTGACTTTGGCCTCTTCCTCCGCGGTTCTCGGCTTAGCCGCCTTGCGAAGCCTTTTAAGGATGGCCTTCCCCTCCGGCGTCTTTATCTTTTCATTGAGGGCAGGTATATCTCCTTCGCGCAGATAGAGTCTCGGATGTTCTTTCGGCGGCAGCGGAATCCTCACTCCGTCCATTTCCGTCCATACGACTTCCTTTTCCTTTCGTTCCGTTTCTGTCTGCGCGGAGGCCGGAACAACAGCTGATGCGGCGAGAATTGCCGTCAGAAGAAACTTTGATATTGACATGATTCGTCTGATTTCCGTTGGTATATACGTGTTTATATAATACAAATATATCATATTCCCGTATTCTCTGCAAATTTTTCCCGTTAACGTGCACGGAAATTCCGGAAATTTTCGTAATATTGCGGAAAAATATAAAACAATATATCATTATGGTAAGTTTTTCACTCGAAGGAAAGGTTGCGCTCGTAACTGGCGCATCTTACGGAATCGGATTCGCGATTGCAACCGCATTCGCTGAGGCCGGGGCAAAGATTGCTTTCAACGACATCAAACAGGAACTTGTAGACAAGGGCATCGCGTCCTACAAGGAACTCGGCATCGACGCCAAGGGCTATGTCTGCGACGTCACAAAGGAAGAGCAGGTTCAGGAACTCGTCAAGAAGGTAGAAAGTGACCTCGGACCGATCAATATCCTCGTGAACAACGCCGGCATCATCAAGCGCATCCCTATGTGCGAGATGAAGGCGGAGGAGTTCCGTCAGGTAATCGACGTTGACCTCAACGCTCCGTTCATCGTGTCAAAGGCCGTCATCCCGTCCATGATTAAGCAGGGCGGCGGAAAGATCATCAACATCTGCTCCATGATGTCCGAACTCGGCCGTGAGACCGTTTCCGCATACGCCGCTGCCAAGGGCGGACTCAAGATGCTCACCCGCAACATCGCGTCCGAATACGGCGAGTACAACATCCAGTGCAACGGCATCGGTCCGGGCTACATCGCAACCCCTCAAACCGCGCCTCTGCGCGAGCGTCAGGCCGACGGTTCAAGGCATCCGTTCGACGCGTTCATCGTTGCCAAGACTCCGGCTGCGCGTTGGGGCACGACCGATGACCTCAAGGGACCAGCCGTTTTCCTCGCCTCACCTGCGTCGGACTTTGTGAACGGACATGTCCTCTATGTTGACGGTGGCATCCTCGCCTACATCGGAAAGCAGCCTAAATAGTTTCCCGAATGAAACGTTTTTCAGTAATTCCGGTTCTGTCCTGCCTTCTCTGCGCCTGCGGAGTGCAGGACAGAACTGTTTCTGTGACCAATGAAACATTGGTTGACAGGCATGCGGAAACGGTCTCCGTGCCTTTGAGTGAACTCGGGATTCGCGGGCTTTCTGCGGACAATGCTGTGGTGAAGGCCGCTGACGGCAAGCAGATTCCGTCGCAGGTCGTCACCGATGCCGACGGAAAGCTTTCGGTTATTTTCCAGGCGGACGTGAAGGCGGGAGCAAACATGGACTTTCTCGTCTCAACGGGCATCCACGAGGCTTACGACACTCTCGTGAACAGTCGCTATGTTCCTGAAAGAAAGGACGATTACGAATATGAGAACAATCTTGTCCTCGGCCGTATCTATGGTCCCGCGCTTGAAGGACCGCGTACGTTCGGCCCGGACATATTCATAAAGAACACCCCCGAACTTGTGTTTGACAAATGGCTTGCCGGCAGGGACTTCCACCGCAACCACGGCGAAGGGATGGACTGCTACTTGGTAGGTAAGACTCTCGGCGGCGGTTCATGTGCCCCGCTCGCGGACGGACGGATTTTCGCCGGGGACAACTACGCGACACAGCGCCGTCTCTGCAATGGTCCTCTCCGTACAGCAGCCGAGTTCACCTGGCCCGAGTTTGACATCGACGGCTCGGCCGTGACCGTGAAGCGCAGTCTCTCGCTTGATGCCAACACGCGCTTGGTGCATTGGACGGCATCCTTCGACGCTGTCGGGAAAGACTCGCTCGACGTTGTCGTAGGCGCGGTTCTCCACGATGTTGTCTCAATAGTCTATGGCAATGACTACATTTCCTTTACGGAACTCGCGTCCGACTCAAGGGAACTCGTGAACGATGACCTCATCAGCGTCGGCCTCGTCCTCTCCGACCGCTTCAGTGCCGAAGCCTGTGAGCTCGACGGCCATGCGGTGCTTAAGTTCCGTGTGAAATGCGGCGAGGCGGTGGACTACTGGACGGCGTCAGGCTGGAACAAGGGTGGCATTGAAAGCCTTGATGCGTGGGATGAGTATGTGAAAGAGCAGGCTTATGCCGTGAACAACCCTCTGACTGTCGCGGTTCTGAAAAAGTAGGCTCGGCCGCAGTTCATAAAATGCTGCCTTGAATTTGCTGCAAAAAAGTGAAATTTTCTATTGGATATTAAGAAAACCTTTGTACCTTTGCAATCCCAAAATTTGGGGCAGACATTGAGATATGGTGTAATGGTAGCACTACAGATTCTGGCTCTGTCAGTGAGGGTTCGAATCCTTCTATCTCAACAAAACGCCTTTCGGGGCACAAACAACGATGGCGGGATAGCTCAGCTGGTTAGAGCGCATGATTCATAATCATGAGGTCCCCAGTTCAATCCTGGGTCCCGCTACAAACGATTAACTCTCTGAATTTTCAGAGAGTTTTTTTCTGGCGGGTTGGACATTTCGGGT
>DJRM01000055.1:0-10275 GCA_002440085.1 Bacteroidales bacterium UBA6360
TGGATGCGGACTATTCGCACATCAGTTCGAAGAAGAAGCGCTGGGAGTCGGTGCGGGAGGACAAGTATTTCAACGCGCTGCAGCTCAAGTATGCCGAGGCGCTGACCTGCCACAAGTCGCAGGGCGGGCAGTGGCGCTGCGTCTTCATAGACAATGCCTTTTGGCAGGATTTCTTGACTCTCGATGATTTGAAGTGGCTCTACACGGCTCTGACGAGGGCTGTCGAGAAGGTATATCTGGTTAATTTCAAGGATGAATTGTTCAGGGGATGACGGGCAATAAAAAGGTGTTGGCGTGCTTAGCGTCTCGCGTTGCGAGACCCCTCCCAAGCAGAGCTTGGATCCCTCCCTCTTATGGGGCCGAGGGTGGCCACAGCACGCACGCCAACACCTTTATTGCCCTGACGCACTTGGAAAAGAAGTATTATAAGTTATGAAGAAGTTTATATTTTGTATCTTGTTATGCTGGGCTGTGACCGCACAGGCCGGCGACGGAAAGCTGAGTTCTCAGATGAGGGTGAATCCGACATATTCGCCGGATTCGACGAAAATCGCGTTTACACGGGGCAACGACCTTTGGGTCGAGGATGTCGCGACGAACAGGGAATATCGTTTGACATCTGACGGCAGCGAGTTGATTCTCAACGGATTCGCTTCGTGGGTCTATTATGAGGAGATTCTCGGCCGAGCATCGCGATACAAGGCTTTCTGGTGGTCTCCGGACAGTCGTCGCATAGGATTCTACCGCTTCGACAACACTGCGGTTCCGTATTTTCCGATATATTCCCCCTTTGCCGGTCACGATGTCTCAGCGCCTGACCATGCCGGGTATCCCGGTCATCTGAACAACACCCGCTACCCTAAGGCCGGACAGGCGAATCCGCTTGTCCGCATAGGTATTGTGGATGTAAGCGGTTGTGTGACAGCTGGTCACGATTCCATTCCGGCCGGACTGCCCAAAGACACCACAGGCTCATCGTCGTCGGCGGACTGTTCTGTCTGTATCGTCTGGGCGGATTTCCCGGTTATGGGCGGAACTTCCAGAACCGCCACCGAAGGCTGCACGGCATCTTCTTCATACGACGGCGGCAAGGTCTGTGACGGCTATTTCGGTATCCCTTTCTGGAGCGCGGACAGCCGCGATTTTTATGTCCCGACACTTCCGAGGATTCAGAATGACCTCAATCTTTTTGCCGTTGATGCTTCAACAGGGAGCAAGCGGTTGATTTATAATGAGAAATATCCTACATGGATTGACTGGTTCGAGAGTATGGAGTTCGGAAGCAACGGTCTTTATGTGGCACGGCGCTTCGAGACAGGCTGGGATCAGATTTACTACATTTCATACGACGGCAAGACGGTTCTCCGCCTGACTGACAGCAAATTATGGTCGGCGTCTGTGCTTAAGGCCGACGAGAGGCGCGGCAAGCTCTATTTCTCTGCCAAGATTGACGGAGCGCCGCGGGCGGCGGTGTTCTCGGTGGACATTCCTCGCGAGTCCGTGAAGCCTTTCCGCAGGTCTTCTGCGTCTTCCCACGTTTCCGCTTCGGCGTCCGGCTCTGTTTCTTCGGCGTTGAGCATCGCTTCGACGGCGAGTATGAAGGCTCTCACCCCGCTTGAAATGAATGCTGCCGGAGTGAAATTTTCCGGGGATTTACAATCTTTTACGGCATATATTTCCAACTCAGTGACCCCGACAAAGGAAATCCGTTATTCTTTGAAAAAAGGGAAGGTCGTATCCACGGAGACTGTGAAGGATTTCACACCGGAGAATTTCGATGCGTCTCAATATGTCCTGCCACAGCTCATCACGATGACGACGAAAGACGGATTCACGCTTCCCGCGATGATTACATATCCAAAGTCATTTGATTCTTCCGGAGCGACGAAATATCCCGTCGTCATGGAAATTTACGGCGGTCCTGACACCCCGTATGTACGCGACCAGTGGCGTGCCCCGAGCGAGGCAAACCAATGGTTCGCAGAGAACGGAATCATCAAGATAGTCTGCGACTCGCGTGCAGCCGGGCACAACGGCAGGGCAGGGGAGGACATGGTCTATAGGGATGTCACGAGCTGGCCTGTCAGCGATTTCTGCGAATGGGCGGACTATCTTGCGGCCCAGCCTTATGTGGACGCCGCGCACATCGGCGTTGAGGGATTCTCCTTCGGCGGCACGATGACGGCAATGCTCGTGATGCGGCACAGCGACAAGTTCTGCTGCGGCATCGCCGGCGGTGGTGTCTATGACTGGGCCCTCTATGATACGCATTACACGGAACGCTATATGGAAACCCCGGAGACCAATCCGGAAGGCTATGCCCGTGCCTGCGTCCTGAACTATGTAAATGATTATCCTTCAGACTTCAGCGGGGGCCGCCTCTGTGCCGTTAACGATGTCGGCTATTGCCCCTCAGACTTCGGCAGCGACCGCGCAATGCTGCTCCTCACCCACGGCACCGGTGACGACAATGTCCATTTCCAGAACACCCTCATCCTCATCGACGCCCTCCAGAAGGCCGGCAAGCATTTCGAGCTCATGATTTATCCCGACGGCCTCCACGGCTACCGCGGCTACCAGGGCGCCCACTCCCTCAAAAACGACCACGACTTCTGGCTCTCCCGACTGTTTTGATGACGAGGGGAGACCGTATTCCTTCTACTTCCTCCAGCGCTTCAGAAGAGGAAAGTACTGCTGCATCTGGCTGATATACTGCTCTTTGGTGAGTGGGACAGGCATTTTCTTGTTCACCTCGTCGACGTACTTGGCGCAGTAAGCAATCATGCCTTCCATGGTGCACTGCTGGCGGAACTTGCCGTCGCGGTAGCAGAAATGGCAGTAGTCGAAGTTCCTGCTGCCGTCGCTGTTTGTGCCGCAGTCGCGATCCTTTGTCAGCGGCATCCCGCAGCTTTGGCAGAACTGAGGAAGCTGACCCGGAAGCAGATGCTTTTCCTTAGGCGGGAATGTGGCCTCGTATGCTTCGAAATCATCCGGATTCTCGTCTGCCACGAAATAGCCTTCCGGGGTGTGGTATGTGCCCTCAACGCCGTTCAGATAGCCCGGAATCAGTTCCTGGGCGAGAAAATATGGCACCTCGCTTTCTTTCGGCTCACCGTGATAGTGGAGTTTCAGCGTGCTGGCCACGACGAACCCGGCGTGCTTGTAGAAATCGATGTTCCCTTCCATGCACAGCACACCGATCCCCATTTCCCTCGCCTTCTCTATGGAATAGCTGAGCAACTTCAGCCCATATCCTTTTCTCTTGTATTCCGGAAGAATGCCGATGGGACCGAATGTCCATGCCGGAATTTCCCGACCGTCGTCACAGACAATCCGTGCCTTCGAGTACATCACCTGCCCGATGATTTTCCCGTCCTCTTCCAGAACAAAGTCAAGCTCCGGAATGAAGTCCGGGTTGCTACTGTACCGGTGCAGCACATAATGCTCCGTGCATCCCGGCCGATATACATTCCAGAAAGCCTCCCGTGTCAGGTTCTCGACCTCTCTGCGGTCGCTCTCGCGTTCAAGTCTTATATTCATAGTCATAAAAATTTAAATCTTGTTGTTATTGTCAGCAATACGCAGACATGGTACATAGCATATGCCCAGCAGCAGTGCAACGCAGGTTGAGGACAGTTCCAGCAAAGAGAAATCCTTTAGCAGCAAAGCAACTCCCCATGCAGCCCTCCCGAAGAAAAGCACCGGCATCGTGACGAATGCGGCTGTCTGAAGCGGAAGTCGACGGATTGCACCAAGTGCCGACAGACCATAACATCCGGCGAGAAAGAATGCCGCCGCAATGCATACTGTAATCAGATATGGCAACGCAATTCCAAATGTGGCGACCTTTTCCATGAAGCCGTTTATTCCGTAGAGCCTGAACACCGCGTCCAGACGGAATAGGCAGGCGAGGTGCCCAAGCCCGATTAAAAAATGAAGGGCAATGCCCAGCCAGACAAGTTTTTTTGCTCCTCTATTCATAACATTAAAAATTTTTTTCGACTGCAAAGTTACGCCGAAAAATCGCCCGAGCAAAATACGGAGGTGGACATTGCTTTGCTCTTACGTTGTGATAGTCAGTTGATTATGGAAATACAGTGTGGACATCGGAAGGAAAACGGCATTTTGTGACCAATGTACGAAATTGCGGAGTGGTGTATGAAATATGCGTCCTCCGCTTTTTCGTACATCACCGGGGTGTTTCGTATATCCATGTAAAAATCTCTTGAATATCAGGAAGTTTCATCCGAAATTTGCGTTCTCTATATGAATTATGGACAAATGAGAACGACGTTTATTTTGATTGTGATTGTTGTGTTTGCCTTGAGCGGATGCGGACAGCGTGGAGGTCAGGGACTGGGCGGTGGGCACGGTTTCGAGACGGGTGCCTGCGTTCTGCGGAATGATATTGACTGCAGCAATGGGATTTATTTCTGGAAATCTGTCTTCAAACTTAACGGCTATGAGAAAGCATTTCTGAAAACCCATGAGGTCAAGAGGCTATATGTCAAAATGTTTGATGTTGCGGCGGAAAAGGATTGGAATACGGACGGGAAAGATGTCGTACCGGTTGCCACCACTCGCTTCGTTTCTGAAAGGCCGGCGGCTGTCAGCATAATTCCTACGGTCTATATCACGCTTGAGGCATTGAGGCTTTCCTGCGGGAAGGAGCCGGAACTTGCAAAGAACATTGTTGACAGAGTGTTGGCAATGGTGTCATACAACGACTTGGGGCCGGTCGAGGCAATCCAGCTCGACTGCGATTGGACCGGAAGCACGAGGAACAGCTATTTCACTCTGTGCCGGGAGGTCAGGAAGCTCATTTCCGGGAAGGGCATTCTTCTGAGCGGAACCGTCCGGTTGCATCAGGTTTACGACGACGCTCTGCCGTTCGACAAGTCTGTCCTGATGATATATAATCTCGGTGGAATACGTAGCGCCGCCACCCGCAACTCAATTCTTGACTATGACACGGTCAAGAAGTTTGTGAACAGACAGGCGGCTCTCAAGGACTTCGATTTTGCCTATCCCACATTTGGCTGGGGCGTCTGGTTTCGGGGAAATGAATTTATGGGGCTGCTGCGCACGACGGACTTCTCGGACAGGGAGTCATTCGAGCCATGTGGTGCCGGCTCGGTGACGGTGCTGAAGCGTCAGACTATTGAAAACCACGAGATAAGGCCCGGAGACACGATAAGGATTGAGAATTCCGACATAAGGGAAATCATGAAGGTGAAAGACCGGATAGAGTGTCTTCTCGGCAGGGAAGCACACGGTAACATCATCTATCACCTTGATTCACTGAACCTTTCAAAATATGCTGAAAATGAGATTAAAAAAATATATCGTTAGCGTCCTGATCCTGACGCTTTCGGTCGTGAAGGCTGTTGCCTGCGGGCCGTTCTGGTGGAGTCCAGCCGATTACATGATGCCTCGAATCTTCAATGCCGATGACCGTTCCTGCGATGCTGCGGATTCCGATGCCCTCTTTCTGGACTGGCTTGCACTGACCGGGCGAAGGGACATCAGGTTAGGGGACATAAAGGCTGTTGTCGATGACTGGTCTATCGGCGAAGTCAGACGCATTGCCGGGGCGACTGCTTTGTCCAACAGCTTCGCGAAGTGGATTCGGGCAGAAAACAGGAGGGATGTGGTCGATTATCTTGTCCTCGCCAAGGAGTGCGAACAGATTCGTGACATGGGCAACTCCAGGTGGTACTACCCGAGCAAGGGCGACGAGGTGCAGCTCACCCTTGAAGAAATTCGCGACCAGTGCATTTCCAAGTCTGCGGAGGGCGGACAACTCGCCCCTAGATATGTATTACAGGCTCTCCGCGCGATGAGCACGCTTCTGGAATTCAGAACAATGCTGACATTCTGGCGCGGAGTCTCGGCCCTCATTCCGTATGGTCCCATAAAGACAATGTGTGAGGGATATGCAGCGAGAAGTGAGTTTGAGTTCGGCGACAAATCACTGGCATTGAAACTCTATGCGGCGAGAGGAGATTTCTCCTCAGTGGAGTTCTGCCTGAAACGGATGGGGAAGCGCAGCGCGGGAACGGACGCCCTTGAACTGGCAGCACGATATAGTCCGGACGCCAACTATGCGGCGGAGAGACTTCAGCGCTGGTTTACGGATCATGTTATGTACGAGCACAGCCGTAGCAACTGGGCGGAGCGGATGTCGGAACATAGAATAAGCCGGAAGGATGCGGATATGATGTGCAGGCTCTGTGACATTGCCCTTGCAAGTGGCAGATGCAGAAAAAATCCTGCAATGTGGCTGTACTGCAAGGCATTGACACTGGACTTTAACGGACGTTGCATGGACGCCAGACGTGTCGGAAGGCAGGCTGAGGCTGCGGTTGGAACGGAGTTCATCAAAAACTCCATAAGGGTGCTGAACTTCTATCTTGATGCCAAGACCTCCGCTTATGACTCCGCCTATGAGGCCAGACTGCTGCGGGATCTCCGCTGGATGGACAAGATGATTGCGGAAAATCTGACGGACGAAATTCGCCGGAAGACAGAGGAAGAGCCGTGGCACTTAATCGATAATACCAGCTACTATTATTGGAATGACATGCTGAAGAAGGTCCTTCTAGGCGAGGTCTGCCCGAGGATGCTGGCGAACGGGAAGGGTGTGCTGGCGATACGGCTCGCCAATATGGCCGACAACAGGTTTGTCAGTCTTTGTGAAGGCGCTTTCGCGCATAAAAAGCGCAAAACCACTGTCCATCCTTGGGATTACTGCTATCCGGGCTCATCATTTTTCACTCACCGCAGGGAATCCGACTACAAGATGTTCAATATACGGGACTACTGCAACGGCCTTTTTCATCTGATAGACCACGACGTGAAAGTCTCCGACATTCTGAAATATGCAGACTCTGTCGGAAAGGCGCCGGATGCGCTCTCCAGTTTCCTCGATGCGAGGGGATATACGAACAGGGCATATTTTCTTGACGTTGCGGGCACACGGATGATTCGGGAAAGGAAATATTCGCAGGCGGTGAAAATCCTGGAACAGATCCCGTCTTCATACCAGAATTGTCTGAACACGATGCCATTTATGGACCGGGATCCCTTTGAGACCGCGCTCAATATAAAATGCGGCATATATCCGGACTATAAGCTGAACTTTGCAAAGCGGATGGCCGAGTATGAAAGGATTGTCCGCGGAGACTACGGCCCTGACGAAAAGGGCGTGGCGAAGATATATCTCGGCGTCGGGACAAAGTCGTCCGTTACCTTCGCGTGGACACTCACGCACTATCTGAAAAAATGGTATGAATCTGACGAAGACCGCCCTGAACATGTGCGGAAGACCATCCGTTTGGGCGACATGATGATTCGTGAGGGACTCGAAATGATTGAGGACAAGGAGACCAAAGCTCAGATGCTCCTTTTTTTGGGCCGCCGGCTTGAAGTGGTGCAGAACTATAGGGAGACCTTGACCGCTTCGCGCATCCTATGCTGCTGTGACGAGTACAAGGACTATATATAGTTCCCCTCTCCGGGTGGTGTCCGAGCCGCTACATATTCCGGGAATACCGTTGGCTTTCAGTTGTGTTCTACCCACTGGATGTGGTTCTCGTATCTCTGGCCTCCGCGTCGCTTGTCGTAGATGACCGAGAGTTTGCCGGTCTCGTCGCGGTAGTAGCCGTATGACACGCTGCCGACGAGATAGACGGCGTTTCCGACACCGAGGTCGGCGAGCGCCTGCGCGAAGTCGTGGAATGACTCCTGTGTGGCGGACATTGCCACGAATATTTCCCCGTTCCGTTCGCACAGGGCCTTGCGTATGGATTTTCCCTTCGGCTGGTTCTCCACGATGCGGTGGTTGTCGACAAGCGGGTACTGACGGAAGAAGAATCCACCCTTTTCCGTCGCCTCCTCAAAAAGAGGGGAGTTGTCCGCGACACCGATGCTCACTTTCCCGTCGATGATTCCGCAGTAACCCCTTTTACTGAGACCCCATGTCAGCGGTTTGCCGTTCAGGACGAATGCCCCGACGATTTTCCCGTTGTCTGCCCTGATGTCCGCCGCCTGTGTCGTGAACACGACATCCCTGTCATCGAGCCTCGGCGTCCCGACAAAAAGCCGAGGTGTCGCGTTGTGAGGAATATAAATGTCTATGGGAATGTCGTTTATCGTCATCTCTATGTGCTCCGTGTAGGCATGAATCGTGTCTTTATATGTCCCAAGCCTTTCCGGGAGCTCCGTCTCCTCCGACCTGCGTTCCAGACTGCTGCTGTCAGCGAGTTCCGTCTCATAAAACCCTGGCTCATTCGCGCCATCTCCAGGTTTACTTTTCGTGCACAGCAAGACCACCGTCACAGTCAGGATGACAGCAGCCGCCACGACACTGCTGGTGATGAGCACTTTTCTGTGTCCCCATCCCTTCTGCTCTTCACGCTTGCCGAGCACCCTGAACTCGTCGTCCCGTATGCCGTCGTCCCTTATGTCTCTATTATCATCAAACCTATTCATCTCCAGCCTTTTCGATTGATTCAACATAAGCCTTGAGTTTTGCGAGAACCTCTTTCGACGCGGACAGTTCGTGGCAGTTCCCCTTGAAGTCGGAGAGCACCAGTTCCTGTTTTGCCACATCAATGAAATAGATGTAGCCCGTGTTTATGATTAGCCCGCGTCCGAGTCGCAGAAATGTCATCCCCGCATCACCGAGTTGCTCGTTTATCGCGTCCTCCATCTGTCCGAGCTGAAACGTGACGAGCCTCCGATGACCGTCAGCCGTGACAACATGAGAATAGTTGCCCTCAGCTGCGACATACATCAGGCAGTCCGACGGAATCCTGAGGAGTTCCGTGCCCCTGGAGATTATGATATTTCTGACCTTTCGCATAATTGGTCGCAAAAATACTGATTATTTCCGACTATCCTGCATATTAGTTCTTATCGAAAATAGAAACATGTTTATGCGAAGATACTTTTCGCAGGAAAGTCATGAATTTGCGAAAAATAATTGTCAGAACTTATAGACATTCAGTCCGAGTTCGGAGTCATGGATCCTGTCAGCGGAAACGCCGTAGTCCTCTACGAGAAACTCGCCGGCTCCGTTTAATGTCGCGGACAGAAGATGTCCGGCAAGGGCGGTGTAGTCACGTCGTCCAGCCACAATGTGCAGATGAAGATAGACTTCGCCGTCAAGCGTCGAAACATTGCCCGTCAGATTCGCGATTTCCATCTGCTCGTTGAACTCCTTGTCCACATATTTCTTTGTCGATGGGTCAAAGAACCTTAATGTCATGCCACAGACCGCCCCGATGCCTGAGATGCTTCCTGATTTGATGCCCATATTCCGACAGAACGCCGCGAGGGCACTGAAAATCTCGACATGATTGTCAAGGCTCACTATGAACCTGTTCCCTGTTTTCTTGTAGGAGTACATATTGTCTCTGGATTTGTATTATTTATGTTTCTTCTAATTTTCGGCAATTTATTCAAGATTCAGGAGATATGCAAGGTGTTCAACTGAATTTTCTTGCCTGTTTATTGAAGACATATTTTTAATCTGTAGGCTGTAGGGCGTTCCGCTGCGCTGAAGCGTGCAGTGGAGAAGATAAATGCGCTAGAGCCGGATCTTATATGCTTTTCCGGCGATCTTGTGACCATGGCTTCTGGGGAAAACGGGCCGTTCAAGGACATTCTTTCGTCACTCATGGCCCGTGACGGAGTGGTCTCCGTGATGGGGAACCACGACTATTGCACCTACAATCCGGGCAAGGCCGTCGATAAGGGCGAGGAGGCCGCAAAGGTGAAGGCGGCAGAACGTGAAATGGGGTGGAATCTGCTGGATGACACTAACGTGAAGATAGAGCGTGGGGACAGGAATATATCTGTCATAGGCGTGCAGAACATTTCTGCGTCACGGCAGTTCCAAAGCTATGGCAGCCTTGAAAAGGCAATGACCGGGGCGGATGGCGAGTACAAGGTTCTCGTCTCGCACGACCCGACTCATTGGCGTCAGGGGGTTCTGGGCAAAAAGAATATTGATCTTATGCTGTCAGGACATACACACGCGATGCAGGTGTCTCTTTTCGGGTGGTGTCCGAGCCGCTACATGTTCCGTGAATACCGCGGCCTTTATTCTGAGGCAACAGATTTCGGAACGCAGTACATCTATGTCAACCCGGGTCTCGGCGAGACAATCTTCCCGCTCCGCATCGGCGTCGTTCCTGAAATCACGCTGCTGACCTTGCGCGGAAAATGAAGATTCATTACCTTTGCGGCGCATTACTTCAGGGCAGGGTG
>DJRM01000055.1:10304-13646 GCA_002440085.1 Bacteroidales bacterium UBA6360
CGGTGACAGTCCGCGAGCCGAGAGGCAGGAGCCGTTGGAATTACGGCACCGACAGTGTTCCCGGAGCAGCTGTGTTTGACTGTGCCTGTGGGCGGACAATGATGCGAGGTTCGTCAAAGGCGGAATTCAAACGAGCTTGTTTCAGGTAAGTCTGGATGGAAGAAGATGACGGATAGCCTTGTGCGGTTAAGAAATCGGATGTTTCTAAAAATCGTCTGTTTCTATAAATCGCAGGGCATCGTTTGAAGCCTTGAATTGTATGCCATGAGTTACAGTTTAAGGTTTTTGTTTTATGAAGAAAAACATCCTGCTCATGGGCATCACAATTCTTGCGGCAGCACGGACGATGTGCGCCGCTGATGTCCATGACTTTGCCTGCGACGGCGAGAAAACACCGGTTTTCAATGCGGACGGAGCTGTGCCGTCACAAAATGTAGCCACGATTGGATTTTCTGAAAATGTGGCGGACACACTCACTCTCCGGACAGCGGTGGTAAATGCTAATTTCGCTCATCCAAGCCGCTCGGCTCTGCGCCTTGCCACGGTTGACGAGGAGAAGTTGAGGCAGCGCGGGACCTCGCGCACCTATCCCGAACTGCTCAAGGGACTCCCCGGACTCTACGCCACGTCCGAGTCGGGGAGCTACGGCGACGCAAAGCTCAACATCCGGGGCTTCGGGCAGGAAAACATATCCGTCCTGCTCAACGGCATCCCGATAAGCGGTCTTGTGACGGGAGGGATGTACTGGAACAACTGGATGGGGCTTGCCGACGCGACATTGGCGGTGCAGGTGCAGAAGGGCGTTGGAGCCTCGATGCTTTCGGACGGTTCTGTCGGAGGCTCGGTCAATATCATCACAGAATCTCCGTCCGAGCGCTTTTCCGCCGAGGCCGGGTTCTACGGCTCGGCTTGGGACTCGCATTCGGCGGGAACTCCAGCGGGAGGACAGGCCTCGCCGGGAAATTCCGGACCGTTCAAGGGCTATCTCAAACTCGGGAGCGGGCGGTTGAGGCACGGCTGGTCCATGAACCTGATGGCTTCGTATGTCGGAGGAAACGGGTATGTCGAATCGACTCCCGTGAGTTCGTTCGCATATATGTTCAGTCTTGCGAAGTCTTTCGGAGACGAACACCGGCTGATATTCACCTCGCTCGGCTCTCCAGAAAGCCACGAACAGCGCAGCTCGCGCCTCAGCGCGGCGGAAGTCGGGGAACATGGCCTGCGCTACAACAAAAACTGGGGATGGCGCGGCGGCAAGGCGTTCAATTTGAGCAAGAACAACTACTTCAAGCCCTATTTCACCCTTCAGCATCTGTGGGACGGACCGCGTGTCTCCATGAAAAATTCTCTCTATATAGCCATCGGAAACGGCGGCGGAAGGTGGTCGGAGACAAAGGGACGTCCGATATCATCGTTCACTACTGCGGACGGGCACATAGACTGGGATGCAGCGGTCTTGGCGAACAGGAATCCTGACGGTTCCGCGAACAACATCCTAAGCCAGTATATGGCCGGGCACACGCAGGCGGGGGCAATCATAAGCGCGGAATATAGGCTCACAGACCGCTGGACGCTTGGCGGCGGGCTTCACGGGCAGCTCTACCACACGTGGGAACGGGAGCGGCTCACCGACCTGCTCGGTGCGGACTGGTGGTTCGAGGACTATGAAAACAAGTCGCTTGCGGGGGCGGCCGGGAGAAATGCTGTGAAAGGAGTTGGGGATTATGTCCGGACGGACAATGGAAAGCAGATATACCACGGAACTGCTTATCTTACTGTGAAATATGATTCTAAAAACATATCCGCCGACTTCGGGGCGTCGCTTTTCGGCAGTGCGAACCGGCGTTGGGACAAGTACAACTATGTTGGCTCGGACATTTTCAGCAAGACTGCGCACGGAACAGGCGCGAGCGTGAAGGGAGGACTGCTATGGCGTCCGGGTCGTGGTCACGGCCTCTATCTGAACGGCGGCTGGTACAGCAGGCTGCCCTACAGCAATGTCTGGTTCTCTTCCGGCAATAACGAGATTACGCGCGGAGTGAAGAACGAGCGGAACATCCTTGGAGAACTTGGGTGGAGATGCGTGTGGGCAAGCGGGAACTTTGAGCTGACCGGATATGCCGCCCGATGGAAAAACAAATCTCTGATGTCAGACAAGTACCGTCAGATCGACAGCGAGGATGCCCGTTACATGGTGACCGGGCTTGATGCCTTTCACTGCGGCGTTGAGGCAAGCCTGTTTCAACGTGTCGGAACTTGGCTTGAACTCAACGCCTTTGCCTCGGTGGGGGACTGGCGTTGGAAGAACGATGTCAGCGCGATAATCTACGATGACTATTCCGGAACTGAGACTGGACGAGTCAACGTCTATTGCGATGGCCTTCCGGTCGGCGACGCTCCTCAGACGCAGGTGGGCGCGTGCTCAAAGTTCCTGATTCCGGCGGGCTTTTCCATAAGCCTTGAATGGCAGTTCAATGACAGGATGTATGCGGATTTCGACCCACTGACCAGAACCGCTCCGTCCGACCGCCGGACATCGTATCGCATTCCCGGGTGTCATCTGCTGGGCGCCGACGTCTCTTGGGGGCATGATTTCCGTATTCACGGCGCGTCACAGTGGCGTGGTCTCGAATTCGGTTCGGGCGAGCAGGCAAATAATGACCGCAAAATCCGTCTGCGACTTTTCCTGCGCGGAGACAACCTTTTGAATACAAGTTATATAGAGCGCGGCAAGGACGGCGTGAACCACGACCTTGAGACATTCCGAGGCTTCTGGGGCATCGGAAGGACATTCTCCTTCGGCATGCGCATAGGGCTGTGACCTTCACTTTCATGAACAAAAAGCGTCGCCACAATCAAATGTGACGACGCTTTCGCTTGTGTCAGAGGACGACGCTTTACCTGTGCCTCATCATGCCTCTCATAAGATTCATCTTTCCGCCGGCTCCCATCGCCATCTTCATCATCCGGCGTGTGCCTTCGAACTGCTTGAGCAGCTTATTGACTTCCTGAAGCGAGGTTCCGCTGCCGTCCGATATGCGCTTCTTGCGGCTGCCGTTGATGCACTCCGGGTGCTCGCGCTCGTATGGAGTCATCGAGAGAATGATGGCCTCGGTGGTCTTGAAGGCAGTCTTGTTGTCGATGTCAACATCCTTGAGAGCCTTGTCCATGCCAGGGAGCATTCCTGCGAGGTCCTTGATGTTGCCCATCTTCTTGATTTGCTGAATCTGGTTGTAGAAGTCCTGAAGAGTGAACTGGTCCTTGGCGAGCTTCTTCTTGAGCTCACGTGCCTGTTTTTCGTCGAACTGTTCCTGAGCCTTCTCCACGAGGGAAACCACGTCA
>DJRM01000140.1 GCA_002440085.1 Bacteroidales bacterium UBA6360
GCGACTGCAACCGCCGCAAAGGAGCGAAGTAGTTACATGAACAGCATGGCAACGCCGCAGGCGGCGAGGAGGAGGGACATTTGGGTTACAGCCGCCCTGCCATCCAGATTCGGAAGACCGGGTCGGCAAGCCAGATTTCGTTTCCGCGCTCCTCAATCAGTTCATTCTTCAGGAGGGATTCCCTTATTACCGAGATGTTGGACTTTGTCCCTATGTTCCATTCGGAAAGGACTTTTTCGGATGTGAAGCCCGAATGTATGCCGGAGCAGACTGCTTTCAGAAAGTTAATCTGGTAGCCCGTGAGGGTTCTTATCTGCTCGGTGAAGAATGAGCTGTTCTGGGCGAGCAGCTGGTCTGTGGCCGCCTTCAGCCCGTCATCGGTCGCCTCGCGGTCTGTCTCGACAAACAGGTTCCATGCAAGCTGCTGGACATAGGAAGAATAGCATTCGACGGTCATGCACAGTTTTTCCGCGATTTCCGGAGAAATCTTCTTCCCGCAGGCTTCAAATCTTGACGCGATATATTCCATCCAGTCTTTCATGCCGATTTTTCCGAGATACATCATCTGACCGAACTGGTAGAACGGCATCCGTCTGTTCTGAAATATGTTTTCGAGCATGTGTTTCTTGCTGCCGAAGAGGCAATACGAGACATTTTTCTGAAGCTGCCACACCCCTCGCATCTTTTTCTGAACTGTCAATGAATCGGAAAATTCCCCGATTTGCTGAAACTCGTCGATGCATATCAGCAGATGCTTCCCTCTTTTTTCCGCGAGCCTTTCCGGCAGGTTCAGTATTTCCTCCGGGCGTATCTGTTTCGGAGTAAGTCCGAGCGATATTGAATATTCATTCACCAAATCCGGACTGACTGATATTTTCGGAGATATGCGCCCTATGAATTCCGCCACATTCCTGAGAGCCGCATCCACCGTCGAGGAAGCCGCCTTGATGATTCCTTCCGAGAACTTGTTGTAGAAGTCATACTCGTCCCTGCAATCATAGACATCGAGGAATACAGGAATGACACCATCGTCATCAATCTGTTCTATCGCCCTGTGCACCAGGGATGTCTTGCCCATGCGTCGTGGGGATATGAGGATGGTGTTGACTCCATGCGTGAAATTCATCACAAGATTCCGCGTCTCCGTCTTTCTGTCCGTGAAATTATCGCCGGAAACGGAAATTCCGTATGCAAATGGCTTGTCTATTGTCGGCATATATGATTGATTTTGATGCAAATATAATATATATTTTTAAAAGTTCACAAGTTTATGGTCCATAAATTTGTGAACTTTTGTGGTGCCTTATGGCAATCAGTAAACACGCAATTGCATTGACGGTACTGCAAATTTTTCGTCCATAACCGAAAATTTTCACAAAAACACAATTTTTTCGGTTATAAACGAAAATTTTGTACTGCCGCCTTTTCTTTGCCCCGTCAACAAGACGCATCAGCGTCAGTGGAGAATCCGGTTCGGCTTCGAGACGTTGTTGCCAGAGAACTCTGAAATGGTCGCTGAAAGAAAGGGGATGAAGAAAAGGATGGGATGCAAGGCGCACGGCGAAGCCAAATACCGCAGCAACCTGATGGTTGTGAGGATTTTGGCAAGCCATGCAACGCCGCAGACCGCCTTTTCTTTGCCCCGTCACAACAAGGCGTAAGCGCGCACATCATCCGCCGTGATAGTCGGGCCGGAAAGAATCAGCAGCCTTTCCACGACGTTGCGGAGCTCGCGGATGTTGCCGGTCCAGCTGCGGTCAACCAGAAGCTGCATCGCCTCCGGCTCAATCGGGCGGGTGCTCTTGCCGCTCTCGGCGCAGATCTGGTTGATGAAGTAGTCCACCAGGAGCGGAATGTCACTCTTGCGGTCATCGAGGGACGGGACCGTAATGACGATCACGCTGAGACGGTGGTAGAGGTCCTCGCGGAACGTCCCCTTGGCAATCTCTTCCCGCAGGTTCTTGTTCGTCGCTGCAATCACGCGCACATCCACCGTGATGTCCTTGTCCGAACCGACCCTCGACAGCTTCTTCTCCTGAAGCACGCGGAGCACCTTGGCCTGGGCCGAGAGCGACATGTCGCCGATTTCGTCGAGGAAGAGCGTGCCCCCGTCGGCCTGCTCGAACTTGCCCTTGTGCTGCTTGATTGCAGAGGTGAACGAGCCCTTCTCGTGTCCGAAAAGCTCGCTCTCTATGAGCTCTGAAGGAATGGCCGCGCAGTTCACCTCGATGTACGGCATCTGCGAGCGCAGACTCTTCTGATGCAGCGAACGCGCCACAAGCTCCTTTCCCGTTCCGTTGCCGCCCTGGATGAGCACCCTCGCGTCGGTCGGAGCCACCTTCTCAATCATATCCTTGACCTTCATTATGGCCTCCGACTCGCCTATCATCTCCTGCCCGTAGACCTTCTTCTTCAGCACCTTGGTCTCCTGGATGAGGTTGCTGCGCTCCGTGGCGTTCTTGATGGTAATCAGAATCCGGTTGAGGTCCAGCGGCTTCGAGAGAAAGTCGAACGCTCCCTTCTTGATGCAGCTGACCGCCGTGTCGATGTCCCCGTGCCCCGAAATCATGACCACAGGCGTCTCTATCCCTTTTTCTCTCAATGTGTCGAGCACTTCCTCGCCGGAGAGCGACGGCATCTTGATGTCGCAGAAAATCACGTCATACTTTTCCTTGTCGGCCATTTCCACGCCCTTCGAACCGTCTTCCGCAACATCCACGGAATGCCCCTCGTCCTCAAGTATTTCCTGCATCAGATTTCTGATTGAACGCTCGTCGTCGATAACTAATATTTTCATATTTCCGTAAATTTATATTGTCAAAAAATCGCACAAAGCCGTCCGGTCATTGAGAAGCTGTTTTAATTTTTCTC
>DJRM01000036.1:0-2203 GCA_002440085.1 Bacteroidales bacterium UBA6360
GAGCGCGACAAGTTCCTCTCGGATCTCGAACACCAATACGAGATGCTATATGACACAGTAAAGGAACTTATCTTTCTGGACAAGTCTGAGGAAATCGACTCATGTATGATAAGAGCGCTCGGCCGTCATGAAATGCCCTTCTAAAGACAGACAATAAAGTATAATCAGAACTTCGATCCGTCAGTGTTGTGACGGCCGTCACAACACTGACGTTAAACTATAATGAACAAAAAAAATGACCAACCTTATGCCGAATGCAGACTGCCGAAATCTGCGGAAATGAAAACTACCTAAAATTGTTGAAGAAAAAGTTGCTTTTTACAATTTGTAAGGACAAGTTGGACAATCGACCGTTAGTGGTTTGGAATAAGTAGTGTAAATGTTTTAATCCAATTGTTTTTATGAAAAAAATCTTTTTTCTCGGCGCCATAGTGATGGCGTCGCTGGCTGTTGCCGCTTGTGACAAGGACAATGTGCAGACACCTGATGACCCGAATCCGGGCACTGAGAATCCGACTCCGGAAAAACCGTCTATGCCGGAGGCTGACCTCCAGCTTGCAATGGACCGTACTACCAAGGTCCTTTATTACGGCGACCGCAAGACCAAGGGCGTTTACAATTATTTCCTCGGACTGGGTGACAAGGAATTCATCAAGGATGACGAGGGGGACGACGCTGCTCCTGAGGGCGGTCATATAATCTATTTCGATGTTTATGCCGGAACCGGCGCCGACTCCTTTGAAACGGCTGAACTTCCGGACGGAAAATATGTTATATCAAGTGAAACGACCGTTCCGGGCGTTTTGGACGGATACTACACGCGTATGCAGGTGAACAGCGACGGCAAGCAGACGAGCGTTGATTTTACGGAGGGCTACCTCGAAGTCAAGTCTTCGGGAAAAGGGAAGCTCCTGACGGCTCTGTTTACGCTCAAGGACGGTTCAACCGTAAGCTGTCTTTACGAGGGGGAGCTTGACTTTGGCGATCCGAATGCCGGAAGCGGCTCGACAGGGGAAATTCCTGCCCTGAGCGAGGATATCGACGTGACGTTCACCTATGGAATGGGGGTTTATTATGGAGATCAGTACGGTGCTGGAACCGACAATTACACGGTGTCCCTGACCTCGCAGGCCTTGGACGAGGACGGCTATGCAACCACGGGAGGAAGCTGGGTAGATCTTTCTTTCTACACGGAGGCAGGTTCTTCCATCGTGTATCTCGTGCCGGGTGTATATAATGTAGAAGATTCATACAAGGCCGGTACAGTCGAGTCCGGCTTTGCCCTGATGGGCACTACATTTGGTTCCGTGGCCGCGAAGGTTGATGCTGACGGCAACACTCTTGAGGAAAGCGCTATTGTTTCCGGCAAAGTCACTGTCGGCGATTTCGGCGACACGGGCTACAGGATTGCCGTGGATGTCGTGACTGAGAACGGCAAAACCGTGAAAGGCGTTTATGAAGGAGAGATTAACTTCGACAATCAGGCTCCGGCGGCAGAGGTTAACACGACTCTTACCGGTGACTACGAACTTAAGTTTGCGGAAAATGCCGAGGTCAGTCTGAACTATTACGGCGATTATTATGGAGTCAATCTCGCGAATTGGATACTCTCAATCCAGACTCCTAAGGGCGACGCGATAGATATTGAACTCCTTACCCCGATGACGTCAAAGACCGAGATTCCTCTTCCTGAGAAGCAGTATAACATGAGCGTTGGCAATGAGACGGCAGGGTTTGTCATGGGCACGTCAGACACAGAAGGACTGGCCGGGACATGGTATTGGGATCTCTCTACAGAGGACGCGGAGGGATACGTCTATGGATATGCCGCAGCGATAGATGGATGGGTTAAGCTGTCAAAAGACGGCGACAAGACTGCCGTGTCATTTGAATTTGTGGATGAGGCCTACAATCTCTTCTCCGGCAGCTGGACCGGTGTCATTCCGGCGGCGAAGGACAACAGCGCAGCCACTATTTCAAGCCTTTCTGCCCATAAGCCTGCACGCCATGCTGCGAAAAAGGCCGTTAAGCCAGTTCAAAAAATATCAAGAAAGTAATTTCCTGAGCTGATTCGTAATAAACGGGGTGGCTGAAAGGTCATCCCGTTTATTGTTTTCTTCTGCGATTTTATTGAGACATGATGTGGATTACGGCATTCACGATCACCATCCATTGAGGGTCGGTTTCGAAGCCTATGCCGGCG
>DJRM01000036.1:2333-2818 GCA_002440085.1 Bacteroidales bacterium UBA6360
GGTCATCCGTTCCCCGATGACCATCACCGAAAAGTCCCCGTCTTCTCTGGCATTTTTGCCTCCGTTGTCGCTTTCATCGTCGATGTCGCCCTTGCATTTACCATCACTTCCGCTTCCGTTTCCACTTCTGCCATCATTCCCGTATCCTCCTCCGTCGTCGGCTGCTCCACTATCGCTCTCAGATGGGATTATATTCCGGTATATGTCAACTGCGGACATCAGCGCGACATAGTATTCCCGCCCCGAGAACTGCATCATCCTGTCAACATAGAGCAGCGGCGGCACATTCCCGCGCTCGCGGAACTCCGGTGCGACCGCGACATAAAAGAACTGGCATGGGGAAATCAGCGCACCTTCCTGTTCGAGCTCCATCAATTTTTCAGACAGATTATTCTGTCTGGAGTAAATCATAATCTCGTCATCCATTTTCCAACGCATATCGCATCATGTTAAACGGTTCAACATAGGCGGGTTGGACATTTCGG
>DJRM01000040.1:0-15902 GCA_002440085.1 Bacteroidales bacterium UBA6360
TTCGCACGACGCTGATGCGTCTCTTTGCTGCGGTTTCATCTTCACCGGGTGCCTTGCATCCCATCCTTTTCTTCATCCCCTACTTCAAGTTGTTTTCTATTGGGATTTACTTGAAAAAACAGGAATTGCTTGAATAGAAATCTTGGAAAAGTCGCGAAGCGACCGGGGGAGGGGCCCCGCCGGCGAAGCCGGTATGCCCCTAATAGGGGCTGTCACGAAGTGACTGGGGTTAGGAGGCCTTTTATGGTGAAATTATCCCATTTTGGGTAATTTCACCGTGAAGCATGCGCCGCCGAGGGCGAAGGACTTGCTGTAGGTGATGGTGCCGTTGCAGGACTCGACGATGCTGCGGCAGATTGAGAGCCCGAGACCCGTGCCGCTGCTCTTGGTCGTGAAGTTCGGGACAAACAGCTTGTCCAAGTCCTCGTCCTTGACTCCGGTTCCGTTGTCGTCCACCACAATGTCATAGTACCCGTCCTCGGTGCTGTTCCGCAGGCTTATCAGAATCCTCCCGCGCTCCGCCTGCACGCCTGCGGCCTCCTGGGTCTCCTGTTTCATGCCTATGGCCTGTATAGCGTTGGTAATCAGGTTGATGAATACCCTCACGAGCTGCGATTGCGGAGCCATTACCCGTGCGTCCGCAAGACCGATGTAGGTGATTCCAACATTGTCCCTGTTGTCGAACATGAACGACTGCTCAGACAGCATCTTGTCCAAATTCACCTCCGTGGCCTGCTCTCCGTAGAGCTTCGCGATTGCCGAGAACCCGCTCGCCGTGTCGGCAAGCACGTCGATGTGCTCCAGGATAACCTTGGCAGTGTCGTCGAACTTCTCGTCCCAGTCCGGACTCCCGTTTGCGCGCAGCCGCTGCAGCTTCTGGATTTTCAGACGTATAGGCGTAAGCGAGTTCTTGATTTCATGTGCGACCTGACGTGCCATCTCGCTCCATGCGCTGTCCCTCTCGGCCTTGGCCAGCTGCCTGCTGCTCTCCGTCATCGCGCGAACCATCTTGTTGTACGCCTCGACTAATCCGGAGACCTCATCCTTGCCGTTGTACTCAAGCTCCTCAAGATTATGGATGTCCATGCTGTCCATCTTCTGACTAAGTCTCACTATATGCCGGAACAGATTGTTAGTCACCACCGAACTCAGCCAGATAGACAGCAGCACAAGCATGAAGAACAGGCACACGATAAGGCTTGCGTGCATCACCGCCTCGCGGTTGAAGCCGTAGTCCTCGTCCGTGTAGGGGCAGCTTACAATCGCGAGCATGTCCCCGTGCGCATTGAAAATCGGCGCATAGAGCGCGTAGTATCGCCGTCTTGCCAATTCCTCCCTATGTATGAAATACCTCTGACTCAGCTTGGTGATGTTGTAATAGGCGTCCTGGTTCAGACGGCTTCCGACTGCCATTCTTTCAAAAACCTCTGGAGCCGTGCTGATGAACACCTTTCCGGACGGAGTGTAGAGCGTTATGTCGGATCTCGTCACCTGCCCCACCTCCGAAAGATTCCCGTAGAACTGCGGCGTCTTGAGCTCCGAGACCGAGGCCGCATGCTGGCAGCGTTTTTCCAAAAGTGCCTGGACAGTGTTGATTTTGTTCGACATCAGCCGGAGCATATTCCTTTCATTCCTGTCGTAGACGAACATCACGCTGACGACGGATATTACCGTAAGCGTCAGAACCAACGCTGCTATAACCAGGAAGTTAATCTTCGTCCGAAGATAATTTCTTCTCGAAATTTTCGGACGTCTCTCTTGTCTTATGAGATATATTATGAAGAAAGATATGAGAAATATGAACGAGAATGTCGTAAAATATGACGTCGCCTTGCGGGTCGGGCGGGATATTACCGTAAGTTCGTGGACACCGATGCGCGAACAATAGTGGTTATATCCCTTGAAACGGAAGAAGTCGTGCCCGTCCGTTCCGAAATGAAGCTGCGCGATGTGGGCGGTCTCCGTGGGGTACGGATAGTCTCCGCGGAATGACCTGAGCCGGCTGTCATGGTATTTCGCGTATGAATAAAAGGCCGGAATGCCGGTCTCAGCTATCCCGGCCGCACGTGGAAGAAGGCTGCGGTAGCCGTAGAGGTCTGTTTCGCGGTTGTTTGAGATTTGGATCATCATTCGGAAAAGTCCCTGTTTTCCAAGCGGATTNNGGATAGACGAATGCGCCGACATATCCTTCAAAACCGTTCCCGTTGTCGCAGTAGAAAAAATGCGAATTTTCGTATATCTGTGTGCCTGTGGAAATCACTTCATCGAAGATCCTCCGTCCTGTCCTGTCTCCGTCTCCCACGATAATGATATTGACATCATGCGACTGAGACACGCGCCCGAGGAACGTCTCCGTCACACGGTTGCGTATGGGGCGATCACTGCCTGGCATCGCGATGAGTGAGGATATGACAGGGTCGTTATCAATCCCGTCCTCGACGTTGAGCAGCTGGATTTCAAGGCCGAGATCGCGGTCGATTGCAAGCCTGTCCGACCAGGTCCATATTTTTCTCTGCTCCTTCTGAAAACCATAGACTGCCGATGTCGCCGTCAGATAGGCCGCGCAGATGAATGAGAAAGCCAGCACCCACCAGATAGACCTCGTGTTGAAGTTCTTGCCGGTGAGTTCCGTGAAGACAATCTTCAGACTGAAAATCTGGAAGAGTGTCATTATCATCAGCATTATGAACGACAGAAATGTCAGCAGGGAGAACCAGAAGTTGTTATTCCATCGGAAGAACTCCATCGAAAGACTGGAGTTGAATATGACGCTCTTGTTCGCGATGTGGATGTATGTGAGCGAACCGGCCATAAGAAGCAGTACTCCGACTCCGTAGATTATTGCGAACGCTCTCGGATAACCGCTGCTCCGGAGCTTTCGGACGGTCTTCTGCCTCATCAGGAACACGGTCAGCAGAAGCAGCGTCAGGACTGTATTTATGCTCAGCAGCGCACCGAGAGAGGACAGCACGGGGCCGTCGGCGTAGACCAGCGGAGAAAAGAGCGAGTAGTCTATGGCCTCGCTCTGGGAGGCCATCAGGTCACGCGTGACCTTGAACACCGGCACGCCTCCGAGAAGCACCGGAGAGCCGCTGTCCTCTGAAAGCGGGACTATGTTGTAGTTGCCTCCGACAAGGCGGAGCCTCGGGTTAATCCCGTTTCTTCCGCGCAGATGCTTCTCCACAAGAGTGTTCTTTATCTCAAGTCCGGCAATTATGGTAGTCTCCTCATCCGCTCTGATGGCTTTCACGAGATACCATTTCGGCCCCATGTTCACATAGCTCAGTTCCGGACCGGCTTTCGCAAGCGGAGAATAGAGCCTGTTCGGAGTGTTCGTGACCCTGGAGAAAATGAGCTTTGAGGATATGTCGTCGTTGATTTCCGTGAACTGGTTGCACCATGACTGGAGAGAGTCGTTCACATACCGGTATATGACGATGTCCTGCGGCAGGTCTTCGATGTGCAGGAAAACGTCGTTCGGGGTCCCGATGGCTTTGGACACATATTTTTCCATTATCCGCACTCTTCGTTCGACGTTGCCTCCCACACGCAGCGCGGCCGCGTCAGTGCTGTATGGAACAGACTCTATCGCGAGGAAAAGCCCCAGCACGATCAGCAGCCCGAGCGAGAACACGAGCCTGAATGTCCTGTCACTGAGATGTACCTTTTTCATACTGTCTTCGTGCCGCGCGTCTTTGGGATATTTCCGCGCGCAGTCGGGACAAAGTTAACATTTGTTTCGCGAATACGAAACTTGAGTGGCTCAATATTTGCGTAAAGGACGCCCCGGTTTATTTATTTAAATTATGTGGTTAAGGACACGGGTCATGAGTTTGGGACTGCTTTCAGCGGTCGTGATGCTCTGCTGCGCCAAGGCTTCGGCGCAGAGCGTCATACCGGCGTCGATGGGCAACGCCGACGGCTTCGATGTCTTTGTACCGATTTCAAGGTACCTCGGGAACGGGGACTCCGAAAAACTGTCCGCTTGGTTTTCCAACAGTGTGGAAATAACGATCCTCGGGGAGTCGAATACATGCTCCCGTTCGCAGGCACGTCAGATTCTCAAGTCATTCTATGCCGCCTATACGCCCAGGTCGTTTGACGTCACCCACAAGGCCTCGCAAGGGAATATGAAATACGCCATAGGGGAGCTGAAGGCCGGGGGCGAGACGTTTGTGGTGACTGTCTTTCTCTGTATGAAGGACAACTGTTATGACATTCACCAGCTGAAAATCGAACGGCTTTGACTGTCTTTTCGGTCATTCGAAATACATCTCAATACCAAAGTTTAAAAAGTGAAAGAAGTGGATACACTTATAGTTGCGGCGCCTGGAGGTGCCGACCGCGTACTGCTCCACACATGCTGCGCCCCCTGTTCGTCCGCAATCATCGAGTGCCTTCTGCACAGCGGCATCCGTCCGACGATATACTACTGCAACCCGAACATATTTCCCGAGGAGGAGTACCTCTTGCGCAAGAACGAGTGCACGAGATATGCGCGGTCGCTCGGACTTGACATTGTCGATGCCGACTATGATCATGACGCCTGGCTTTCAGGGATACGCGCCCTCGCGGCCGGCTCCGGAGTTTCTGACATCGAGCATCAGCCCGAGCGCGGCGGCCGTTGTCTGCAATGCTTCAGGTACAGGCTTCTCGACTCGGCCCGCTATGCCGCGGAGCACGGCTTCACCGTTCTCACGACCACCCTCGCCTCGTCCCGCTGGAAGTCTCTCGACCAGATCAACGAGGCCGGACGCTGGGCAGTGGCGCAGGTCAATGAGCAGACCGGCGTGCGGGCTTCGGCCGTGGACGGCATCGGCTGTCCCGCGCCTTCGGAGGCAGGCCGTTCAGGAACTTCACCGCTTGTGTGGTGGGAGCAGAACTGGCGCAAGGGAGGTCTTCAGGAACGCCGCTCCGAGCTTATCCGCGAATACAATTTTTACAACCAGCTCTGGTGCGGTTGCGAGTTCAGCCGCCGCTGACTCAACAGGCATTCTGCACTTCTGTCCCTATTCTTCTGTATGGACGTCTGCAGGCTTAATGTTCCGATTTCATCCATTTACCGGGAGTCTGGCCTTCCTTGTCACGGAAAAGCCGGGTGAAGTAGCTGAGGGAAACGAAGCCGGAAGATTCGGAGACAGCGGCAACCGTGTACTCGGGATGCTCCTGAAGCATGCGCTTGGCATATTCTATCCGGAGGGCGGTGATCCACTCGCGGAAGGAAACGCCGTAGGTCGTGCGGATGCAGGAAGACAAGTAGGTGCGGTTGGTTTCGAGGATGTCGGCAAGCTCCTCAAGCGTCAGCCCCGGTTTCGTATAGCCTTGTGCCTCAATCCATTTTTCAAGCCGTTCCATTATGTCGGCATAGTATGACGGGACACTGTCCGTCGCGTCTTCCGGCAGGTCCTCGTATTCCCCGGAGGCCTCAAGTATCTGTTCCACGCGGTCGTAATTGAGCAGGTAGTTCGTGTATGACACGAAGATATAGACGTAGAACGCGATGGAGGAAAGAATCCACAGGAAGACGTATTTGTCAGGAAGGAAAGTGAGCAGGCTGCACCCTACGCCGTAGATTATCGCCCACCATGTCAGGATGGACATCCACCTGATGTAGGAGGCGATGTTGTCGGAATGCGTGTCGTCGAAAAGACGGACGGTCCGCCGGTAGGTACGGGCGAGTCTCAAGGAAAGCCATATTCCGTACACGATGAGCGCGGCGGCAAGGACGGCGATGACGACCGCCTGAACTCTGCCTTCAAGAAAGTACGTCGCGACTGAAGCTCCGAGATAGGCCACCCACAGCAGCGTATGAAAGCAGATGCGTTTAGTTGTCAGATAGTTGCGGTCGAGCAGAATCAGGAATGCCGAGCTGAAGAGCCAATAGGCGAGGCAGTAGGTCGACAGATTCAGCAGGATGGCCGCAGAATGGTTCAGGAAACGGACTCCTACGAAGAGGTGTATGACGTAGTTGCAGGCGAGGACGAGGAGAGCCATCCCCATAATCCTGCTCGAACGGACGTATGTCGCGAATATGGGTTTGTCGGGCACCTTTGCCACTATAAAATAGACGGCAAAGAAAAACAGCAGCGACAAGGCAGCCACGAGCGAATAATCATATATCGGAGTCATCGGCTGTTCAGAACGGGAGGTCATCGTCCGGGTCTGTGGCTGGCGGAGTCACTGCGGATGGTTGCAGCTGGGCGACAGGTCTGGAAACCGGCTGAGGCTGCGCCGATGTGGCCGGCGACGGCTGCTGTGACAGGGAGGCAGTTGCCGGATTGTCGGAGCGGCGGCCGAGAAGCTGAATGCTGTCCGCGAGGATTTCAGTGGCGTAGCGGGTGTTGTTGTCGCGGTCGGTCCAGCTGCGTGTGCGTATGCGCCCTTCGACATAGAGCTGGGTACCTTTCCTGACATATTTCTCGATGAGGTCGGCATTGCCCCTCCACGCCGTTATGCTGTGCCATTCGGTGATTTCACGCAGTTCGTTGTTGCGGTCGCGGTAGCGTTCGGAAGTCGCAAGGCGTATGCTCGCGACTTTCGTGCTGCTCTGTGAATCATTTCCTTCGAGGTAGCGGATTTCCGGGTCGGCTCCAACGTTCCCGATGAGCATTACTTTATTCAGAGACATATTTTCTTCTGTTTGTTCATTGCAAAGGTAGTGAATCTATAGGGATATTTTCTTAATTTTGTCGGCGATTTTTGAGATTTGTGACCATGAAAATTGTTTTTGCGACGCAGAACAGAGGAAAGCTGCGTGAGGCGGAAGACATTCTCGGCAACGGCGTGGAGCTGCTGGCGCCGCAGGACTGCGGAATTGACGGTGAAGCGGAGGAGACGGGAACGACATTCGCGGAAAACTCGCTTCTTAAGGCGAAATATGTTTCTGACAGGGTTTTCGGGAATATTGTGGAGGACGGGAATGCCGAAGAACTGACGTGTACGGGCTCCGATGAGGTCTGCGCTGTGTTTGCCGACGATTCCGGACTGGAAGTAGACGCTCTCGGAGGGGAACCGGGAATATACACGGCCAGATATGCCGGAGACGACAAAAACTTCGCTGACAATATGGACAAACTGCTTTTTAACCTGAGGAAGGCCGGCGCCGACACGCCTGAGGCACGGAAAGCACGCTTCCGCTGCGTCGTGACGATGGTTTTCCGAGACGGACGGACATTTGTCTCCGACGGTTCGCTTGAAGGGAGCATCGCATTCTCCAAGGCGGGCTGCGGAGGATTCGGCTACGACCCGGTATTCATCCCGGCTGACGATGAACTTGCCGCATTGGAGTCTGCCGGGCTGTCGGTTCAGGAAATCACGAGGCTGCACGAAAAGACCCTCGCGGAGATTCCGGAGCATCTGAAGAACCTCATTTCACATCGTTTCAAGGCGCTCTGCCCGATTGGAAGAATGCTGAACGGGGCAAAAGAACGTTCAGACAAGTGAAATTTTACCGAAGCAGATTACGTTACGCAGGACAATGACAAGAGACGACAGGAAGCCGATAGAGTTCATCATTCTCCATTCCACAAAATATGGGGACAATTCACTCGTCCTGCACACCCTGAGCCGAGAATACGGCCGCCGGAGCCTGTTCCTGCGCTCCGTTTCGTCAGCAGCATCCGTTGCCGGCGGCGTGGGGCGGGCGTCAAAAAGAGGCGGGGCACGCGCAGCCGTAACCGGACTTGTCAGCCCGCTGAACATACTCGAAGGTTACGTGGCGACGAACCCGACCTCATCTTCGGCGATGATGACGATAAACGGCCTCGCCGCATCCTTTCCCCTGAACAGCCTGAGGGACAATCTCTACAAGGCCAGCATCGCGATGTTCATGGCAGAGGTCCTGTTCCGTGTCTTGCGGGACGGGGCGAACGAGGAAGGGCTGTACGACTGGTGCGTTCGGAAAATCCTGCTTTTGGAAGCCATGGAGGGCAACTTCAGCAACTTCCATCTGCTATTTCTCCTCGAACTGACCTCTGTCCTCGGGTTCCGTCCGGAATTTGCCGACCTCGCGCCGTTCGTCAGCTCCGGGAATTGCGCCGCCGCCGAGAATCTGATGCGTCTCCCTTTCGAGGAGGCGATGCTCGTCCCGATGAACGGAGCCGTCCGCTCAGAGCTCATAGAGTCTTTCCTCTCGTACATTGAGACCCACCTCGAATATCCGCTGAACGTCCGCTCGACATCGGTTCTGAAGGATTTGTTCTGAATATATTTGTAAACGCAACGCATAAGTCTATGATTACAGAAAAACAGATTGAAGAGACTCTGAAGGAACTTTTCGGAGGGCTCAGATTTACGGAAGAGCCGGCAGGACTGTATGAGCCGCTGAGGTATATGATACAGATTGGAGGGAAACGCATCCGGCCGAGGATTTGCCTCATGGCATATTCCCTCTTCAAGGACTCGCTCGACGAGAGCATACTCGCTCCGGCTGCGGCAATCGAGGTCTTTCACAGTTTCACGCTGATTCATGACGACATCATGGACAACGCTGCAGTACGTCGCGGAGTGCCGACGGTATGGAAGAAATGGGACGCGAACACGGCCATCCTTTCCGGCGACGCGATGTGCATCGAAAGCTACCGTCTGCTTGGAAAAGCTCCGGCGGACAAGTTGCCAGACGTTCTGAGACTGTTTTCTGACACGGCGGTGCAGGTCTGTGAGGGACAGCAACATGACATGGAATTCGAGTCCCGCGAGTCCGTTCCGATGGACGACTACATCATGATGATCGGGCTCAAGACGGCTGTTCTGATTGCATGCGCGGCGAAAATGGGAGCCGTGATTGCCGGTGCCGACCTCGTGAGCCAGGAGCTGATTTACCAGTTCGCCTATTCGCTCGGCCTCGCGTTCCAGGTTGCGGACGACTATCTCGATACATTCGGCGATCCGGCGATCTTCGGCAAGGCAATCGGAGGCGACATCCTCAACGACAAGAAGAGCTGGTTGCTGACAAAGGCGTTCGAACTCACTGAGGGAGACGGCCTTATGCACAAGGCGCTGCTCGATGCCATGGCTCTTCACACGGCGTCCGATGAGGACAAGGCGAGGAAAATAGATGCCGTGCGGGAGATTTATGTGCGGCTCGGCGTCGATGCTGCGGCAAAGGCCGAAATCAGAAGATACCACGAGGAAGCGCTTGGCTTCGCGGCTCAGTTACCGATATCCAACATCGGGCATGCGATGCTGCAGCGCTATGCTGAGTCCCTGCTCGGCCGCGCGAAGTGACTGTTCGTCTGACGGTTCGACTCTGTCGATGGGCTGAAACCAGGTGTACCGGCGCCCGTCCGCAGGGTTACGAGGCTATGACAAGGAAAAATCTTGAGGGAATATGAATACGATTGAGAAGGCGATATACAACAGAACGGAACTTCTTGTGGGAGACGATGTTATGGCCGTGCTTGCGAGAACGCGGGTCATAATTTTCGGAGTAGGAGGCGTGGGAAGCTGGTGTGCGGAAGGGCTTGTGAGGAGCGGAATCACGCACTTGACGCTTGTGGATTCGGACCGAATCTGCATCACAAACGTGAACAGGCAGCTGATGGCTACTGTTCGGACGGTCGGGCAGGTGAAGGTGGAGGCGTTGCGGGACAGACTGCTGGAAATAAACCCAAAGGCGGAGATTACAGCGATTCAGCAGATTTACAGCGCGGAAACCGCCGGACAGTTCGACCTTGACGAATACGACTATGTGGTTGATGCAGTGGACTCCCTCAAGGACAAGGTCCAGCTCATCCTCAACGCCACTGCCAGCCGCGCGAAGTTCTACTGTTCCCTCGGCGCCGCCCTCAAGACGGATCCACTCAAGGTGCAGGTGGCGGAATTCTGGAAAGTTCGCGGATGCCCTCTCGGAGCGGCCCTGCGCAAGAAGATGAAGCGTGCCGGGACCTATCCTTCCAAAAAGTTCCTGTGCGTCTATGACGACGAGGTCCTGCCGAACCGGGGTCACTGCAGGAGCTGCGGCACGGAGAAGTGCCTCTGCCCCAAGTCCCAGGACGGTCCGGGCGATCCGTCGCTGCTGAACCACGAATGGTGCAGTTCCAAGGCCCAGATAAACGGAACGACAGCCCACGTCACCGCAATCTTCGGCATGACCCTCAGCGGCCTCATCATCAACGACATCTACAAAAGTCACACAACCATAGAATAGCGTCTCCCAGTTTCGCCGCAGGCGGTTCAAAACAGATTCCAGAAAATGAAAATCACGCTGCTGACAGTCGGAAAGACCGACAAGGACTGGGTTCGGACCGGGATGGAGATATACATCGACCGGCTCAGGCACTACATGAACTTCTCTTTGGTGGAGATTCCGGAACTGAAAAAAGTTTCCGCGCTGAGCAGGGAACAGATCAAGATAAAGGAAGGAGAACTGATACTCAAGAACATACGTCAGGCAGATGACGTAATCCTTCTGGACGAGCGCGGCAAGCTGTTCTCGTCAATGGAATGGGCGTCAGTGATTGAAAACAAGATTTCCGGAGGCTCTGCCCGCGACATAGTCTTCGTCATTGGAGGTGCCTATGGTTTCAGCGAGGATGTCTACGACCGCAGCAACTCCATGATTTCCCTCTCCCGAATGACCTTCTCCCACCAGATGGTGCGCGCAATCTTCGTCGAGCAGCTCTACCGCGCATTCACCATTATCAGGGGCGAGCCGTACCATCACGAATGATGATGCCGGTATGGTCTCTCCCCCTCTGTAAGAGCAAAAATAACGGAAATAATGATGGCGATGACGGATAGGGATATGAAGATGTACTCGGATCTCATCGCCGCCTCAATCCCGTCAAAGCGTTTGAATATCGCTCCGACCGCGACAGGAACGGTCATCAGCCCTATGTTCTGAATCCAGTAAATCAGTGAGTAGGCTGTGCCGAGGTTCTTCTCCGGAACAATCTTCGGAACCGAAGGCCACATGGCGGCCGGGAGCAGCGAGTAGCCTATCCCGAGTATGCCTATGGCTACATATCCCCAAAAGCTCGTATCCGCCATCGTCCCTCCGATACTCATTCTTGCGGGAGCAAAGGCGATCATCAGATGTGCGATGAAGACCAGAACCGCTCCGGAAATCATCCACCGTGGGCCTTTCCCTGACTTGTCGACCAGCAGTCCGAACAGCGGGGCGAACACGACAGTGAAAAAAGGTATCATCGAAACCATCACCCCGGCAGTTTCCGACGGTATGTCGAAGCGCGGGATGAGAATGGAGGTGGCGAATTTCTTGAACGAGATGATGCAGCAGTAGAAGAACACGCACAGCAGCGCAATCATGAGAAAGCGCTTGTTCCCGAGGATTCTGAATATGTCTGAAAACCGGAACTCGTCCTCCGCTTTCTCTCCGGATTGTCCCTCAGTGCATGCAGCCCCGTCCGCATTGCCTCTGTCGAATTTCGCGTCTGCCGCGACGAACGCCGCCCAGAGCACGCATCCGAGCATCAGCAGAGCGAGTCCGACAAGCGCTGGACGGTTCGTTTCTGACAGTTCGTAAATCGTACCGTCGGTGTGTTCAGCAATGAGCATGGGGGAAATCAGCAGTGCGGCGGCCGTTCCCAGACGAGCAATCGCCAGCTGAAGCCCCATCGCGAGCGCCATCGGGCCGTCCTTGAACCATTTCGCTATGGAACGCGTCACCGCGACTCCTGCAATCTCCGACCCGAGCCCGAACAGCATACAGCCGATGTAGGCGATTGTAAGCGAGACCTTCGGCGCCAGCCCGGCCGAAATTGCGGCGGTCACCATCGCTGCTCCGGTGGCCATCATTCCGACGAATATCGACCCCGTGATTCTCACTCCCCACTTGTCGAGCAGCATTCCGCAGAAAATCAGCCCTCCCCACACGCAGAGGAAAGAATATCCTCCAGCATAGAATCCGTAGTCGGCCGAGTCCCATCCAAGTTCCAGCATTTCAGGATTCTTGAAGATCTGGGACACCGCCGAGAACATATCGTCAAAGAAATAGGACGCGAACATCGGCACCACAAGCAGCGCCAGCACGCCCCATCTTGAAAAGTTCTTTTTCATGAGCTGTTATGAAAAATTTGAATAAAAAGTGCAGACGCGAGGCTTATGAAACGAAGCAGATGCCTTTTTATTCGGATTTTTTGACATTTGGAAGTTCAAGTCCATAACCTTTCTTCTTGTCCTCGGCCTTGAGCCACAGCGCGAAGAAGAAGGCCAGCACACCGAATGACGCGAAGATGATCATTGGCCAGAAATATCCCCCTGTGGCATTGAGCACGTTACCGATGAGCAGCGGGACGAGGCAAAGACCGATGTTCTGAACCCAGAAAATCACGCAGTATGCCGAACCGAGAATCTTCTCGTCGATAATCTTCGGCACGGAAGGCCAGAGAGCCGCCGGAACGAGAGAGAATGAGACACCGAGCGTCAGAATCAGCGTGAGTGCGAGACCCTTTGATGGAAATGCAGGGAGCAGGAAAGCGAAACTCAGGTGACATAGAATCATGATTACCGCACCGAGCATGAGCATCGATGCTCCCTTGCCCTTGAAGTCGAGAAAAGCGCCGAGGAACGGAGTGAGGCACATTGCAAGAATAGGGAACACGCTGAAAAGCTGTGCCGCCGTTGCGGAGTCCACACCGAGTGTCTGCTCGATGAAATTAGGAGCATATCTCTGGAACGGGAAGATTGCGCTGTAGTAGAGAACACAAAGGAGGGCCACAATCCAGAACATCTTGCTGGTGAATATCTTGCCGAGGTCGCTGATGTGGAACTCGTCTTCAGAAGAATGCTCCTCGGTGGCCTCTCCTGCGGCGGCGAGCTGCTTGTCGAATTTCCTGTCCATCACCGTGAACACGAAGTAGTTGATCAGCCCCACCAGAAGAAGTGCAGTGCAGAATCCCACCGGAGCGACGATGGCCGCGTCCGGGAACTTCGCCGAGATGATAGGGGAAATCCACATCACCGCAAACACGCCAAGACGCGCGATTGCCATCTCAAGTCCCATAGCAAGCGCCATTTCCTTGCCTTTGAACCACTTCGCGAGCACCTTTGAAACAGTAGTCCCTGCCATCTCGCAGCCGCAGCCGAAGATCATGAATCCAAGGCAGGCCATCTTCGCGCTTCCGGGAAGTGCCACCCACCAGCTGTCGAGCCAGCCACAGAAGTCCGTGGTCTGGAACCAGTCCGAGATTCCGATGAACTTTATCGACGCGCCGATGACCATGAGTCCTGCGGAAAGAAGTCCGGTGAAGCGCACGCCCATCTTGTCGAGAATTATGCCGGCGAAAATCAGGAACAGGCAGAAGACGTTAAGAAAATATTCCGAAGCGGCGTAAGTCCCGAAGACTGAACTGTCCCAGCCGAGACCTCCGTCAGCGACGGCCTTCTCAATAGTTGATTTTAGAGGAGACATCACGTCGACGAACATGTACGCGAAGAACATCATCGACGCCACGAGAATCAGGACAGCCCAACGGGCTATCGGATTGTCGTTCATTAGTTTGTAAATCTTTTGCATATCTTTGTGTTTTATATATTTACACAATTTTCACTTTCCGTGAAGCCTTTCCGCGCGAAAAAACTCTGCAATTTAAGAAAATTGTTTGTAACTTGCGAAACTTTCGGCCCGCAAATTCGTATGGGGTTTCAGTGCCGCAATGAAAAGCCAGCAGAAAAATGCTTGAGAGTATAAATTCGCCTGAAGATATAAAGAAACTTGACGTCCCTTCGCTCGAACAGCTTTGTTCCGAGGTGAGAGACTATATGATAGAATGCTGCTCCGTCAATCCCGGACATCTCGGCTCCAGTCTCGGTGCCGTGGAACTCATCGTCGGCCTTCACAAGGTGTACGACACTCCTCACGACAAGATTGTTTTTGACGTCGGACATCAGGCCTACGCGCACAAGATTCTCACGGGACGTCGCGATGCGTTCCGTAACAACCGCCGGAAAGACGGAATCAGCGGATTCCCCCGCATGGACGAGAGCCCTTTCGACGCTTTCGGTGTCGGGCATTCCTCCACCTCCATTTCCGCGGCTCTCGGCCTTGCCACGGCGGCCCGCATGGAAGGACGGGATGAGAAGATAGTGGCTGTCATAGGAGACGGCGCGCTGACCGGAGGGCTTGCCTACGAGGGCCTGAACAACGCCGGAGCCAGCAAGGCGGACCTGCTCGTGATAGTCAACGACAACAATTTTTCGATAGACCGCAATCTCGGGGCAATACACGAGCACCTGCTTCATCTTACGACGAACGCGACCTACAACCGCATCAAGACCCATGTCTGGAACGCGATAGGGGAGAACGGCCTGCGCAAGACATTGAAGAACTTGACAGCCAATGCAAAGCATTCAATCATAAAGGGCTCGGGCGGCGACATCTTTGAGGCGCTCGGCTTCCGCTACTTCGGCCCGATTGACGGCAATGACATCGGACAGGTGGTCTCTACACTTCAGAAGATCCGTGGACTCGGAGGTCCTCGTGTCCTGCACATAATAACGAAGAAGGGAAAAGGATACGCCCCGGCCGAGCAGCAGCAGACCATCTGGCATGCTCCGGGCATATTCGATCCGGAAACAGGCGAGCGCATCTCTACGAAGAACGGCATAAGCCGCTATCAGGACGTTTTCGGCGCAACCCTCCTCGACTTGGCCGAGCACAACCCTAAGATTGTCGGCATCACTCCCGCCATGGCGTCCGGCTGCGGAATGAACCTGCTGGCCGAAAGGATGCCGGATCGCTTTTTCGATGTCGGCATCGCCGAAGAGCATGCCGTCACTTTTTCCGCCGGTCTTGCAGCCGGAGGCCTGCGTCCGTTCTGTAACATCTACTCGTCCTTCTCTCAGCGTGCCTACGACCAGATTATCCACGACGTCGCGCTCCAGAACCTGCCTGTCGTCATTTGCCTCGACCGTGCAGGGCTTGTCGGCGAGGATGGAGCGACGCACCACGGATGCTACGACATAGCCGCCTACCGCAGCGTCCCGAATGCCGTGGTGGCCACACCTGCGGACGAAGTTGAACTGAAGAACATGATGTATACGGCATCGCTGTCGGAAGGAGGACCGTTCATCATACGCTATCCTCGCGGCTGTGGGGAGAATGCGCCATGGAAGGACTGCGACTATGAAGTCTTGGAACCGGGGCATGGCGTCCGTCTCGTCACGGGACGCGAAATCGCCGTAATAGCCGCCGGGCCTTTCGTCTATAGGGCAAAGGAGGCGATAGGGAAGTTCGCCGAGTCTGAAGGATATGCTCCCTCCCTATATAATATAAGGTATGTGAAGCCGCTTGACACCGCTCTTTTGGGCGAAGCCTGTAAGGACCATCGCGTGATTGTTACGGTTGAGGACGGCTGCATCGCGGGAGGGCTGTTCGGAGCCGTTTCCGAGTATGTGGCAGAGAACGGCCATGATGTCAGAGTTCACGGAATCGGCATCCCTGACGAGTTTATCCCTCAGGCGAGCCAATCCGAACAGAGGGAATTGTGCGGACTTTCTGCAGGACGGATTTTTGAGACACTTCAGACTGCAGCTTCGGAACTTTAGGGCAGGAGTTCCGGTTTCTGACGGTTTTTGAATGAAAAAGGCCAAAAAGTTTTGGAGAATAAGAATTATTGCCTATCTTTGCAATCCCTTTCGAGGGAATAGGCCTTTTGCCGATGTAGCTCAGTTGGCTAGAGCACGTGATTTGTAATCTCGGGGTCGTGGGTTCGACTCCCTCCATCGGCTCAAAGTTTGAAGTTTATTTTGAGATGAGTGCGAGGCGGACGAATGAGGAGAGAGGGAGTTATCTGGGGATAATGACCGACTGACGACGTGAAGTCCAACGACGCAGTTGCTCAAAAGAAACGAAAAACGGGAGAATACCAGAGTGGCCAAATGGGGCAGACTGTAAATCTGCTGGTTTACACCTTCGGTGGTTCGAATCCATCTTCTCCCAC
>DJRM01000040.1:15947-17401 GCA_002440085.1 Bacteroidales bacterium UBA6360
ATACGGTTAAAAGCGGAAGTAGCTCAGTTGGTAGAGCATTAGCCTTCCAAGCTAAGGGTCGCGGGTTCGAACCTCGTCTTCCGCTCAAAACTACGCCAGTGTAGCTCAGGGGTAGAGCGCTTCCTTGGTAAGGAAGAGGTCGAGAGTTCAATTCTCTCCACCGGCTCTGCTTTTTCGTGTATATTATTGCATAATACTTTTAAAAACACATACAAGTATGGCTAAAGAAACCTTTAAAAGAGACAAACCCCACGTTAACATCGGTACGATCGGCCATGTTGACCACGGTAAGACCACTTTGACGGCAGCTATCACTACTGTCCTTGCAAAGAAAGGTCTTTCTGAGCTTCGCTCATTTGACTCCATCGACAACGCACCGGAGGAGAAGGAGCGCGGTATCACAATTAACACCGCTCACGTTGAGTACCAGACAGCAACCCGCCACTACGCGCACGTTGACTGCCCGGGCCACGCCGACTATGTGAAGAACATGGTAACTGGTGCAGCACAGATGGATGGCGCAATCCTCGTAGTTGCCGCAACCGACGGTCCTATGCCTCAGACTCGTGAGCACATCCTTCTCGCACGTCAGGTGAACGTCCCTAAGATTGTCGTTTTCATGAACAAGGTTGACCTTGTTGACGACCCTGAGATGCTCGACCTCGTTGAGATGGAAATCCGTGACCTTCTTTCATTCTACGGATTCGACGGCGACAACGCTCCTGTTATCCGTGGCTCTGCACTCGGCGCCCTCAACGGTGATCCGCAGTACGAGGAGAAGATTATGGAACTCATGGACGCTGTTGACTCATACATTCCTATCCCTCCGCGTGACAACGAGAAGCCGTTCCTTATGCCTATCGAGGACATTTTCTCAATCACAGGTCGTGGTACCGTTGCAACAGGCCGTATCGAGACAGGTGTCGTTCACACAGGTGACGAGGTTGAAATCGTCGGACTTGGTGAAGAGCCTAAGAAGACTGTCATCACAGGTGTCGAAATGTTCCGCAAGATCCTCGATGAGGGTGAGGCAGGTGACAACGTAGGTCTCCTCCTCCGCGGTATCGACAAGAAGGAAATCAAGAGAGGTCAGGTACTTGCAAAACCGGGTACAATTCATCCTCACGAGAAGTTCCAGGCCGAGATTTACGTCCTTAAGAAAGACGAGGGTGGTCGTCACACTCCGTTCCACAACCACTATCGTCCTCAGTTCTTCCTCCGTACGCTTGACATCACCGGAGAGATCACTCTTCCAGACGGCGTAGAGGTTGTAATGCCTGGCGATAACGTCACAATCAATGTAGATCTTATCTACCCTGTAGCAATCAACGTAGGTCTCCGTTTCGCAATCCGCGAGGGTGGACGTACGGTAGGTGCAGGTCAGATTACAAAGATTCTTGACTAATCACTCATAATGGCGGGCGCTGCCTTCGGGACGGCACCCGTCTTTTCAC
>DJRM01000034.1:0-5546 GCA_002440085.1 Bacteroidales bacterium UBA6360
TTAATTTTTAACGAAGTATTGAAAATAAATGTGAGAAAATTTTAAATAGCTTCTAAAAAAATGTCCTACTTTTGTATGGAATCAGAAAGAAAAGAAACATGATAGACTACATCAAAGGAACAGTAACGGAAATACTCCCGACAGAAATGACGTTGGAATGCCACGGAATAGGCTACAAAATCCTCATTTCACTGCAATCATTCGAAGCGCTCAAAACCCAAGGCGATGCCGTCGTCTACATCCATCACTATCTTCGGGAGGATGACGAGCAGTATTTCGGCTTCGCGACAAAAGACGAGCGGGAACTGTTCCGCCTGCTCATCGGAGTCTCCGGAGTGGGAGCGGCAACGGCAAGGATGATGCTGTCTTCAATGAGTTCCGACGAGTTGCGCAATGCCATTCTTTCCGAAGATATAAACAGAATAAAGAGCATCAAGGGCATTGGACTAAAGTCCGCACAGCGTCTCATACTTGAACTCAAAGACAAGATTACAAAGGGAGCCGGCGCTGAACAGACGACAATATTCCAAACAGGAGGAAATCCGAATCTCGAAGAAGCAACCACCGCTCTCGTCATGCTCGGATTCACAAAGCCGAACGTGACAAAAGCACTTGCAGCTGTATTGAAAGAGAATCCGGAAGCAAGTCTCGAACAGTTAATCAAGTCCGCTCTAAAGAAACTCTAATCCGTCTCCATGTTCCACGTGGAACAAAGCCAAAGAACAGTAGCCGATTTTTCTATATCCCTATCACCGTCCGAAGTACACCAACAGCACAGATATATCCGCCGGAGAAACACCGGAAATACGTGATGCCTGGGCTATGGTTCTCGGGGAATAGCGCTTCAGTTTTTGCCTACACTCGATAGAAAGCGACTCCACCCTATCGAAATCAAAGCCGTCCGGAATAATCAAATTTTCCAAACGCCTGATTTTATCCGCAGCCTGACGTTCCCTCTCGATATACCCTTTATATTTTATGTGTATATCCACTACATCAAGCAGAGTCTCGCGGTACTTTTCATCAAGTCGGGACATCCGGTCCGAATCAGAAACCGCAGGAGAAATACCGGAAGAAAAAGCAGTCGAAGTATTCTGCATGGCCAAGGACTCAACACTGTCTTTCAACGAGAGATGAAAAAAGTCTTCCTTTATTCCGTGACTTTCAAAAGTTCCACGTGGAACACAATGAATAATTTCAGATACGGCAACCTGAGGCCTTGCCACCAGTTCAGAAAGCCTGCGACGCGAAGAAATCTCAACCGTTGACTTGGAAAGGAGATAATCATTGACAAGTTCCGGACGAACAGAATAAATACCGAAGAAATCCTCAATTTTCTCCACCGCATCATATTTCCGCATAGTACAGTCATAACGAAAATCATCGGCAAGTCCCAAAGAGTGAGAGAGAGGTGTCAGACGAAAATCCGCATTGTCCTGCCTTAGAAGAATCCTATACTCAGCCCGCGAAGTGAACATCCTGTAAGGCTCATCGACGCCCTTAGTAATAAGGTCATCAATGAGAACACCGATGTAGGCCTCATCACGCTTAAGAACAAAAGGATCCTTTCCGGAAACTTTCAAATGAGCATTGATGCCGGCCATCAGTCCCTGAGCGGCCGCCTCCTCATATCCGGTCGTGCCGTTAATCTGCCCGGCAAAGAAAAGATTCTCAATGTCCTTCAGTTCAAGAGAGGGCTTCAACTGAGTCGGATCGAAATAGTCATACTCAACCGCGTAGGCCGGACGATAAATCTTGACGTTCTCGAGACCCTTTATATGATGCAAAGCCTCAAGCTGTACCTCAAGCGGAAGCGATGACGAGAAGCCCTGCAAATAATACTCATTTGTATCCCTTCCCTCCGGCTCCAAAAAAAGCTGATGTTCAGTCTTGTCGGCAAACGTCCTGAGCTTATCCTCGATGCTCGGACAATAGCGGGGACCAATGCCGGTAATCTTCCCCGAAAAGAGTGGAGAGTCCTTGAAGCCTGATCGAAGTATGCCATGAACCTCTTCATTAGTGTGAAGAATATAACATGGCATCTGAGGAGTCCTGCCCTGCGCCGACGAGAGAAAAGGAAGGAAGGAAAACTTCTCCGGAGACTCATCACCGAGCTGCACAGGCAGAGACTTAACATCAACTGAAGAAATATCGATTCTCGGAGGAGTGCCGGTTTTCATACGGGCAGCCTGAATGCCCATGGCCTTCAATTGTTCGGTAAGGCCGAAGGATGACATCTCCCCTATTCTGCCACCCACAAAGTCATTCTGACCGATAAAAAGCCGTCCGGAAAGAAAGGTTCCGGCAGTGAGGATAACCGCTTGAGATTTGAAAATTGCGCCCGTGGTCGTACGGCATCCCACGATTTTTGAATTCTCGAAAAGAAATTCAGCGACAGTATCTTGGTAAATATCTAATTTACAATTAGTTTCGAGTAATTTTCGCCAAACGGCGCTAAAGCGGTTTTTGTCGCACTGGGCACGAGGACTCCACATCGCCGGCCCTTTCGAACGATTCAGCATCCTGAACTGAAGCGTGGAAACATCCGTCACTATTCCCATATAACCGCCGAGAGCATCAATCTCACGAACAATCTGCCCCTTAGCTATTCCGCCGACGGCAGGATTGCAGGACATCTGCCCAAACTTATTCATGTCCATCGAAACAAGAAGCGTCCTCGATCCGAGCCCTGAAGCCGCCATCGCAGCCTCACAGCCGGCATGACCTCCACCGACGACGATGACATCATATTCATTGAATCCCATCATGGATTATATTAGAATTTTTCAAATTTAAAGAATCTACAGAAGTTCACGCAAGGACAGGTAGTAATTCTCCTTCGAGCGCATCATCTTAATGTCCGCCTCAGTGTGATCGTCATATCCGATAAGATGAAGGAGCCCGTGAATGATTACTCGGTTAAGCTCATCCTTAAATTCTGTACCGAATTCGACGGAATTCTCACGCACTGAATCGACGCTGATGAAAAGGTCGCCGGAAAGGCGGTCTCCCTCACAATAGTCGAAAGTGATTATGTCGGTGAAATAGTCATGCTGAAGATACTTCTGATTGATGTCGAGAACATAATTGTCCGAACAGAAAATAATTGAAATATCCCCTATCCGGCGAATCTCGCTCTCGGCCGCAAGCCGCAACCATTCATTTGTTTTCCGACGGTCGCGGAATTTGAAGCCAGTGTCCTGAAAATAATATGAAATCATACGCACAAGTGTCAGGGAAACCCGTTTTCGAGCCACCAAATTTTCTGCAAATCTACAACTAATAAACAAAAAGTTTGTTATAAAAATTATTATTTCTAACTTTACACGACTTTATGGGCATCGCGATATGCCGCAGAAAAGACAATAAAAAGTGATACAATAGTTATGGAAGTTAAAAAGTCACCAAAAGCAAGTCTTGAAAACAAGAAATTGCTGTTCGTTGAAATCGGACTGGTAATTGCCCTGACTGCCGTCTACGTGGCGTTCAACTGGACGTCGAAGGACGCGCAGGTGAGCACGCTCGAAGCTGACAATCAGGTAGTTCAAGAGGAAGAAATTATCCCTATCACGCAGGAGACGCCTCCACCTCCACCTGAGGCACCGAAGATTCCTGTCCTTTCTGACCAAATTGACATCGTGGACGACGAAATCAAGATTGACAATGATTTCCTTTCACTTGAGGACAACAGCGACATGGGAGTCGAGATTATGGACTACGTCGAGAACGTTCAGGAAGAAGTCGTTGAAGAGGAAGCTATTCCGTTCCAGCTCGTTGAGGAGAAGCCATCGTTCATGGGCGGCGACGCGAACCAGTTCTCAGTCTGGGTGAACAAGAGACTCGTATACCCGGAAATAGCAAAGGAAAACGGCGTTCAGGGACGTGTGACTCTCCAGTTTACAGTTGAAAAGGACGGTTCAGTAACCAAGGTAAAGGTGCTCCGCGGCGTTGACCCGTCGCTCGACAAGGAAGCGGTCAGAGTCGTTTCCATGTCGCCGAAATGGACTCCCGGAAAGCAGCGTGACCGTGCGGTACCCGTAACATACACCTTCCCGGTTTACTTCCAGCTGCGATAGGACGCGCGCATAAACAAGCGGATAGTTGCATTTCACTAATTTAAAGGCGATTGAATAGTTTTCGGTCGCCTTTTTTATTAAAAGGTCTAAGTACTATCCCATAAATAATTCATATATATGCTTAATTCTGAACCGATTATAATTAAGAAATACGTTGAGAAGGCAATATTCGTCGGAGTACTGAAGCAGGGAGATGAAGAAGCGCGGGTGAATGAATACCTCGACGAGCTTGAGTTTTTGGCCGAAACGGCGGGCGTAGAGGGGCGCGGACGCTTCGTCCAGAAGGTTGACAAGGCAGACCCGAGAACGTACATCAGAAGCGGCAAATTGGACGAAATAAAGCAGTTCATAGAAGAGAATGAGATTGACGTGGCGATATTCGACGACGAACTCTCCCCTACGCAGCTGCGAAACATAGAAAGAGAACTGAACATAAAAATTCTCGACAGGACAAATCTGATTCTGGACATATTCGCCCAAAGAGCGAAGACCGCATACGCAAAGACCCAGGTGGAACTCGCGCAGTATCAGTACCTCCTCCCACGGCTCACCCGAATGTGGACGCACCTCGAAAGGCAAAAGGGCGGCATCGGAATGAGGGGACCGGGAGAGACCCAGATCGAGACTGACCGACGAATCATCCAGGACAAGATTGCCAGACTTAAGGAACAGCTCAAGAAAATTGACAAGCAGATGGCCTCGCAGCGCGGAAACAGGGGGTCACTTGTCCGCATAGCACTCGTCGGTTACACAAACGTCGGAAAGAGTACACTGATGAACATGTTGGCAAAGAGCGACGTCTTCGCCGAAAACAAACTGTTCGCAACGCTTGACACCACAGTCAGAAAAGTCGTCATCGAGAACGTCCCTTTCCTGCTCAGCGACACGGTAGGATTCATCAGAAAACTGCCTACGCAGCTCGTTGAAGCCTTCAAGAGCACGCTTGACGAAGTAAGGGAGGCCGACATACTGATGCACGTCGTCGACATATCCCACCCCAACCACGAAGAACACATCCGCGTGGTCAACGAAACTCTCCGCGACATAGGGGCCATAAACAAACCCATATTCGTCGTTTTCAACAAGATTGACGCATATCAACACGAAGAGTACGACGAGTTCTCGTTAGAGCCTAAAAAGCCCGTAAACTACACGCTTGAGGAATACAAGAACTCATGGATTGCAAAGGAGAATACCCCGTGCATCTTCATCTCGGCAAAGCAGAAAATCGGCATAGACAAGCTCCGCTCCGACCTCTACAAGATGGTGGCCGAAATCCATGCCGGGCGATACCCCTTCAACAATTTCCTGTGGTAAAATCCAAATTTAAGGGCGAATGGCTGCGTTACGCGTCGTCGGCGAAATCCTCACAACCATAAGGTTGCTGCGGTTTCTTCTCCTCGCAAGCCTTGCCCTTTACCTTAAATTTGAATTTTCAATAAAAAGACAAGAAGCTGTTTTAATTTTTTG
>DJRM01000034.1:5678-29695 GCA_002440085.1 Bacteroidales bacterium UBA6360
GAGAAAAATTAAAACAACTTCTGAAAGGTGACCGGACTTCTCTGATCACCTTTAATTCATGGTATGACCGCTTTTTAAGCGCCCCGCCTCCGCTACTAATAAAACCTTGCCCTATTGTCAGTCACAACATTCTCATTCATCACACCGAGCAGCATCTGAGCCATGTACTGATTCATCTGCGCGGTCTTGGCGTTGGCGTCGTCTTCTGTGTAGAACGCACCTGTTTCCTTGGCAGTGACGTTGAAGACATAGATTCCGTAGCTGCCCTTAACAGGCGCTGAAATCTTGCCGGCCTCGGCAGAAGTGACAGCCCCGATGAACGCCGGGTCGAGTCCCTGTGAAGTGAGCGAAGAGAATGTGATTCCGTCCTTCGTGCTGACAGTCGTTCCGAGAGCCTCGGCCACGGCCGCCATATTGTCAAGACCAGCTATCTTCTCCGCGACCTCAGCCGCCTTGTGATCGGCAAGCTTCTCGCGGTAGAGAATGTCCCGAATTACAGGGGAAACCTCCTTAAGGTCCTTGTAGCCTTCCTTGTTGATGCCTGTGAGGACAGCAACGACGAAATAGTCCTTGTTGATGTCGAAAATCTCAGAAACCTTTCCTTTCTTGGCGTCGAATGCCCAACGGGTGATTTCCTTGGCATTGTCGATTGAACCGATGCGAGCCGCACCTTCAATGAGGTTCGCCGTGTGCGCGTAAACTGCCTGAGTGTCAACTGCGGCACGGAAGTCCTTGTAGCCGCCGGCAGCCTGTGAAGCGAAAGCCTTGGCCTTTGCATATATTCCGTTGACAGTCGCCTTGCTTGCAACAGCCTCCTTCTCGAGGACAGCGACCTGCTTGGTCACGACTCCGTCTTCTTTCTTTGTATCAAGGATACGCACAATGTAGAAAGTGTTGTCGTGCGAAAGAACCGGAGAAACCTCCTGCCCGTTGTTGTTGAATACAAAATCGTTAACTTCCGGAGCGACAGTATTGAGCTCGCCTTCCTTGTAGTATTTCTCGTAGAACTGGCAATAGTTTGCAAGAAGGAATGACTTCACGTTTGTGGTCGCGGCAAACTCGCCTGCAAGCTCAGCGATATCCTCATTGGCAGCGGCAATATCCTCAGCAGAAGGAAGAATGTCATAGACAACATATTCGATGTCGCGGCTCGCCTTCTGTGTGAAGAGAGACTTGTATGCGTTCATCTTCTTGTGTGCCTTGTACCAATCTTTGATTTCAGAATCGCTGACAACCACAGTCGTGTCCTGCGCGAAGCCGAAAGGAACCATCACGAACTCCGCGTTAACCGAATTGTTGTTGTCCGCAATCTCGTTCTCAAGCCCGAGCTCGTTGGTGATGTTGCTCTCGGAGAAGAGGGAGAAGTACTTTGAATAGTACTGCTGGGAAATGGCCGCGTTGCAGAGGTAGTTGAGAAGCTCCTGATACCTTCCGCTCTGATCCTGGCGGCAGTAGTTCACGAAATTGAGAAAAGCTTCCTTGTTGAAGCCGTTCTCGTCCGAGAACACCTGTGCTATCACAGGAGAGATGTTGTCGCCGGAAATGAGGTCAAGAGCCTCCTGGTTGCCGACATAGATGCCGGCGCGCTCAGCATTCGGGATGAAATAGTAACTGTCGAAGAGTTCCTTCCATGCCTCGTCCCTGACGTATGACTGAGCCTGCTCCGAATTTGCCTGGAAGCCGAGGAGTTCAAGAACTCCCTTAGTCTTTTCAACGTCCTTCTGGAAATCGACATAAGAAACTGATTTGCCGTCAATCTCACCGACGTCATATTTTGACGACATCGATGAGGCGACGTTCTGAAGCGTGGTCGGGTCAATGATGAACGAAAGCAGCGCGATTGCGATGAGCACCGTAATCACAACTCCGAACTTCACGCGGATTGTTTCGAGAACTGCCATAATTATTGCTTTTTTAGTTATTATCGTAAAATGGTCAGAGGGCATAAAACCCAATGGGGTGCGAAGTTAGTAATTTTCCCTCAATTACACCACGAATTTTTGCTGAAATGAAAGAAATGACCTCATTTTCGCTGAACAGGACCTATAAAGTTCACCGAATCCACGTTGACCGCAGTGCTGTCCTGCGTCACGATGCCGTAGCTGTTGAACGGACGGAAGATGACGGAATTTCTTGCCCTCTGGTCGGACTCCATGCCGTAGCCCTGCATGAAACCGTCCGGAGAATACATCTTCACATAGCAGTCCGTCCAAATTTTCTCCTCCTTCTGATCCCAATAGAGTGTGTCCGTCTCCATCACTTCCCTCTTTATGAGATTCTTCACTACGACATTCCCGAATGCAGCCCAGGACTCGCGGCCGTCGGAATACTTCAGATGCCGTGCGTTTTCGGCAGTGATTGAAGTCTCAAGCAGCCCGCCCTCAATGTAGCCATACACGGCAAAGCCTTCAGGGAACAGCTGCGTGGAAAGGCTGTCCGTCTCGTAGCGTTCCATAAGCGGGGCCTCCATCCGCATCTGAATCTGACCGTTCTGCGTCTGAACCGATGTGATGCTGTCGGCCGTCTGCACGGGCATCTGAGTGATGTCCATGGCATCCTCCTCCGCCAGTTTGCCCTTGCAGGAATAAACGACGAAAGCAACCGCCGAAGCGGTTGCCAGCTTAATCATTATATTTCCTATTCCCTTCAAAGTCAAGAAAACACTAATTCTGCGTCCTTACTGTAGTCACAGCCCTCATTCCGCCGCAGTTCACGGTGTATGACTGACCGTCGAGAAGGTCGTACATGAATGCCTCCGCCTTCTGCGGATAGTACTTGCTGTACTGGGCGATCATATTGTTTGCCTCCGCCGCCAGGGTCTCGTCAGCGTTCTTTGCCTTAATCATATAGTCAACCGCAACCCAGTAAGGAGCCCGTGACTCAATTTCGTTTCCGCGACAAACCTGTGAACCCCAGATGGTTCCGATGAGCATATATGACTTTCCTGCAAACTCGGCATCAAGTTCAGCTGCCTTCTGCGCACTGGAGTATGCCTTTGCGGAGTGACCGTTCTTATAACAATAGGCGGCAAGCTCATAGTTGTATGAAGCGTCAGTCTTGTCATCCGAGTCAGGGTAGGCGATAGCCTCGTCCATATACTTTATAGCCTCGTCTACATTACCCCTTGAAGAGTAGAGCTTGTAGAGGTAATATGCTGACTGATAAGACGGTTCAAGTCTGTTCATGGTATTGACGGCATTAAGGAAAAGGTCTGTGTCCGTACCTTCCTCGGTCTTGCTGAGCATGTTCACGATGTTCTTGGCGAGCTGCAGATCGTCCGGAGCTGCCTCAAGACGAGGAGTGAAAAGAGCCACAAGGTTCTCGCATGAAGCGACCTTGCTCTGAATAAAGATGTTCTCAATATCCTCCGTCACCTTGGCGACATCCTCCTTTTCCTTATCGTTCTTGCAAGGAGTCTTCTCAAGATTCTCAGTGGCAGCCTCATAAACCTCAATAATCTGCTCCTCATTCAGGACGCCCGACTTGTAGAGTTCAACGGCTGCGTTGAGATTGAACAGATAAATGCTCGGCTTTGTGTTCACGCCGTTCTTCGCGATGATGTCGGAAAGCCCGTCAAAGAGCTTCTGATTGTCACCCTTGACGTAGTTCACGAGGTCAAGACCCTTGTTGTTCAAGGCAGTGACGGCATATTTCGGAAAATACTCTGCCCTCTGGTCGTGAAGAGTAAGGAGGGTGTCGACGAGCTTTTCCTTATAGATGGCATTCTTCGCGTTCTGAGAAATCAGACGACGAACGATGGCCGTGCCGTTGATGAGCATGTTCTGGCTGGCTGTCGGAGGACATGACTGATATGCCTTTCTCCAATTCGGTGTGGCGTCATTGTAGTTCTTCTGCTTGTAATACTCCTGATAGTAAGACAGATACTTGATGCAGTTGGCACTGTCCGCACCATACTTTCCCTGTGCGAGCAGGGTTATTCCCGTCCCCGCCATCAGCACTGTAAGCAACAGAGTGATAATCTTTTTCATATCAATAATCTTTAATTTTTCAAAACATCGACATTATGTATGCCCTCTAATTGTACTTAGGTTTCTGGAACCATATATCATGGATGTTGAAACCGACGACAAACTTGAAGTATGTCTCGCTTATCATCATTCCCCTGGAAGAGCCCCGACGTCCCATGTCCACGCCAAGCGATATTCCGTTGTACCATCTGAATACAGGAAGCGTGATTCCGAGAGTTATTCCATACGAGTCAACGCGGTTTCCGTTCATCAGGAAATAGTCCTGTTCATAGTAGAGACCTCCCCTGTAGGAACAGCGTTTCATGTAGTAGCGGATGTCGTTCCTGTTCGGCACGAATTCGAATCCTGCCCTGAAAGACTGCGATACGGAAGATGAGAAATTAGCCTTTCCCGTTGCAGCGAAGCCCTTTCTTGACTCGAAATTGGATTTTCTCCAGTCGGAGCGCAGATAGTTGAACTCCACCGACCACCTGTCACTGCCCCGGAGGGAAATGCCTATTCCGAGTTCATCGGCTATGCGCGGAGCATCAGAAACCCGTGAAAGAGTGTCAGTATAGGTCATCGACTTTAATGTGTCCACAACGCTTGACTGGCTTGCATAAGCGAAGTGATTCTCGTATCCACGGAGGTTCGTTCCGAGCCTGTAGGTGGCACCTACTGTCATCGACATCGTCGGAGAAAGTTTCTGATCATACTGCACCCCGAACTTTCCAGTAAACCCGTGGAGGTTCAATCTCGTTCCGTAAGTTATTGACCTGTAAGTCGAATTTTCAAAAGTTTCGTTGGAATTTCTGTCAAGCTTGCCGAAATAATAAATGAACTCGGCGCCGACCGAAAGGCGTTTCCAGAAAGTCGCTCCGGCAGAGGCGTACAACTGATAAAGGCTACCCTCGCCGTATGAGTCGTAGGTGATGTTTCCCACATGTCCGAGCAGTTCATCCGACTGTTCTTTTGAAGAGAAGCTGTAGCCCACGTCGCTGAAAGGAGACAGCCCGACGAGGAAAGCCGACGAACGCCAGATGGGAAAAGACATTACTATATTATTGACGTTGAATGTGTTCTCCGCTCCCCTCTTGCTTCCCTGCGCGTAAATCTTGTTGTCCTCGTAGAGTCCGAAGTCAGCCATGAATGCGAGAGTGTCGCGCACTGCCACCGCAGCAGGGTTGGAGACGTTGATGAATCTCCTGTTTCTCGAAGCGATGCCGACGCCTCCCATGCTCCTGGAATGTGCCGTTCCGCCTTTGGAAATCTCTCCTACTCCATAGATGGAATATGGTGAGAACGAGCCGTAGGTTCCCGTTGTCGAGGTCTGTGCATAAGCGCAGACAGCCGGGAGCAACAGCGCCGCAGCCATAATAAACTTTATAAATTTATTTTTCACCATATCGCACAGCAATTAACGCCAACCCCATCAGTACGAGATTGCAAACTACAAAGATGGAGTTTTTCATCCTTTTTGCAAAATAAATCGCATCACCGCCCGTGAAAATGACTATATTTTCAGGGTGACGCGCAAAATATCCCTCAATTTCAAACATTATACCCAAGATGATTCCCGAATCTATCGAAGACGGGAGAGAGTCCCCCATTTCTGCTATTTCATCGGGCGTGTCCTGAAGCGGAAGCGACTTCGAGTAGCGGTTCACGGACTTGAATCTCGTGCGGCAGCCCAAGGATATGTTTCCTCCGCAGTAATGTCCTTCAGCGTCCATAAAATCGATGGTCAGTATGGTTCCGAAATCAAAAATAGTGCATCCTTTCCCCTTGAAGAGATACTGCGCTGCAATCACCGACGCGGCACGGTCGGGCGTGAGATATGCAGGAAGGGCATTGTCCTCCAACACGAAACCGTGATCTGAGTCTATGAGTATGAGTTTGCCGCAGCACTTGCCGAACTTCGCTATCGCCGCCGGAGAGAACTCGCGTACAGAACTGAGCACCATGACGTCTGGCCTGTTCTTCTCAACAAGTCCGAGTATGAAGTCAGCCGTCCGCTCTCCCTGATAGCGGAAAGTCTTTCCCAAAGTTATCCCGTCGGCCCAGGCTGCCTTAAGCGCAGTGTAGCCGACATCAATCAGCAAGTTCATGTCAATGTCGTTTCAAACGAAGTGAGAAGTCTTCTCATCATCGGATTTTAGGGCCGTAAATTTAGTAAAATTCGTCAATCTATCCAAAACTACTTAAGGAGTGAAAGACGCGTGTAGGCCTCAAAGAGATCCGGCACATTTCGAGACACTATCCTGAGCCTGTTGTCGTTCTGCTTCATGTCGAATAGCCGCTGGTTGTCATTGAGCCGTTCGAGTATTCGCTGGAAAGTCCCCGACTTGTAGTACTTCGAAAGAGGGTTGGATATGAAGAAGGCAATCAGCAGACCATTCTTTATTATTATCTTGTCAAAACCGAGTTTTTCGCCAAGATGCCTGATGCGGACAATCTCCATAAGGCTTTCAAGTTCAGGTGGTAGCGGTCCGAAACGGTCGCTGAGCTGCGACTTCATCTTCTCTATGCCCTCGTCCGAAGTCATCGAGTCGAGTTCCTTGTAGATACGGATCTTCTCCGCCGTCATGTTTATGTAGGAATCAGGAATGAGGGCAACCTGATCCGTCTCTATCGTACAATCCGAGACATAAGACTCGCTCACGTTGCGCGAGGTGAGCCCCGTCTCCACACCAAGTTCCTCCATGGCCTCAGAGAGAATCTTCTGGTAGGTCTCGAAGCCCATGTCGGTGATGAATCCGCTCTGTTCCGCCCCGAGAAGGTTGCCCGCGCCTCGGATGTCAAGATCCTGCATGGCGATGTTGAAGCCGCTGCCGAGATCGGAGAACGACTCTATGGCCTTGAGGCGACGACGTGCGTCTTCGGTGATGGAAACGAGCGGAGGAACAATCAGATAGCAGAACGCACGGCGGTTGGAACGCCCGACACGTCCTCGCAACTGGTGCAGGTCGCTCAGGCCTATGTTCTGCGCCTGATTAATGATTATGGTGTTCGCGTTCGGGATGTCAAGACCGTTCTCTATGATGGTCGTGCAGAGCAGCATGTCGTAGTCGCCGGCCATGAAGTCGAGAATTCTGTCTTCCAGCACCTTGGCTTCCATCTGGCCGTGCGCAATGCATATTTTCATGTCAGGAACGAGCCTGTGAAGGATGTCGTAGATAGACTGGAGTTCCTCCACCTTGTTGTGAAGGAAGAAAACCTGCCCTCCGCGGTTCAGTTCGTATGTGATGATCTTGCGGATTTCATCGCCGTCGAAGAGCATTATTTCCGTCTGCACGGGAATCCTGTTCGGGGGAGGCGTGGATATGATGGAGAGGTCGCGCGCACCGAGAAGCGAGAACTGAAGGGTTCGCGGAATCGGGGTCGCGGTGAGCGTGAGAGTGTCGACTGATTCCTTCATCTGACGCAGTTTCTCCTTTGCCCCCACCCCGAATTTCTGTTCCTCGTCGATGATGAGGAGTCCCAAATCCCTGAACTCGAAAGTCGAGCCGAGAATCTTGTGCGTTCCGATGAGTATGTCGATGGAACCGCTCTTGAGCCTTTGTCGTATATCGCTGATTTCCTTCGCTGTACGTAGCCTGCTGACGAACTCTATATTGCAAGGGAATTCCTTCAGACGGGAAGTGAATGTCTTGTAGTGCTGGAGCGCGAGTATGGTCGTCGGCACGAGCACTGCCACCTGCTTGCCGTCCGTGGCCGCCTTGAACGCAGCCCTGATTGCCACCTCGGTCTTTCCAAATCCCACGTCCCCGCAGACAAGCCTGTCCATCGGGCAGCTGTCTTCCATGTCCCTCTTGACCGCCTGCACCGCCTTTTCCTGATCCGGAGTGTCCTCATACATGAAAGAAGACTCCAGCTCTGTCTGGAGGAATGTGTCCGGAGAGAAGGCGAAGCCCTTTGACGCGCGTCTCTTGGCGTACAGCTTTATAAGGTCTTTGGCAATGTCCTTTACCTTTTTCTTTGCACTGGACTTGAGCGTCTGCCATGTCTTGGAGCCGAGTTTGTAGATCTTAGGAGGCTCGCTGTCCTTCGAGCGGTAGCGCGAAATCTTGTGCAGGGCATGGACAGAGACAAAAACGACGTCGTTGTCCTTATATATGAGTTTCACGACCTCGTGCACACGACCCTTATCATCCTTCATCCTCACGAGTCCACCGAATATTCCCACGCCATAGTCGATGTGGACGATGTAGTCCCCTATCGCGAATGAAGTCAAGTCATTGATTGTCAACTGCTCGCTTTTCTCCACGGTGCGACGCAGGCTGACCCTGTGAAAACGGTCGAAAATCTCGTGGTCCGTGTAGACGCAAACCTTGTCCTCATTGTCGATGAACCCGCTGTGAACGGTACGGGAAGGCACGAACTCAGGAAGATAGCCCTCGTTCTGAATGAGTATGCTCTCAAGACGCTCAAGCTGAGATTTCTTCTCTCCGCAGATGCAGACCCTGTAGCCGCTTCCTATCTTCTCGCGAAGGTCCTCGGTCAGAAGCTCGAAGTTTTTGTTGAAGACCGGCTGTGGGGCAATGCTGAACCTCACGGGTGACACCCCGGAAGCGGAAATCGGCACTTCGAGGAAAACCCTGCGGAACCTGCGCAGACCGCTGTAGAACTCCCTGTCCTTGTACATGTCCGAAGAATCAAGCCAGACGAGCGTGTCCCCCGGAAGAAGTTCCGTCACAGAAACGGCTGTTTCCGCATCGCCTGCACCAGATGAAAGGTCCGCGAAAATTTCCACCTCGGAAAGCTTTTCCTTGGACAGCTGCGAGTTACAGTCGAAAACGCTGATTCCGTCCACTTCGTCGCCGAAGAATGATATTCGGTAGGGATTGTTCCAAGAATACGAGAATATGTCGATGAGAGCACCCCTGACGGCATACTGCCCCGGCTCGCTCACGAAGTCTACGCGGGTGAATCCCATCGAAAACAGTCTGTCCGTGAGCTTCTCGCGGTCATACTCATCTCCCTCGCGTATCTTGAGGACCCTTGCGCTGTCATTCCCGCCCTCAGCGACCTTTTCCTCAAGCGCTTCTGGATAGGTGACGAAGAACAGCTGTTCGACTCCGTCATATTCCAAAATCTTCCCTATTGACGATGTCCTCTGGACTCCGAGCGAGGATTTATAATTGCTCTTTTCTATCTTCTTGCCAGAATCCGGCAGGAAAAACACCCTGTCCCCGTCGACGAGGTCATAAAGGTCAGAAGAGCAATACTCGGCAGAATCCCTGTCAGGAAGGACTATGAAGTTGACCCCCGGACGGCAGACCTGCGAGACCACGAACCACCGGGCGGAAAGAAACAGCCCCGAACAGAACGTTTCCTCCGACTTTTCCATTCTTTCAGAAAGTTCTGCGACTGATTTTTGACTTATTAACAATTTCTCCATTTCTCCGTTGATAACCTGTTGGAAAACCTGTTCAAATCTAATCGTAAATATTTTTTGAAATCACATAATTTTCTATATCCCACAGCCTTTTCCGCAAAAGCAAGTATCCGCCGATTTTTTTATCAAATTTCTTAATAAAGGCTTTTCAACAGCTATTGATACTACAAAACATTGTTAAACAGAGCGTTAGACATGTTATCAACATATCAACACAAATTTATCATCATCCTTTAAAATATATTTTTCTTTCTTTTAATAATTTTTCTGAACCCCGCCGCGGCTGTCTGCGTCATTGGCAAATTCGGGCAAATAAATTTATATTTGTACAAAATTATTCAGACGATGGAAACTGAGTTCAATCCGCACGACGTCAGCGCGGGCAAAGATAAGGAAATTGACGGAATTATAAGGCCGCAGGGGCTCGAAGAATTTTCCGGACAAGACAAGATCATACGCAACCTGAAGATTTTCGTGGCTGCGGCAAAGATGAGAGGGGAGACCCTCGACCATGTGCTCTTTCACGGTCCTCCGGGGCTTGGCAAGACCACGCTGGCGCACATCATAGCAAATGAGCTCGGGGTGAACATGAAAGTCACTTCTGGCCCTGTGCTTGACAAGCCAGGAGATCTTGCAGGGCTGCTTACTTCTCTTGAGGAAGGCGACGTTCTCTTTATCGACGAGATTCACAGGCTTTCCCCGGTAGTGGAGGAGTACCTCTATTCAGCGATGGAGGATTTCGTCATCGACATTATGGTGGACAAGGGACCCGGTGCAAGATCCATACGTCTGTCTCTCAATCCTTTCACGCTTGTGGGTGCCACGACGCGAAGCGGACTCTTGACTTCGCCGCTGCGTGCCCGTTTCGGGATAAAGTGTGCCATGGAGTACTACGACACGCCCACGCTTCAGAAAATCGTAGAGAGGAGCGCCGGGATTCTGAACGTTCCGATTGACGATGCCGCAGCGTATGAGATTGCTCTGCGGAGCCGCGGCACGCCGCGTATCGCGAACTCGCTGCTGAGGCGCGTGAGGGACTTTGCGCAGGTGGTGGGAAATGGAAGCATTGACCTTGGAATCGCTAAATATGCCCTCGATGCGCTGAATATAGACAAGAGGGGATTGGACTCGATAGACAACAAGATTCTCAAGACAATAATCACCAAGTTCAAGGGTGGTCCTGTCGGGGCGAACACCATCGCAACGGCGGTCGGTGAGGATCAGGGCACGCTGGAAGAGGTCTATGAGCCGTTCCTCATAAAGGAAGGATTCATAATGCGCACGCCTCGGGGCAGGGAAGTGACGGACCTCGCATACGCTCACCTCGGCATCGACCGCATTCATCCGGACGAAAATCTTTTGTTTGAATGAAAGAATATTTCTCGCTTCGTTCAAAATGACAATATAGGAATGAACGAAAGATTTGCTAACTTTGCAGGTTGAATATTTTATATCTGATTTTTGAGGATAAATCTGTAAACCTTATATATAATGGCAAAAGAATTGATTTCAAAGATTCCTGAGGGTCCTTTGGCCGAGAAATGGACAAAGCACAAGTCTCAGATCCGGGTTGTATCGCCCGGCAACAAGAGAAAGATGGAAATCATTGTCATCGGCACGGGTCTGGGAGGAGCGTCTGCAGCCGCTTCCCTCGGCGAACTCGGCTACAACGTGAAGGTCTTCTGCATCAGCGATTCACCTCGCCGCGCACATTCGATTGCGGCTCAGGGCGGCATCAACGCGGCGAAGAACTACCAGAACGACAACGACTCCATCTACCGCCTGTTCTACGATACAATCAAGGGCGGTGACTACCGTAGCCGTGAAGCTAACGTCTACCGTCTTGCGGAAGTCAGCAACAACATCATCGACCAGTGTGTCGCGCAGGGTGTTCCTTTCGCGAGGGAATACGGCGGACTTCTCGCAAACCGCTCTTTCGGCGGGGCTCAGGTGAGCCGTACGTTCTACGCCCGCGGACAAACCGGCCAGCAACTCCTTCTCGGGGCATACGCCGCTCTTAACCGTCAGATTGCGGCCGGAACGGTGAAGTCCTACCCGCGTCATGAGATGCTTGACATCGTGCTCATCAACGGGGAGGCAAAGGGTATCATCGCGCGTAATCTTGTCACCGGTGAAATCGAGCGTTTCGGCGCACACGCTGTTGTTATAGCGTCAGGCGGATACGGAAACACCTACTTCCTTTCCACCAACGCCATGAACTCCAACGGTTCGGCGGCATGGCAGTGCTACAAGAAGGGAGCGTTCTTCGCGAATCCTTGCTTCGCACAGATTCACCCGACATGTATTCCGGTTCACGGCGAGCAGCAGTCGAAGCTCACGCTCATGTCAGAGTCTCTGCGCAACGACGGGCGCATCTGGGTTCCTAAGAAGCTTGAGGACGTCGCAAAGCTCCGAAAGCACGAGATAAAGCCTTCCGACATTCCTGAAGAAGACAGGGATTACTATCTTGAGCGCCGATACCCGGCATTCGGAAACCTCGTTCCTCGTGACGTCGCTTCCCGTGCCGCCAAAGAGCGCTGCGACGCGGGCTATGGCGTGAACGAGACCGGTCTCGCCGTATTCCTTGACTTCAAGACGGCCATCGAGCGTCTCGGCAAGGACGTCATCAAGGCACGCTACGGCAACCTCTTCCAGATGTACGAGAAGATTACTGCGTCCGACCCTTACAAGGAGCCGATGATGATTTATCCGGCAATCCACTACACCATGGGCGGTCTCTGGGTTGACTATAACCTCCAGACTACCATCCCGGGTCTTTATGCAATCGGCGAAGCCAACTTCTCTGACCACGGCGGAAACCGTCTCGGTGCGTCAGCCCTCATGCAGGGTCTTGCTGACGGATACTTCATTCTCCCTTACACCATCGGCGACTACCTCGCTTCCAAGTTCAAGGAGCCTAAGACCGACATCGGCGCTCCTGAGTTTGAGGAGGCAGAGAAGGCAGTCCGCGCCAAGATTGACAGGCTTCTGTCCATCAAGGGTAAGGAATCCGTTGATACCATCCACAAGAAGCTCGGTCACATCATGTGGGAGCACGTCGGTATGGCCCGCAACGAGGCCGGTCTGAAGGAAGGCATCCAGATGATTCGTGAACTCAAGAAAGAGTTCTGGAGCAATGTCTATGTTGCCGGCGTCCAGGGCACATTCAACCAGGAGCTTGAAAAGGCTCTGCGTCTTGCCGACTTCCTTGAAATCGGTGAACTCATGGCTCTTGACGCGCTTGACAGGCGCGAGTCCTGCGGCGGTCATTTCCGTGAGGAGATGCAGACCGAGGATGGTGAGACCAAGCGTGACGATGAACACTATATGTACGTTGCTGCCTGGGAGTACAAGGGCGACGGCGTTGAGCCTGAACTCCACAAGGAACCTCTCAAGTACGAGAACATTCACATAGCGACAAGAAATTATAAAGACTAAAAGAAGCTGTTTTCAATTTTTTAAACACTTCTTGAATTATTGAAAAAAATTAAAACAGATTCTATAATGGATTTGACTTTGAAAGTATGGCGTCAGAAAAACGCCAAGGAGAAAGGGCATTTCGAGACCTATCAGGTCAAGGGTATTTCGCCTGACAGCTCTTTTCTTGAGATGCTTGACATCCTTAACGAGCAGCTGATTGAGGAAGGTATGGATCCTGTCGCTGTGGAGAAGGGATGCAAGTCTTCGGGTCCCGTTTCCTTCGACCACGACTGCCGTGAGGGAATATGCGGAGCCTGCTCACTCTATATCAACGGACGCGCGCATGGACCTGACGATGAGGTAACAACCTGCCAGCTTCACATGCGTAAGTTCAAGGACGGTGACACAATCACCATCGAGCCGTGGAGAAGTCACGGTTTCCCTGTAATCAAGGATCTTGTAGTTGACCGTCAGGCGTTTGACAAGATTCTTCAGGCAGGCGGATATGTTTCTGTAGGCACCGGCGGTGTGCCTGATGCCAATGCCATTCCAATTCCTCGCGAAAAGGCCGAGGAGAGCATGGACGGCGCTGCCTGCATCGGCTGCGGTGCCTGCGTGGCAACCTGCAAGAACGGCTCGGCGATGCTTTTCGTGGCTGCCCGCGTAAGTTCCCTCGCTCTCCTTCCTCAGGGTAAGGTAGAGGCCGCAAAGCGTGCAAAGGCTATGGTGGCTAAGATGGACGAACTCGGATTCGGCTCCTGCACCAACACACGCGCCTGTGAGATGGAGTGCCCTAAGCACATCACCGTCTCCCACATCGCGCGTCTGAACAGGGAATATCTTTGCGCTAAGTTTAAGGATTAGGGAATATTCCGTCCAGCCTGGCATTTTGGGCTGTTTCAACACATTAAGAAATAAAGGTGATCAGATCGATTCTGGTCACCTTTATTGTTCTTGTAACGCAGCAGATGCCGATATTATACGGTTTACACATTAAACAGGAAGTGCATGATGTCGCCGTCCTGCACGACATAATCCTTGCCCTCGACTCCGAGTTTGCCGGCGGCGCGGCAGGCTGCCTCGGACTTGAGCGTGATGAAGTCATCGTACTTTATGACCTCGGCGCGGATGAAACCCTTCTCGAAGTCGGTGTGGATGACTCCGGCGGCCTTCGGGGCCTTGTCGCCCTTGTGGATGGTCCAGGCGCGGACCTCATCGGCGCCGGCGGTGAAGAATGTCTGGAGGTTGAGCAGCGCGTAGGCGGACTGGATGAGCCGCACCACGCCCGATTCCTCAAGTCCGAGCTCTTCAAGGAACATCTGCCTTTCCTCGTAGGTCTCAAGCTCGGCGATGTCGGACTCAATCTTCGCTGAAATCACGAGAATTTCGGCGTCCTCGTCCTTTACGGCCTCGCGCACGGCATCGACGTACTTGTTGCCGCTCTTCGCCGATGCCTCGTCCACATTGCAGACATAGAGGATTGGCTTGTCGGTGAGGAGGAAAAGCTCCTTTGAGAGCGCGATTTCCTCCGGATTCTCAAGTTTCACGCTGCGGCAGCTCTTTCCGCTTTCGAGAGCCTCCTTGTAGCGCAGCAGGAGTTCCATCATCTTTGCCGCCGTCTTGTCCCCGCCTGCCTTGGCCTGCTTTGAGACCTTCGCGAGCCTGCTCTCAACCGTTTCCAGATCCTTGATCTGAAGTTCGAGGTCAATCACTTCCTTGTCCCTCACCGGGTCGACAGAGCCTTCCACATGCACGATGTTCGGGTCGTCGAAGCAGCGGAGCACATGAAGGATGGCGTCAGTCTCTCGTATGTTTGCAAGGAACTGGTTGCCGAGGCCTTCACCCTTGCTGGCTCCCTTCACTAGCCCCGCAATATCCACAATTTCCACAGTTGCCGGCACGAGGCTCTTCGGATGGCAGAGTTCGTTCAGCACGTCAAGTCTCTTGTCGGGGACAATGGTCGAGCCGATGTTAGGTTCTATGGTGCAGAAAGGGAAGTTTGCGCTCTGTGCCTTTCCCGAGCTTACGCAATTGAAAAGAGTGGATTTCCCGACGTTCGGAAGTCCGACTATACCGCATTTCAGTGACATTTTTTCTTTTTTTTAAAATAGGACTGCAAAAGTAGCAAATGTTTTTCTTTTTCTTTCAATCAATTTCGCCGATTCTTCCGACATTTGGCGGGTTTGCGGGAATATATGTTCACGGATATTGAAATGTAGGATAATATGTCTTTGATACGGAAATATGCGTTCGGGGTTATTGCGGTGTGCACCGTTTTGTTTGTTCCTGCGGGAAGGGCTGAGGCGCAGGCGGACATCGTGTTCTGGAATCTTGAAAATTTCTTCGACTATTTCGACGACGGCGGGTCTTCTTCAGATGCGGATTTCTCGTCGCGGGGAAGCCGGAGATGGACTAAGGCCAGGTTCACGAAAAAATGCAATATGGTCGGGAAGACGCTGCTGTGGATGGGGGAGAACTGCTGTGCTGACGGTGAACCGCCTGCTGTCGTGGGCGTCGCTGAGGTGGAGAATGCCTTTGTGCTGAACCGTCTTGTCAATTCGCCGGTGCTGAAGAAGTTGAACTATGGATATGTGCATTATGATTCGTCGGACAGGCGTGGAATCGACGTTGCGCTGCTCTACCGACGCGACGTGGTAAGGGTGTTGTCTTCGCGGCCTGTGCATATTTATGGAGACGGCGGGGTGTTGATGCGGACGAGGGACATATTGTATGTGTATGCCGAGTATCTTTCTGGCCCGAGAGGCTCCGGCTTCGTTTCGGCTGGTGTTCCTGATAATAACGTGGCGACGGGGGATTCTTTAAAGCCACCGCGGATTCACCTTTTGGTGAACCACCACCCGTCGAAGTTTTCCGGCGCAAAGGCATCGATGCGCGCCAGGGAACTGGCCATGGCGGCGCTGCGGGATGTGTGCGATTCCATAATGCGGGTCTCGGATGCACCGATTGTGGCGATGGGGGACTTCAACGACACTCCGGACGGGCGGCAGTTCATCCTGCTGGACGGACGGTTAAAAAACCTCGCTGAGCCGCTTTGTGAAAATGGCGAGGGGAGTATAAGGTATGAAGGGAGATGGGAGCTGATAGACCACTTTCTTGTAGGTTACAAGCCACTTTCCGGCTGTCGCCATGACGACATGTATGAAGGTGCTGCAGAAAATGCACCGGGCAGGAGCATTGGCGGAGACGGAGGCAACTTTAAGATGAGCGTCATTCATGTTCCGTTTCTAATGACAGAAGACAGAACGCACACGGGCTTCAAACCCATGAGGACATATGTCGGCCCGCGGTATGCCGGAGGAGTGAGCGACCACTGCCCGATACTGCTTGAGTTCAGTATGTGACCGGAGGGGGAAAAAGAGCGATGGAATCGAATATAGACCACAAAAGATATTCAAATATCTCATTTTTCAGAACATATCGCTCATAATGGCGGAATTTGCGATGATGCCGGTTCGTTTAATGCAAAAATTTTATAACTTTGGCTCCGCTTGGCGAAAATCGCCGGCAAGACACACGTACTGATCAAAAATTATAAACTAAAATTGATAAACATGGACAAGACAGCAATCGCTAAAAAGTTCGACACCCTGTTTGGGGGTGACGGCGAATTCTATGCTTCGGCAGGACGTATCAACCTCATCGGAGAGCACACCGACTACAACGGAGGCTTCGTGTTCCCGGGGGCAATCGACAAGGGAATTGTCGCGGAAATCAGGCTTAACGGAACAAACAAGGTGAAGGCCTTCGCGCTCGACCTCGACGAATACTGCGAGTTCGGGCTCAACGAGGAGGATGCACCTGTTCAGAGTTGGGCGAGGTATGTGTTCGGCGTTTGCCGCGAGACCATCAAAAGAGGCGGAAAAGTCGAGGGATTCGACACCGTTTTCTCCGGTGACGTTCCTCTAGGTGCTGGCATGTCATCGTCAGCCGCTCTTGAGAGCACCTTCGCGTTTGCGCTCAACGAAATTTTCCAGAACGGAATCGACAAGTTCGAACTTGCGCGCATCGGCCAGAGCACAGAGCACAACTATTGTGGCGTGAACTGCGGCATCATGGACCAGTTCGCTTCCGTTTTCGGAAAGAAAGGCAATCTGATGCGTCTTGACTGTCGTTCAATGGAGTTCGAGTATTTTCCTTTTGATCCTGGTCAGCATGGCTACAGGCTTGTTCTTCTCAACTCATGCGTGAAGCATGAACTCGTAGGCTCTCCTTACAACGACCGCCGCGCATCCTGCGAGAGGGTTGCAAAGGTTCTCGGTCAGGAGTTCCTGCGTGGAGCGACGATGGAACAGCTTGACGCCATAAAGGACAAGATTTCCGAGGAAGACTACAAGCGTGCGCGTTATGTAATCGGTGAGGAACAGCGCGTTCTCGATGTATGCGATGCTCTCAACAAGGGAGACTATGAGACAGTCGGAGCGAGGATGTACGAGACACACTGGGGCATGTCCAAGGACTATGAGGTTTCATGCGAGGAACTTGACTTCCTTGCCACTATCGCCAAGGAATGCGGCGTGACAGGGTCAAGAATCATGGGCGGCGGCTTCGGTGGCTGTACAATCAACCTCGTTAAGGAGGAACTCTACGGAGCGTTCATCGCTAAGGCAAAGGCCGCGTTCATGGAGAAGTACGGACACTATCCGATTGTGATTGACGTCGTGATTTCTGATGGTGCCAGAAAACTTGAATAGTGACACATTTTGCAAACTCGCCAATCTGACGGATTTTTTCCTGAGATTGGCGAGTTTTTTTTTTTGCTTTATATCCCCATTTTCTCCTTCATCGACCTCAGCAGGTCAAATGCCTGAAGCGGAGTCATCGAGTTGAGGTCGGCCTTGTCGAGGTCTTCCTTGAGGGAGGACAGCAGCGGGTCTTCGAGCTGGAAGAAGCTCAGCTGGAGCGATCCGTCGCTTTCCACACGCCCTTCCTTGACATTGTGCGGCTTGACGGAGCCAGTCTCGGACGCGGCGGCCATTTTGGCTGTCTTTATCAGCGGCGCCTTGCCGTCGTTAGCCTCCAGCTCCGCGAGCGTGCGTTCCGCCGACTCAATCACCTGCGGCGGCATCCCGGCCATCCTCGCCACGTGCAGGCCGAAGCTGTGCGCCACTCCGCCCTCGACCATCTTGCGCAGGAAAATGACCTGCCTGCCCACCTCCTTGACGGCGATGTGGTAGTTGCGGATGTGCGGGTAGATGCCCTCCATGTCGTTCAGCTCGTGGTAGTGCGTCGCGAAGAGGGTCTTTGCACCGTGCCCGTATTCGTGGATGTATTCGACGATGCCTCGCGCTATGGACATTCCGTCGTAGGTCGATGTACCGCGTCCGATTTCGTCGAGAAGCACGAGCGAGCGGGCGCTGAGGTTGTGGAGAATCATCGAGGTCTCGAGCATCTCCACCATGAACGTCGATTCTCCCCGGGATATGTTGTCGGACGCGCCCACACGGGTGAATATCTTGTCGAACCACCCGATTTCAGCCTTCTTCGCCGGAACGAACGAACCTATCTGCGCGAGCAGCACGATGAGCGCCGTCTGACGCAGGAGAGCGGACTTTCCGGCCATGTTCGGACCCGTGAGTATGATTATCTGCTGCCCGTCGGAGTCGAGGTGCACGTCGTTCGGGACATATTCCTCGCCGGCGGGCATCATTGTCTCGATGACGGGATGCCGCCCCTCGATGATGTCGAGCTTCATTCCGCCGTTCATCTGCGGACGGCAGTAGTTTCTTTCGAGCGCGAGCTGCGCGAAGCCGGACAGGACGTCGAGCCGGGCGATGATTCCGCAGTTGCGCTGAATCTTCACGATGTCAGCGCGAATCTTCTCGACGAGCTCATTATATATCTGTGACTCAAGAATATATATCTTCTCTTCCGCTCCGAGAATCTTCTCCTCATATTCCTTGAGTTCCGGGGTTATGTATCTTTCCGCGTTCACGAGCGTCTGCTTGCGCACCCATTCCTGAGGAACCTTGTCCTTGTGGACGTTGCGCACTTCGAGGTAGTAGCCGAAGACCGAGTTGTAGCTGACCTTGAGCGAGCCTATGCCCGTGCGTTCGGTCTCGCGCTGCTGTATTTCAAGGAGATAGTCCTTGCTGTGGCGTGCGATGCGGCGCAGTTCGTCCAGTTCCGCGTTCACCCCCGGGGCAATCACGTCGCCCTTTCCGAGCATCGCCGCCGTGTTCGGGTCGATGGTCCTTTCCAGAGATTCAACAAGTTCGTTGCAGCCTTCGAGTCCTTCCGCCAGTTCCTTCAGCGGCCCGCATCCGGAGTCTTCGCACAGTTTCTTTATAGGTTTCATCCGGCTCAGCCCCCGCTTGACCATAAGCACTCCCCTCGGCAGAATCTTCCCCGCCGCAGCCCGGGAGACAATCCTTTCAAGGTCTCCGACGTCGCCGATGAGTTCCTTCACCGTGCCGAGGCTTTCCCTGTTCTTCGTGAACCATTCCACGATGTCGTGGCGCTGTCTTAGCTCGTCGAGGTCCATAATCGGCAGCGCGAGCCAGTTACGCAGGAGCCTTGAGCCCATCGGGCAGGATGCGTAATCGACCACGTCGATGAGGCTGACCCCGTCCTTCCCCGTGGTGCTTCCGAAGATTTCGAGATTGCGGTAGGTAAACTGGTCCATCCACACGAACCTCTCACCGTCGATGCGGGAGATGGAGCAGATGTTGCTCAGGCCGCTGTGTTGCGTCTGTTCGAGGTAAATCAGCAGCGCTCCGGCCGCAGTCACTCCCAGCGCGAAATTATCCACAGCAAATCCCTTGAGAGAATCGACTCTCAGCTGTTTTTTCAGTTTCTCGACCGAGTTGTCATAGACGAAGGCCCACTCCTCAAGCGTGGAGACATAGTATTTCCCGTTTGTCTTTTCCTTTATGCTCTTTTCATAGCCCTTGGGAACGAGCAGCTCCTTAGGCCCGAACGAGTCTATAAGGTTCAGCACATAGTCCGGCGACCCTTCAGCCACCTGAAACGTGCCTGTGGAGACGTCCAGAAACGCCGCCCCGCACTTGTCCTTGCTGAAGCACAGCCCGGCAATGAAGTTGTTCTCCTTCTGGTCGAGCAACTGCTCGTTGAAGGCCACTCCCGGAGTCACGACCTCGGTGATGCCCCTCTTGACGATGTTCTTTGTGAGCTTCGGGTCTTCCAGCTGGTCGCAGACCGCGACCTTGTAGCCTGCCCGCACGAGCCTCGGAAGGTAGGTGTCGATGGAGTGGTGGGGAAACCCGGCCATGGGAACGGAGTCCGGAGCCGAGTTGGAGCGCCGCGTGAGCACGATTCCCAGAATCTTGCTCGCCGTCAGAGCGTCGTCCCCGTATGTCTCGTAAAAATCCCCGCATCGGAATAGCAGCAGAGCCTCCGGGTGCTGTGACTTCACCGCGAAAAACTGCTTCATCATCGGCGTCAACCCCGAACTCTCCTTTGCCATGTCATTTTCCTCCCAAATTTTGAACTCGCTAAGTTACTCACAAAACCCGAAAGCGGCAAAAATTATTTTTATAGCGACGCGGCTTTCCGGAACTCGGTCAAAGAGTCCAATGGCTATTGCTCCAGTTGCAGATGACGGAAATTGCAGTACCCGTCAATGGGCTGTTGGCTTTCCTGTTCTCCATCATAAATTACCGATGTTCGTTTGAGCTGATTTCCCAAAAGAGATTGCAGATAGTGTAAATGCTTGAAATAGTCGGTGTTGAATGTCATACCCGCCTTTATCTCGTAGGCTTCGAGGGAGCCTTCCTGCAACAGCCTCAGTACATCTACCTCGCGCTGCGATTTGTCTCGGTAGAAAAAGAGACTTTCCTGATGCCCGAGGTTGGCTCCGTGTTTGAGAATGTCGTTCACGACCATATTCTCAAATAGGCTCCCGCGCTGCGGATGCACATCAAGTTGTTCCACCGTGTTGATTCCGAGCAGATAACTCGCCAGACCGGTGTCATAAAAATATAGCTTTGGAGTCTTTGTAAGTCGTTTGCCGAGATTTGCATGGTAGGGCTGAAGCAGATAAACAACATATGAGGCGGAGAGCACGCTCAGCCAGTTCTTTATGGTCGGGACGCTCACACCCACCTCAACAGAAAGCGCTGATGCATTGAATTCCTGACCGATTCGTCCTGCGGCAAGGCGAATGAACATCTGGAACGCCTGCAGGTCTTTCAGGTTCACGAGTGAGCGAACATCTCTCTCGATGTATGTCGTGTAGTAGTTGCTCAGCAATATCTGACGTCCCTCCAATCCTACGGACCATATTGCAGGGTATCCGCCGCGCAACAACATTTCCGAAGTCCCGACATCAGGCCGGGCAGACAGGATTTCCTCCGTAGAAAGCGGAAGCAGAGACATTACGGCCGTCCTGCCAGCCATAGACTGCGTGATATGTTGCATCAGTGAGAAATTGTTGCTGCCTGTGACAATGAACTTTCGCTCGTTTTCTGTTATACGGTCTTCATCTACAGCTACTTGTAAATAGGAAAAAATCTCCGGGAAATTCTGCGCCTCGTCGATGATTACTCCTTTGGGATATTTTGCAAGAAACGCCTTGGGATCCATGCGTACCTCCGCAAGTGTAGATGCATCCTCAAGATTGGTGTATGGAAGACTGGAGAAAACAGTTCTGCATAGTGTGGTTTTGCCGGACTGCCGGGGACCGGTCAATGTAATTACCGGCAAATATTTGAAGAGGCTCTCAATGTATGAGGCCATAGTTCTGCATATCAATTGTTTATTCATTGTTTAGCCAAATTTAAAGTTTGACTTTAGATTTGGCTGCAAATATAGTTAAATTTCGGTAAATCCGAGAGTTGCAATGCTTAAAACCCGATAAATTGGCGATTTTCTGTCTCTGAATTCCGATAAATCAGCGATTTTGGACTTCTGGAATCCGACAAAACACTCCAGAAATCGGCAAAAATTATTTTGTGACAAAGTCAGACTTAATTGACTAGCCTTTCGACGTGATCCAATAAGAGTATCGCTCCAAGTATAAGCACTACTCTCAGATACCTTTTCCTCAGCTCTCTCAAATCTTCCGGAGAGATTGCCCTGTCATCTTTTGTTTTTCTGTAGTCAATGATTTGCAACGCACAGACGAACAGAATCAGCGCAATGACGAAAATGCTCCAGATAAGTGAAAATGTCTTCATTTGATGTTCAGATTAAAAATAGCCTATTCCGATAACGACAGCAGCCAGTCCAAAGCTGACTTTATATGGATTGTCTTGCCGTCTATTTCAATGTCCCGTGTCTGAGTGAGCGCGATGAGTGTGAGACTGTCGCAATGCAGCGTGTCTGATGCCGCAACGAGCGCTGAAGTCTCGCGCTTTAATGTTTTCTCGGAATCAATGTTATATGCGACCTGAACGAGTTCTATGGCTTTATTCCTGTCGCATAGGACGAAATCGACCTCTTTTCCGGCAGCTTCGGGCCTATAGAAATATATGTCCGTAAAATCTTTTGCGCACCGTCTCATCAGTTCAATGAATACAACATTTTCAAGTCTCCAGCCGATGTTTTCTGCAGCCATTGAATTTTCACGATTATTTTGCAAACCGGGATCCACGATATATGATTTCTGCCCTCTGATTCGTTCCCTGCTCTTGAATGAATGCCTCTGGAGCAATTGAACAAGAAATGCCTGTTGCAGGTAAGACACATATTTTCTTATCGTTTTGTCCGATATATTGAAAATCTCTGACAACGCCTCGTAGTTGACCTCCTGGCAAGAATTGCTGATGAGATGTCCGGCTATTTTCCTCAATGCGTCAACATCGCGGATTTTGAAGCGCTTCTTTATGTCTTTCTGCAATATGGCCTCCAACAACCCTTCGACATAGCCCCGCTTGTTGCGCAGATTCTGCATTTCCGGAAATCCGCCGTCATTTATATAGGCCATGAACGCCCTTTTCCGTTCAGCCTCCGCTTTTGTCGTTATTCCCGTCGTGTCAACTCTGTGAAAATCACAATATTCTGAAAACGAGAATGGAAACAGTCTGATTTCATTGTATCGTCCGGTCAGATGCGTCGCGAGTTCTCCGCTGAGAAGCTTTGCGTTGCTGCCTGTGACGAATATGTGCAAATTGGTTCGCAGAAGACGATTGACAAACAGATACCATCCCTCGACATCCTGAATCTCGTCTAGAAACAGATATTGCACATCGGTTCCATAAAGTTGATAGACACAGGAAAGTACGGTGTTGAGGTCTTCGGTTTTTATGTCTGCAAGCCGGTCATCATCCAGATTGACATAGGCATATCTGACACCATGTTCCAAAAGCACCTTGTGGCAGAGAGTCGATTTCCCGCTTCGTCGCACTCCGATTACAACTTGAGCCAATGTGCTGTCAAACTCGAACATGGATTCTTCCGCTCTCGTTATCCAATTTCTATAACGATAGCCTTGTATTTCTTCCTTTTGTTCCGCAAGAACCTGTAGTATAATCTGTTCGTTAAACATATAATCTTTTTTTTGCTTCTGCAAATATAACTAAATTCCGATAAATTCGAGATTTTTGATGTTAAAAATCCGATAAATAGACAATTTTTGGTCTCTGAATTCCGATAAATCAGCGATTCTTGACCTCTTAAATCCGAGAATGGTGGTTCTTCCGCAATTTAGTTGAAGCATAGGTCGCTGAACACCATTTTCCTCTTCATGAGTCGAGGGAGGCGCGCCCATACAAACAGATATTTATGGGAACTCTTCGCCCCCATAGACATACCTATTAGGATCACATTTCAACTAAATTGCGGAAGAACCACTTTTATCGGGGGCGACAATTCATGTATTTGATGCTGAGAGTAAAGAGGTTAGGACATATCCCATCCCGGACTCTCTTAATGTAAGTGATTTTGGATATTCGCAATCAGATTTCGGATATTCCCAATCTGATATAGATGATATGTATATGTCGGCCTTTGAGGGCGACCCTGATGCCCAGTGGAATATTGACAAAGGATTACGCCACTGGTTAGCGTCTTATCTCGATGCTGATTTGTTGGACAGGAGACTCTTTCCCTTTTCCGTCGTTATGAACTTCTGGTTTCTGCTTTTGGGTTTTTCTGGGACTGTCAATTCTATGAGACCTGCCGAAACGAGCGGCTCTATATGTTTTCGATATGAGTTTGTGTGATAAACCAGTCCTATGTGGGAAAATATTTCTCTTCGAGATTTGGGGCTGATGCAGAATTGCAGAATATTATTAACATTGTCATTAACATTG
>DJRM01000034.1:29761-33420 GCA_002440085.1 Bacteroidales bacterium UBA6360
TAACATTGTCATTAACATTGTCGTTAATATTGTGCGCTTGCAGGTAGAATGTCACGGTTGTGCTTGTTATGTCGCTTGTGACGGACATATCAAATCCTGTAATGGGCTTCCATTCCCGCATAAGATCCATACCGTAGCCGACTGTTTCGGAAAGATGAACGAGGCGGAAAAGCTTGGCGATAATGGGGTTTCGTGGATTCGAATACAATTTTGCGCCGATTTGTTCAAGCGGAATAGGAAATGCACCGGCATTGAAGAACTCAACTCGGTTCGTATAGACATGAATGCACGAATGTATTGTGCTGAAATGGTCGGCATGAATCAGCATATTCACGAGCGCCTCGCGCAGAATTTTGAATTGGGACAGATCCTCTATGTTAAATCCTTCACGATTCATCTTGAACGGAGTGTCAACCAGTAATCTGAGCCTTTTAATCAGAACCATATAGTACTCCCACAGATTGTCCTGCTCGGGAATCCTGTAAGTATATCGGACCTTGGCCGCGGAAACGCTGCTCCCTGGGATTTCCACTAAGTCCATCCAGAATGTCGGCACATATTCACGGAGAAATTCATACTTTCCGAACATAATCAGGCCACCATAATTCAGCAGTCCGTTCTGGTCGCATATACCCAGTTTTTTACAGAAGTCTTCATCATCATTCACAGTGAGTTCAGGTCGGTCTCCCCATATTTTCATATAATTGCGGTATCCGTGAAGCGAATCCATATTCAACATTTCAACCCTTGTCCCGGGAATTGTCTGTTCTGATTTGACGCCGAATGCCTGATTGCGGAACATTGCGGTGATTTCGGCATTTGTCGCCCTCTGGTCTCCGCTTCCGAAGCGAATGAATGTGTTCTGCGGGTTATTGAAGTAAATCGGCTTTTGGGGTGATGAGGCTATATGAAATGCCAGCACCTTCCTCCCGTCAATGTCATATTTGCTGATTTGTGCATCAACGGGTGCATTGAATTTCTGTGAGCGTATTGTCCCGAGAAAATCCTGTTCAAGTTTCTCAATGTTGTCAACTCCGGAAATGATTACAAAATTCGGAGCATGACCACCCAGTCTCACGGCTGAAAATCCAGTGATTATTTCGGAGCATAACCACCCAAAAAGCGGTAAATCCTTACAAAAATTGCGTGCGCGAGGCCGACGGCCGCCCCACATTTCGGAGCATTGCCACCCAGACGCAGGCAAAGAAGGGCAAAAGTCAGCGGCCGCCCCTCCTTTTCGGAGCATGCGCACCCACTTTTGCAAGAAAAGCGCTTGAAGGACAATGCCTTTCGGAACATAGCCACCCACTTGTTCGTTAACTTTGCAACTCAACCATAAATTGAGCAAGCCATGGCAGGTAAATGTAAAGAAATGAACAAAATCAAGCAAGCGTTGCGTCTCCACCTTGACGGAGAATCAAACCGGTCGATAGGCCGTAAACTGGACCTGTACAAGGGTACGGTCAACAAGTACATCACTCTGGCAGATTCGTGCGGGATACCCATACCGGAACTTCTGGCCATGGAAGAACCCGAGATCGAGCGTGTGCTGACAGGCGGCAATCCGGCGTACAGCGACGAGAGGTTCCAGGACTTCAAGGAGCGTCTCCCATATATCGCATCGGAACTGGAGCGGAAGCACATGACGATGTATCTTCTCTGGCGCGAGTACCGTACGGGGAATCCCGACGGGTATGGTTACACGCAGTTCTGTTATCATGTCAATCAATATACAGAGGCCCAGAAACCATCCTTCGTGCTGTCGCCGGACAGGGAGGGCGGTCAATACCTGTTCGTGGACTTTGCCGGGGACACGATGCCCTATGTGGACGTTGAGACCGGCGAGGAAGTGGAGTGTCAGGTCTTTGTCGCGACACTTCCGGCGTCAGACTACGGCTTTGCGATGGCCGTCCCCTCGCAGAAGGTGGATGACTTCCTATATGCCGCAGAATGTTGTCTGCGCCACATCGGCGGAGTCCCGAAAATCATAGTCACCGACAATCTCAAGTCTGCCGTCGTGAAGGCGGACCGGTACGAGCCGGAGGTCAACCGCTCGATGGAAGACTTTGCCGAACACTTCGGCTGCGTGACCATACCTGCCAGGTCGGGCAAGCCAAAGGACAAAGCGCTGGTCGAGAATCATGTCAAGCTTACCTATCACAATGTATATGCCCCGCTGCGCAACCGCCAGTTCTTCTCCATCGAGGAACTCAACAGGGCGATAGCGGAGCAGATGACGCTCCACAACCAGAGGCGGATGCAACGCCTGCCGTTCACCAGGGAAGAACGCTTCATCTCCATCGACAAGCCCGCCTTGAAGCCGCTGAGGGCTGAGCGCTTCGAAATAAAATACCGCTGCGAACTTCTCGTCGGTGCCAACAGCTTCATCTACATGGGCCGTACGAAAAACTACTACTCCGTTCCCTTCAAGTACATCGGACAAAGAGTAAGGATCATCTACACGCGGACGCTTGTGAACATATACTCACCTCAGGGAGAGAAGATCGCGACCCATATCCGTTCATATAAAACCGGAGAATATGTCCGAAATCCCGCCCACCTGCCTTCATATTACAACAACTACGTCCAGCTGTCACCGGACAAGTACATCCGGCGTGCCGAGCGGATATCCGCCCGGTTCGCAGACATCATCCGGGGTGTCTTCGCGCAAAACACGACGGTTCCTCCAGAGACCTTCTACAAGTCCTGTGATGGCCTTTTCAATCTCCAGAAGACAACGGACCCGCAGCTCTTCGAACGTGCCTGCCGGGCTGCTCTGGAACACAACCGCTGCAACTACGGCTTCATAAAGAACCTGATTGAAAGCAAATGTGCCGGTCTCCCGGCGGGGAACGAGGAGCCCACGCTCTTCCCGGCCGACCATGACAACATCAGAGGAAGGGAATACTTCCAATAACCCACTAATATAAATACACATGGAAAATCAAATCTTCCAAGACCTCAAGGGTCTGCACCTGTCCGGCATGGCGGAATGCTGGCAAAGCCTTCAAGAAACGAGGAAACACCATGAAATCGCCCTTCAAGACGGTCTCGTGATGCTTATCCAGTCGGAACACGACCAACGAGCCGCAAACAAAACCGCAAGGCTCATAAAAAACGCCCGCTTCCGTTACGACGCGAGCATCGAGCAGGTGCTCTTCGATCCCGCAAAGGGAAGGGATCGGGGACGCATCATGCAGCTCGCATCCTGCGAGTACCTGCGGCAAGGAGCGGCCGTACTCATCACCGGACCATCCGGTGTCGGTAAAAGTTACATCTCCACAGCGCTCGGCTACCAGGCCTGTCTCTCCGGCTTCCGTGTTCGTTACTTCAACATGAACAAGCTTCTGGAGGCCATACAGATGTCACGCATTGAAACCAAGGCCGCAAAGTTCTTCGACAGGATGGCCGAGGTGGATCTGCTTATCATCGAGGACTTCGGGATGAAGGTCCTGGACGGCCAGCAGCTTATGGACTTCATGGAACTCATCGAGGACCGGCACGCCCGGAAATCGACCATCATCACCAGCCAGTTGCCTGTAAAAAACTGGTATGATATCCTCGCAAAAAACACCACCGTCGCCGATGCCGTGCTCGACAGACTCGCAAAAACGGCTCATAGAATCGAGCTCTCTGGTGACAATACTTCGTTAAAAATT
>DJRM01000090.1:0-7968 GCA_002440085.1 Bacteroidales bacterium UBA6360
CCCGAAATGTCTACTTGACCTATCTGTGGGATAATTTTCCTTACTTTGCATATTGGCTTACTGGTGTTAAACTTATATAGGATTAAGAGATGGATAAGGATACAAAGAAAGAAAAGTATGTTGCCTCTTGGGAGAAGGCTTCCCAAACGGACAAACCGAGGTACAACAGGACTTGGGAGGCCGTTTTGAAATTTCGGGGGACTGTCAAGGTCAATGACCCGACGCTCTATTACAGATAGGCTGTCATGCGTGTTCTTATAGACACCTGTATCTTCGTCTTCATGATTTCGGACGAGGAACGCCTGTCGCCGGACGTGACGGAAATTCTCAGCGACTATGACACGGAACTCTGCATGAGCATGGAATCTGTCAAGGAACTTGTTATCGCTTACAGAAGCAATGGTTTCAATACTAAACGTTGGCGGAGTGCCACTGACTTGATTCATTCTATTTCTGACGAGTACTTCATTACAATTCTTCCCATCGGTTTCGAGACGATGGTGACATACTCTCGTCTGTGAATAAATGATGCGGAGGGACATCACGATCCGAGCGATCATGTGATAATATCGCAGGCTCTTACAGAAAAGTTGCCGCTGATTTCAAGCGATCATAAATTTCTCTTTTATAGGAAACATGGGCTCGACCTGATTTATAACGAGTAGTCCTGTATTGATAGAGGAGAAATAGCAGGTTACAGAACGATGGTGAAAACCGTGGCTTCGGGGGTGCTGGATGAGAGCTTGATGGTGCCGCCGTTGAGGCGCAGCATCTGACGGGAAAGGCTGAGGCCTACTCCGGTGCCGGTGCTGCCCTTGGTCGTGAAGAACGGGACGAAAAGCTGCTCCTGGCTTGACTTGCTGAGCGGTTCGCCGTCGTTGGAGACGTCGATGACCGTGCGGTCGCGCTTGTCGATGGAGGCCGTGATGGTGATGTTGCCTGCCCCCGCCTGAACGGCGTTTTTCACAAGATTGTTGAGGACCCGGGAAATCTGTCCGTAGTCGGCATAGAGGATTATGTCTTCGGAAAGTTCAGTGTAACTGACATTGACGGACGGCCAGTTTGTCTTGGCTATGTTCATGGCATCGGTAGCCACGTCCTTGAAATAGAATGCCTTGCGGACTGGAGTCGCGATGTGCGTAAGAGAGCGGTAGGACTGGACGAAGCTGATGAGTCCTTCTGACGATGATGCTATGGTGCCTAGTGCCGAGCGGATGTCGTCCTCGCTGTAGGCCGGCAGGTTCTGGGAGAGTGCCGAACTGAGAGATGCAATCGGTGTCACGGTGTTCATGATTTCGTGCGTCAGTACCCTGATGAGCCGAGTCCACGATTCCGTCTCGTTGTCCTCCATTTCTCTGGTTATGTCATTGAAGGTCACGATTCTGACCTCCGCCGAATGGAGTCTTGCCGTGCACGCGCTCACAGAGAACTGAACCGTTCCCCGCTCCGACTGGAACGACGCATGAATCTCCGAGCCGTCCGCGCTTCTGAACGCTTCCGCAAGTTCCGCCGATATGCGTTCGACTTGCCTCAGATTCGATATGTCCGCCATCCCGAGCAGACCTCTGGCGACGGCGTTGCTGTAATCAACCTTTTCTCCGTCAAGGACGATGACCCCGCTCTGAACGTGGTCCAGCATAAGGGCAAAATAGCGGTCCCGCTCGCGGATGTCATTCTTTTCCGCCTCGAAAATGGAGCGCAGGCGGTTCAGCGAGCGGTTGAGGCGTCGGTTGCCGCGCCCGTCCTCCGAGTAGCGGAACGCCGATTCCCCACTGCCGAGCGCGTCGGACATAAAATCTATCTTGTTGATAATCTTTCTTTTGGTAGAGAATCTTGTGAGCAGGACGGCAAGAGCGACTGCAACAACCAGAATTGCCGCGAATGCAGCCTCAGGGTGATTGCCCAAGACCTCTTTCGCCGCTCCGTCATAGGCCGGCAGCAGAGCGGCTGCAGCCATATATCCCCACCACCGCATCGTCATATCCCGTATTTCTTCAGTTTTGCATAGAGCGTCGGACGGCTGATGTTCAGAGACTTGGCGACGAGGGATATGTTCCCTCCAAACCGGCTCATCGCGGCGCGGATGGTCTTTTCCTCGACGCTTTCCATCGTGTCTGCTGCGGATATTTCAGTCTCCTGCACGTTTGCGCCGGCGCTCTCAAGTCCGAGGCTCGCGATGGTTTCCTCGTCCGCGAGAATCACGGCCTTTTCGATGCAGTTCCGCAGCTCGCGTATGTTCCCCGGCCATCCGTAGCTCTCCATCTCCGCGACTGCGGTCTGTGAGAATCCCGTCACCTCTCGTCCATATTTCCCGGCAAATTCCGCAAGGAACTGCTCAGCCAGCGGCAGAATCGCGTCCGGACGCCTTCTCAGCGGAGGCAGTTCGAGACTTATTGTGTTGAGGCGGTAGTAGAGATCTTCGCGGAACAGCCCGTCGCGCACGAGGGCAGGAACGTCGGCGTTTGTTGCGCAGATCAGGCGGATGTCAACCGGAATGCTCCTTGTCTCGCCGACCCTGGTCACGCTGCGGCTCTGGAGCACGCGAAGCAGCTTTGCCTGCGACTGCTGCGGGATGTTGGCAATCTCGTCGAGGAAGAGCGTGCCGCCGTTCGCCTGTTCGAACTTGCCTGCATGGTCGGACTTCGCGTCCGTGAACGCGCCCTTGACGTGTCCGAACAGCTCACTCTCGAAGAGTGTCTCGGTGATTGCCCCGGCATCCACGCAGACCATCGGCCCGGCTGCGCGTCCCGAAAGAGTGTGAATCTCATGTGCAAGCACGTCCTTTCCGGTTCCGTTTTCTCCGGTAATCAGCACAGTGGCGTCCGTTGCCGCGATTTTCTCCACGTCGCCGCGCAGCCTCCGCATCGCCGTGCTCTCACCCCAGAACATCCTCGGCCCGTCGTCGGCCGCCTTGACCTTCGGCACGGACTTTTTCCTGTCACGTATTCCCGTAAGCGTCTCAATTAGCTTCGCGTTGTCCCATGGCTTCACAACAAAATCCTCCGCCCCGCGTTTCATTCCTTCCACCGCCAGCGCGATGTCCGCATAGGCCGTGAACAGCACCACTGCCTGCTCCGGCCACCGCGACTTTATTTCCGACAGCCAGAAAAGTCCCTCGTTACCCGTGTTGATGTCCGTCTTGAAGTTCATGTCCAGAAGAATCACGTCCGGTCTCAGGCTCTCCACTGTCCTCACCAGCGACACCGGCGAGGCCAGCGTCTCCACCCGCTCGAAGCATCCTCCAAGCAGTATCTTCAGCGCTTCCCGAATCCCCTGATTGTCGTCAACGACCAATATTTTTCCCTTTTTCGCCATAATAGCCCGCAATTTACTCTCATTTCCCCGAATATCCAAAAATCGGCCCCCATTGCATTGACTTTTGGATAAAAACCGCCTGTTATTGCCTTGACTTTTGGATGATTTTAGGTATTTATAGCCTTGACTTTTGGATAAAATGTCTATATTTGCATTGCTTTTCAATAACTTGCATAGATATGGCATACTACAAGAGAAATATAGACAAAAAACTTCTTGAATGGAAGGATGCTCCGAGGAGAAAGCCGCTGCTGATAAGAGGGGCGAGACAAGTGGGAAAATCTACTGCGGTAAGGCAATTAGGCAAGGGTTTCAAGCACTTTGTGGAGATAAACCTTGAACGTCAGCCGTCCGTTCGTCAGCTGTTTACGAAGAACATAGATGTGTTCCGTACCTGTGAAGGAATCAGCGCAATTTCCGGGATTCCAATTATCGCTGGCGAGACATTGCTTTTCATAGATGAGATACAGACCAGTCAGGAGGCGATAATGTCATTGCGCTATTTCAAGGAAGACTATCCTGACCTGCACGTCATTGCGGCCGGTTCGCTTCTGGAGTTCGCCTTGGAGGAATTGCCGTCTTTCGGGGTCGGCAGAATACGTTCTCTCTATATGTATCCATTCTCTTTTGATGAATTTCTTTTAGCGCAAGGACTTGATACCACTGTTGATTACAAACATAAGGCTTCAGCCTCGTCCCCGCTTCCCGAAGCGGTCCACGACAAATTGATTGACCAGTTAAAGACTTTCTATCTCGTTGGTGGAATGCCGGCAGCAGTCTCCGAATGGGTGGAATCACAGAGTTATATAGAGTGTGCGCGTGTGCATAGTGACATACTGGACACCTATCAGGATGACTTTTCCAAGTATAAGGCGAGGATATCTCCGGCGTTGCTGAGAAAGACTCTGCGGTCAGTCGCATTGCAGGCCGGAAGCAAATTCGTGTTCAGTCAAGTCGCGGACGATGTCCACTCGTCAGCTATCAGAGATGCCCTTCATCTGCTGACATTGGCCGGACTGATAAAGCCGGTTACGCACAGCGACGGAAATGGCCTGCCCTTGGGAGCGGAAGAAAATGCCGGTTATACAAAATATCTTTTCATGGATTTGGGGCTGATGCAGACGATGCTCGGCACACCTGCATCAGATGTTCTCCTCTCATCAGAAACGGATTTTGTAAACAAAGGCCCGGCGTCAGAAATGTTTGCGGGGCTGGAACTGATGAAGAACCACGACTGCTTTCAAAAGTCGGAAATGTATTATTGGCAGAATATGGCACGTGGAACGAACGCTGAGATTGACTATCTGGAGGTCAAGGACGGCAAGGTTCTTCCGATTGAGGTGAAGGCCAACACAAAAGGCAGTATGCAGAGTCTGTGGCTGTTCATGAGGAAGAAGGGGCTTTTCAATGCTGTCCGTACTTCTCTGGAAAACTTTGGCGAGTTCGAGTACATCGACAAGGAGGACAACAATTCGCATCGTCATGTCAATGTCATCCCTCTCTATGCCTTGAGCAACCTGTAACGAGGCAATGGTAAGAAAAAATGCGCTATAATCTGCGGAAAGTGCAAATTCTTGTGAATTTCCGCAGATTATAACGCGGTGTTTTGCAGCCAATATCCTCCCGTTTCCACTCCGAGAGGGCATTATAGATCTTTTTTATGTAATGGCTGCTAAATCAACGACATATGTAGATGCACTGCACCATTCCGAGATTTTTATGTGGTATGTTTTGCACCGTTCTGAGACTTTTGTACGGAGATTCATTTTTGGGGGAGGACTTATTAGACAAAAGAAACCTCCGTCCAAGTCACAGGGGCGGAGGCTTATCGTATCAAATGGTATTATATATGTTTAACTAAACAGTTATACATTTAATCAAAGAGCATACCACACTCGACTGAAGCCCCTCAAACGGCGATTTTGAGAATTGTTTAGGAGAACACCTTGGTGTAAAAGTCGCATAAAAGGATGGGATGCAAGGCGGACGGCGCGGGTGACGCCATTGGAGTCATGAGACGCATCAGCGTCGTGCGGAGAACAGCGAAGCGAGAGCATTGTGCGATGGCGCGCACGGAGCACCACTTCCCATTCGAGGGGACGGGAGGGGTCAATTAGATGGTGAGCATTTCATCAAGACCTGCAACGCGGCAGACCGCCTTTTATGCGGCTTTTACTCTGACTTCAGCTGCTCCACAGGATTGCTCGTCGCCGCCCTCCAGCTGCGGAGCGTCACGATGGCGACCGTGATGACAAGCACGGCCAGAAGGGCAGCGGCGAAGACCCACCAGACAATTTCCGTGTGGTAGGCGAAGCCCTCGAAATACTTGCGCACAATCAGCCAGCTCGCCGGCGCGGCCACGGCAAACGACACGAGCACGATGACTATGAACTTGAGGTTGAGCATCTTGAGAATGTCCGCCACGCTCGCCCCATGGACTCTGCGCACCGCAATCTCGCGGCTTCTGTGCTGCGTCTCGAACAGCACGAGACCGAAGACTCCCATGAGCGAGATGATGATGGCAATCAGCGTGAACAGCCCTATCATCTGCGCGAGCTGACTCTCCCTCTTGTACTGAGCCCCGAGTTCCTTGTCGAAGAAATCCACCCCGTAGGTCTCCGCGTCAGTGTCCGGACGCATCTCGGCCACGGTGTTGTTCACGAACCGCATCACCTCGGCAGGGTTGGCTCCTGGGGCAGTCCGGATGTAGATGTGCCTCAGACCGCTCCTCCAGCTGTGATCCTTGCCGAAGACATAGAACGCGAACGGTGCTCGTCCGTACTGCAGCGGCTTGAAATTGAAGTCCTTGCAGATTCCGACGACCTCGGTCTTTGCTCCGTGCCCCGGCCCCGGAGTCTCAAGATCGATGTTGAACTCCTTCTGTGCCTGAACGTTGAAAATCATGGAACTGCCATCCGAAATCTCGTCCGATTCCGAGAAATCCCGTCCTTCCACGATGCCGATTCCCATGAACCTGAGGAAATTATACGCTACCGGGTAGCATTGGAAATTGATGGTCTCACCCTTGTAGTCGCGCCCCCAGCCCATTCTTGAAGTGTTGACAATGCGACCATCCGCCCATGTGATATCCTCAATCTGCGGGTTGCTCCGGAGCCTGTCCTCAAAGGCATGGTTCTGTTCCCCGTACCAGCACAGCCCGAGGGGAATGTTTCCGGTGAGCAGGTTGGACTTGTTGAAGCCCATGTCGTAGTTCATCATGTAGTCGTGCTGCAGTTTTATGAAGGACGCGCAGACAATCAGCGCGATTGAAATGGCGAACTGGAAGCCTATCAGCACATTGCGCAGCCTCCGTCCGGCAACCGAACCCCCGAATGAACCCTTGAGCACGAGCGCCGGCTGGAAGGAGGTGATGTAGAGCGCCGGATAGACGCTTCCACCGACCGCAGCAACGAGTGCGACGGCAACAGTCAAGACCATCACGGAGGCATTGTCCCTGACTCCAATGTTTGAACTGAGAATGTCGGAGAGCGGGCTCGCCGCAAAGGCATAGACGAGAAGTGCCGCGAGGGCAAGGGACAGGAGCACGAGCCCTACGGATTCACCTATGAAGTTGAGAACCAGCGAGCTGCGTGAAACTCCGAAAATCTTGTAGGTGTTGACGGACCTAAGCCTTGCCGGGACGAGCGCGAAGAAAAAGTTTATGAAATTGATTAGCGCAATCAGGATTATGAGAACGGCCACCGCGAGCATCGTGATGTCCGTCGTGAGGTTTCCGGATTCTCCGGGCTTGCCGTCAAGCACTTTCGTGAAATACATTTCCTTCAAGGACACTAACTTGACGCTCATCCTGTCCAGCATCTCCTCAAACTCGGCCTTGTCTTCATCCCCGGCCGAATCGTCTATCCGATAGAGCCGGCTCAGAAACTCCCGCATCACAGGCATCGCCTCCGTCTCGAACTCGCTTCTTTGCGAGGCATCGCGGAGCTTCACGACATACTGGAAAGACCATTCGCTCATGCTGTCCATGTGGCTGTTTCCAGCGTCATAGACCCCTTCAACATATCCGAGATCCGAGTTTTTCTGAAAATCCCTGAATATGGCGACGACCTCCATCGCGTTTTTCTCGCCCTCCGGATCACTCCATGAAATCCTGTCCCCGACCGTGACTCCGTTCTTCTTCGCAAAGGTCTCGCTTACGGCGAGGGTCGCAGGCCTTGACAGCTCCTCAAGCGAGCCTTCAGCCGCCTCGAAATTCATTGTCCGGATTCCGCCAGCGGAGTATTCCATAGTGGTGAGATGCATTTTCCGCACCGTGTCGCCGCGCCGTGTCCAGCAAATCTCCGGTTCCCCGTGCCATGCCTGGAACATTCCTCCGCACTCCACGGATGACGAACCGTTCACCAGAGCCTCGCCGAGCGGACGGCATATCCATGTGTTGTATTTCCCCGGCGAATAGTTCGACGGCAGGGCAATAATGAACGTGCGGTCCGCGTCCTTGAGCCGCTGATTATACCCGAAGTCCCGGCTCACCTGCGTCATAATCACATAGAAAGCCCCGAACGCCACCGCCATTCCGATGACATTCAGCAGGCTCGACGCCTTGTACCGCCGCAGGGTATTTATAAAATTGTTGAATATGTACATAATAAATAGCTTAGAGTAAAAGTCGTATAAAAGGATGGGATGCAAGGC
>DJRM01000090.1:8149-8817 GCA_002440085.1 Bacteroidales bacterium UBA6360
CCGCCTTTTATGCGGCTTTTACAACTCGTTCTTGACGTCGCTGACGATGTGTCCGTCAAACAAATCAATCGTTCTTTGCGCCATGGCCGCGTCTTTCTGCGAGTGGGTCACCATCACGATGGTCGTGCCCTCGCCGTTAAGCTCGCAGAGCAGATCCATCACCTCTTTGCCGTTCTTAGAGTCGAGGTTACCGGTAGGCTCATCGGCCAGAATCAGTTTCGGTGAAGCCACCACGGCACGCGCGATCGCCACCCTCTGCTGCTGACCTCCGGAGAGCTGCTGCGGGAAATGCTTTGCCCTGTGGCTGATGTTCATACGTGCCATTACGGCCTCCACCTTCTCCTTTCTCTCTGCGGCCGAGAAGTTCATATAGCGCAGCGGCAGCTCGATGTTCTCATAAACATTAAGCTCGTCAATCAGGTTGAAGCTCTGGAACACGAACCCGATGTTTCCCTTGCGGAACTTCGTCCTCTCCTTCTCTTTTAGCTGTGCAACTTCCTGTCCCAGCAGTAGATAACTTCCTGAGGTCGGATTGTCGAGAAGTCCAAGAATGTTGAGCAGCGTTGACTTTCCGCATCCGGAAGGCCCCATAATGGCGACGAACTCGCCGTCCTGAATTTCAAAGGAAACATTGTCGAGAGCCACAGTCTCAATCTCCTCGGTCCTGA
>DJRM01000071.1:0-236 GCA_002440085.1 Bacteroidales bacterium UBA6360
CGAAATTCTACGACATGATTGATATGTCGTTTCTCGATGACGAGAGCAAGGATGCGTACAAGAAGGGCATCACTTCACGGTTGGAAAGAATGTCGGTTCAGAAATGAATCAACGAAATCATCGGCCGGGCGATTGAAAACTTTGGCGCCATCATTGCTGAACGGAAAGTCACCTCACAGAGGAGGCGATGAGTTTCTCAAGGTCGGCGCGGCCAATGCGGCCTTCGAGGCAGATGA
>DJRM01000071.1:274-545 GCA_002440085.1 Bacteroidales bacterium UBA6360
TCATCACGAAGCTGGTTACGGTGTTTTCGTCTCCGACGGTGTAGAGGCGGACAAGTTCGCCGTCCTCCTTGGCCTCAAGCAGGAGCTCGAATTTCCCGGAGTTGAGGAGCTTGTCAACATCTGTCTTGAGAGCAGCATTGACTTTAGTACTCTCGCTGTCAATGATATACATACCGCTGAGTTCTTTGACAACCGGTGCGATGTCTATGTCCTCTTCCGGCATATCGATTTCAGGAAGCTTTCCCATGAGGCGGAACATAGACGGGGATAT
>DJRM01000071.1:565-732 GCA_002440085.1 Bacteroidales bacterium UBA6360
TAGACCGCGCTGACCTTCGGCTTGTCAGAAAACTTGTTGTAGATGTCCTTGCCGCTCTGGGCGAATGAGGCGGCGCATACGAGCATTGCCGCGATTATTGTTGCTATTCTTTTCATGTTTTTCTGTTTTATAAAGATTTGTTTGACTTTAAGAAGCTGTTTTAATTT
>DJRM01000071.1:773-2269 GCA_002440085.1 Bacteroidales bacterium UBA6360
TGTTCGTTCTTTTGGTGTCTTTGGGGCCAATTTTCTATTCAATCAGTTACTCGATGTTGACAATCAATTCAATATCGACAATCCGCTCAGAATGTCTCGCCGATGAACTTGGATGTCTTCTGCATATGGGGGAGAGCCGCATCGGCAATGCTCTTTCCCTTGCTGATCTTGCTGCCTATCATAGCGAATGTCCTTTCCACTTGTGCGTAGGCCTCTTCCGGAGAGTCGAACGTGTCGGTCGGGGTTGCTGATGATCGGTGGAGATTAAGGCCGATGACAACGGCGGTCACAGCAGCGGCGACGGCGGGAATGACGGCAAGCCTTCTCCGGAGCGCCACAAGTGAACGGCGTTTCTCAGAATTGAGAGCCTCGTCCCCGGCTGTCAAAGACTCTCCGCGAGCGGTCTCCATCCGGAGAATTTCCGAGGCAAGAATCCGGTTTTCGATCCGCTCTCCGAGGCGCTCTGGAACAGCAACGCTCTCATCGTCGGCAATATGTTCCAAGTCCGCCAGAGTCAGTTTTTCAATATCCTCTGTTATTTTCATATCAGTCTTCATATTCATCAGCAATTTTCTTCAGTCTTTTCCTCGCCCCGCTCAGCAGAACCCTCAGGCTCAGGTAGGGGATGCCCGTCCGCTTCTGTATCTGTTCGTATGACAGGTCGTCAATGATTTTCATCTTCAAGACCGTCCGCTCACGTTCCGGAAGTCTCTCCACCGCCTCAAGCACAGCCTGCATCTTCTGCCGCCCGGCAATCTGCCCGTCCTCCAGAGGCTGCTCCGGCTCCACACCTTCAAGGGAAGAGCGCCCGCTCAGCCGCTTGCTCTTGAGCCTGTCCAGACAGCTGTTTCGGAGCAGCGTCAGGCAATATGCCTTAGGATTGCGCACCCTGTCGAGCGAGCCCCCGGCCTGCCAGAGCTTCAGATAGAGGTCCTGAACGGTGTCCTCTGCCTCAGCCGCAGAACCAAGCAGCCTATAGGCTACCCTGTAAAGCCCGTCACGCAGCGGAAACCAGTCGTTTATGAAGGTCTCCCGGGTCATTCCTTTATCGAATCGGCAAGCCCTGCCAGAGCCTCGGTGGAGATGCTGCCCCAGAGACATATAAGGTCTCCGTCGTCCGGCATATAAATTATCAGGTCATCAACCGTCTTTCCGTCAGGAGAACTCGTGCCATAGAATAGAATGTCCTCGCCTTCGTCCTTGACGCTCATCAGAAGGCTTCCCTCGCCCATAAGCGCCGTGAACTTTCTGTGAAACTCGTCTCTGACGGCCCTACTGCTGTCCTCCATATCGACAATGGTCAGCCCGCTGATTTTGTCCATTGCCCGGACTGCCGTCATCGTCTCGTCGTCGTCCGATGCATCCGCCTTTGCCGCCTTCCGAACAATCGACATGGCAAAAGAGCCGAGATTGACGGCCTCAACGCCTTTTTTCCTGTCAAATTCCTTGATAAGCTTTTTGATTTCGGACTTAGGGGCGTTCCCTGCATTCGCACA
>DJRM01000071.1:2316-2849 GCA_002440085.1 Bacteroidales bacterium UBA6360
CGTTTCATACTCAAAAATAATAAAAATTCATTGTCTTTTTCCGACGCGCCACATAATTGACGAAAATGCGCCCGATTTGTTAATGAAATTTTTCAGATCCGAGCCGTATTTCTTTGGACTTTTGTCAAAACAGGCATTTTATTTCTTTGGATTTTTTCTCTCTACGAATAATTTTTGCCGCTTTCGGGATTTGTAAGTACATTAGCCGACAAAAATGAACTGACGTATGACAAAGGAAGAACTGATACATCGAATCAACGACTTGGAGTGGTATGACTTTGAGGTGAAGGAGGCGAAAAGCGAGCTGCCAAAGAGTATTTGGGAGACGGTCAGCGCCTTTGCGAACACCTCGGGAGGGTGGATTGTACTCGGAATCCGACAAGTCGGGCGGAACTTCATCATTTTGCGGATTTCAGTGATGACCACCCAGGCATTTCGGCGATAACCACCCACTTGAGTTAACGTTTCAAGCCTGGTATGTCAAAGGTACAATTATTTTCTCATACTATCACCACAATAGTTCGTTAAATTTA
>DJRM01000097.1:0-885 GCA_002440085.1 Bacteroidales bacterium UBA6360
AGCAACCTGATGGTTGTGAGGATTTCATCAAGACATTCAACGAAGCAGACCGCCTTTTAGGCGCCCCGACTAAAGTTTCGGACCAGCATTAACGAGGGATTTTCCAAGTTCGTTCGTGGTGAACTTCTCGAAGTTCTTCTGGAAGCGTGCTGCCAAATCCTTGGCCTTCTCGTCCCACTGAGCCGCGTCAGCGTAGGTGTCGCGAGGGTCGAGGATGTGCGGGTCAACTCCAGGAAGCTCGGTCGGAACCTCGAAGTCGAAGTAAGGAATCTTCTTGGTAGGAGCCTTCTCGATTGAGCCGTCGAGAATAGCGTCGATGATTCCTCTGGTGTCGCGGATTGAGATACGCTTGCCTGTTCCGTTCCATCCGGTGTTAACGAGATATGCCTTGGCACCGGCAGCCTTCATCCTCTTCACGAGCTCCTCGCCGTACTTTGTCGGGTGGAGTGAAAGGAATGCCGCACCGAAGCAAGCCGAGAATGTCGGGGTCGGCTCTGTGATTCCGCGCTCAGTACCTGCAAGCTTTGCGGTGAATCCGGAAAGGAAGTAGTACTGAGTCTGCTCCGGAGTAAGGATTGAAACCGGAGGAAGAACTCCGAACGCATCGGCTGAAAGGAAGATGACCTGCTTTGCGTGAGGTCCCTTTGAAACCGGCTTCACGATGTTGTGGATGTGGTAGATAGGGTATGACACGCGGGTGTTCTCCGTAACGCTCTTGTCGGCGAAGTCAATCTTGCCGTTCTCGTCAACAGTAACATTCTCGAGGAGAGCATCTTTCTTGATTGCATTGTAGATGTCAGGCTCAGACTCCTTGTCGAGGTTGATGACCTTCGCATAGCAGCCGCCCTCGTAGTTGAACACTCCATTGTCGTCCCAGCCGTGCTC
>DJRM01000097.1:927-11381 GCA_002440085.1 Bacteroidales bacterium UBA6360
CGTGCTCGTCGTCGCCGATGAGAAGACGCTTAGGATCGGTTGAAAGGGTGGTCTTGCCTGTTCCTGAAAGGCCGAAGAAGATGGCTGAGCTCTTTCCTTCCTTGTCGGTGTTTGCAGAGCAGTGCATTGAAGCGATTCCGCGAAGCGGGTTGAGGTAGTTCATGATAGAGAACATACCCTTCTTCATCTCGCCGCCGTACCATGTGTTGATGATGACCTGCTCCTTTGAGGTGAGGTTGAAGACAACGGCTGTCTCTGAGTTGAGTCCGAGTTCCTTGTAGTTCTCGACCTTTGCCTTTGACGCGTTGTAGACAACGAAATCAGGCTCTCCGAATGAAGCAAGCTCCTCCTCTGTCGGGCGGATGAACATGTTCTTCACGAAGTGTGCCTGCCAAGCGACCTCGACGATGAAACGAACCTTGAGGCGAGTTGCAGGGTTTGCGCCGCAGAATGCGTCGACAACATAAAGCTTCTTGTTGGAGAGCTCCTTGACTGCGAGTTCCTTGAGGACTTTCCATGTCTCCGGGGTTACCGGCTTGTTGTCGTTTTTGTATCCCTCAGAAGTCCACCACACGGTGTCCTTGCTTGTCTCGTCCATCACGAAGAACTTGTCCTTAGGCGAGCGTCCGGTGTAAACTCCCGTCATAACGTCCACAGCTCCGAGTTCAGTGAGCTTGCCCTTTTCGTAGCCCTTGAGTTCAGGGTTAAGCTCGTCCTTGTACAAGGTGTCGTAGGACGGGTTGTAGACAATCTCAGTCGCACCCGTGATGCCGTACTTGCTCAAATCAATTTTACTCATAATGTAAAATATTTAATGTTTAAAAATAAAAATCTGTTTTCAACGTGCAAAAATACAAATTTGCGAGCGACTTTCAAAACAAAAAGCAAGCCTAAAGTTTCAAGCATAAAGAAAAATGTATATTTTTGAAGAAATTTGTCATAATGTTGCCGATTCCTCTGAAAAAGTATGGAATTTGCAATCGTCGCGACCGATAGAATTATCGAAAAATACAATACTATATGATTGAATCGCATAAACTTACATCAAACTCCGACGGTCTGGAAATATCCGTTCTGACTTGTGTGGGCAACGTCGCTCCGAAAGCCGTGTTCCAGCTTGTGCACGGAATGTGCGAGCATAAGGAAAGATATGTCCCGTTCATGGAATTTCTCGCCTCGAAGGGATATGCCGTGATCATCCACGACCACCGGGGACACGGCGAAAGCGTCAAGTCCTCCGACGACCTCGGCTATTTCTACGAGGGCGGCTGGGAGGCGATGATTGACGACATCCGCCTCGTCAATAAATTCGCGCATTCCCGCTGGCCGGGACTTCCTCTCGTCCTCTTCGGACACAGCATGGGTTCCATGGCAGTACGTTCATACACAAAGAGATACGACGATACTCTCAATGCCCTCTTTGTCTGCGGCTGTCCGAGCTTCAATTCCGGCGCAGGCATCGGAAAGTTGCTCGCCAAGGCGATAGAAGGTCTGAAAGGGGAGCGTCACCGTCCGAAGCTCATCCAGAAAATCGCCTTCGGAAGCTACTCACGCAATTTCCAGGGTGAGACTTCGCCGAACTGCTGGGTCTGCTCAAATCCTTCTATAATAAAGGAATACGACGCCGACCCGCTCTGCAATTATGTATTCACAGCCAACGGTTTCCGCAACCTCTTCGGCCTGATGCAGGACTGCTATTCCCTCAAGGGCTGGAAGATGTCCCGCCCGTCCCTTCCCGTCCGCTTCATCTCCGGAGCCGACGACCCCTGCCTTATCTCGCCCAAGGCCTTTGAAAGCGCGGTCGAGAATATGCGCAAGGTCGGCTACGGCAATGTCTCCAGCCACCTCTACCCGGGAATGCGCCACGAAATCCTCAACGAGACCGACCGTCAGACGGTCTGGGACGATGTTGTTGCAACAACGGATAAAATAGCGGCAGGGATGGCGTAGTGGTGGAAGGGGTGAGGTTTGTTTCACCGTGGCCACCCTCGGCCCCGTAAGAGGGAGGGACCCAAGCTCTGCTTGGGAGGGGTCACGCAAAGCGTGACGTGAAACAAATCTCACCCCTGTAATCCATGGAGCTATCCCGTAAAAAACATATGATGACAGCAACAGAGGTTCTGAAGAAATATTGGGGCTACGACAGTTTCCGCCCCAAGCAGGAGGAGATTGTGCAGGCTGCGGCGGAAGGCCGCGATGTGCTCGCCATCCTCCCCACCGGCGGCGGCAAGTCCGTCTGCTTTCAGGTGCCGGCCATGATGAAGCCGGGACTTGCCCTTGTCGTCACCCCGCTCATAGCCCTGATGAAAGACCAGGTCCAGAACCTGTGCGACCGGGGCATCCGCGCCATAGCCGTCTATGCCGGAATGACAAGGAATGACGTTGACCTTGCCCTCAACAACGCCACCTACGGCAACTACAAGTTCCTCTACATATCCCCCGAGCGTCTCGCCACGCGCCTCTTCCGGCAGTATCTACGGAACATGGACGTCTCATACATCGTCGTCGATGAGGCGCACTGCATCTCCCAGTGGGGCTATGACTTTCGTCCGGACTACCTCAACATCGGAGAGCTCCGCGACTGCGTCGATGCCCCCGTGATTGCCGTCACCGCCACCGCCACCCCGACCGTCGCCGACGACATCATGACCCGCCTGCGTTTCCGGGAAAAGCTTCTGATAAAGAGCGGATTCGAGCGTCCGAACCTCTCCTACATCGTGCGCCGTACGGAAGACAAGCTCGGCCAGATAATCAGCATCTGCGAGTCCGTGCCCGGCACCGGAATAGTCTATGTCCGCAACCGCAAGAAAGCCGAGGAACTCGCCGCGTTTCTCGGGCAGAAAGGCATCTCGGCCTCCTTCTACCACGCCGGGCTCGGCACCTGGACCCGCACGCAGAGGCAGGCGGCCTGGAAGAGCGGTGAAATCCGCGTTATGGTCTGCACTAACGCCTTCGGAATGGGCATAGACAAGCCAGACGTGCGCTTTGTCCTCCACTACGACATCCCCGACTCGCCCGAGGCCTACTTTCAGGAGGCCGGGCGCGGAGGCCGCGACGGCAGGCGCTCCTACGCGGTCCTGCTGTGGAACAGTTCAGACGTGAGGCGGCTCCATCAGACTGAAACCGTCTCATTCCCAGACACTCAATATATCGAGGACATATACCAGAAAGTTCACATATTCCTCGGCATACCTTACGAATACGGCGAACTCTCGCAGCATAAATTCGACTTCCCGGCATTTTGCCGCCAGTTCAAGCTCAGTCAGACAAGTGCTTGGTATGCAATTAAATATATTGAGAAAGCCGGACACTGGACACTCAATGAATCGGTTGATGTCAAGACAAGGGTCATGATTGCAGTCGACCGCACCGCATTCTACAGCTATCATTTCGATGACCTAGTGCTTCCCCGTATCCTCGAAATCCTGATGCGTAAATATTCCGGGATCTACAGCGCCCCGGTCTCCATCGACGAGGACGAAATCTGCGCGCGTCTCGGCCTTTCTGAATCTGAACTCCACCAGAAGCTTTATTCCCTCTCGCTGCTCCACCTCATCCGCTACATTCCGAGCAGCGTTTCCGACGTCATTTTCCTGAACCACGAACGCCTGATGCCCAAGAACATAGACCTCAAGCCGCAGACCTACGAGTTCCTGAAAAAATGCCAGCACGACCGCATCGAGGCGATGATTGACTATGTTACCGAAGAAACCGAGTGCCGCAGCCGCCACCTCCTCCGCTATTTCGGCCAGACCGACTCCTCCGACTGCGGAACCTGCGACATCTGCCGCGCGAAGAAAGCCGCCGGCAAGCCGCTGGAGGCGGATTCTTCAGATGACCTGTCAGATCGCCTTGCTACCTATATAAACGAAGAACTCTGCGGCACCTACAATCTCGACGCCCTCAAGCGCCTCGTCAACAACCCGGCTCAGGAACCCCTCCCGCAGCAGATTCTCGACGCCCTCCGCCGCCTCATCGACTCCGGCACCGTCCCGCCGCCCAAGGTCTGAGCACACGCTGCCGCAGGATGACGATTTTCGCCGAATTTTGAGAAATGGTTTGCTAATTTCAGAAATTATAGCGACATTTGTACCCGAATGAGAGACGGCAAGTTGCTGATTGTCAGCGGATGCGCCGCAGAAAGACAACAACCTTTATAAGACAGAAAGTTATGCAGTTTACGGGGCGTCATAGTGCGCTTGTGGAATATTGCCTCTCAGCCATAACCGGGGGGGGATATTCCATAGTTACTTCAATACCGATGAACTGACGGAAGAAACAGCGGAAGACGTATCCTTGAGGGTACCGTAGTCATTGATTGGCTTCGGTGCCCTCAAGTCGTTTTTGTGCGCCCGCTGGCGAGCGGTATTCAGATTCTCAGCAGCAGCCACTGGAACGGCTTCAACCGCCGGAGGAAGAGAGAAAACGGACGTTATAGTATTGAAATTATAAAGGTATCCGGGGACCGCCGATGTGAATCGTCAGTGCCGTCCGTCACAGGTCCCCTTTTTATTTAGAAGCTGTTTTAGATTTTTGTAACTCAAGGAAACAAACAACCTTATACAATAAAAACAATGTTAGTACTACAAAGCAAAACCTATGAGACTCCGCTCCTCCGGATGGAGCTGATCTCGACCGAGTGCGGATTTGCCGCAAGTGAAGTGAAAACTCATGGCGCTATGATCGATGACGCCGAAGAGTCTGATTACGGAACCTTTTAACTGCCCGCGACCATGAAAAAGATTTCAAAAGCATCGCTGTTCATCGCAGTATCTGCAATGGCAGCCGTTTCCTGCGCAAAGGAAAACATTGGAACACCTTCATCTGAGGGCGTGGCCGTTCATTTCAGCACGGCTGAACTTTCAACAAAATCTCATTTCGGAGAACTTGCAGATGGCAAATACCCGACTCTGTGGAGCGCAGGTCAGACTGTTGCCGTCATCTACAGTGGCAACAATTCGACGACTCCGACCAAAGTTGACGTCACTCCTTCAGAGGATTCCAAGACAGCGTCTTTCACCAAAGAATTTGAGATGTCGTCAACTGCGTCAGCACACAACTTTTATATTGTCAGCCCTGGTGAATCCGCAATTGGCTTCCCCAATGGCAATTATAATCTTCAGATTCCTACAACTCAGACTCCGCTTGACGGCTCGTGTGATGAAGCCGCTCAGGTAACCGTCGCAAGCCATGTCTCAGAAACATTTGACACAGAAATAAACGGCCTTCAGTTCTCGCACGTTACAGCATACGGACGCATGTCAGTGGTGCTCCCTGACGATGCCGGTGAAGTCTCTTCCATCGCTTTGACTGCAAGCAAAAACTTTTCAGGTCGCTGGTTCTATTCATTCGAAGACGGTTCTTTGAAAGAAAACTCTGCATCCGCGACAATAACATTGAACACATCGAAGACTTCGGACATTTTCTTCGGCTGCGCTCCTGTTGATTTGACCGGCGGAACATTGGAGGTGGTCGTCATGGCTGCGAACGGCACTTATGAGAAAACCATAGACTTCTCATCTGCGGCGAAGCCATTGAAGCTTGAGGCCGGAATAGTCTCCGCATTCAGTGTGGCTGATTTTACAAAGAAAGCCAACGATGAGGTCTATACTCTTGTGACGGACGCAAGTACGTTGAAAATTGGGGACAAGGTGATTATTGCGGCTGCCGAAAGCGATTATGCAATCAGCACAACACAAAACAATAATAACCGGGCCCAGACATCTATTACAAAAACTGGAAATACGATTGTCAACCCTGGCAACGATGTGCAGTTGTTCACTCTTGAAGCCGGTTCGACAGATGGAACTTATGCGTTCAATACTGGCTCCGGATATATTTATGCAGCTTCAAATAGTAAAAACTATCTGAAGACACAGAATAATGTTGATGCAAATGCTTCATGGACTATTACTTTTTCGGATGAAGGCGTGCTTACAATTAAGGCGGCAGGCACGAACACCAAAAATATAATTAGATATAATTCTTCAGCAGAAGTCTTTTCTTGCTATTCTTCCGGTCAAGCAGCTGTCGCCATCTACACCGACGGCAAGGGCACTGGTTCGCTTCCTACTCCACCGTCGATAGTTCTCAGTTCAACGGAAGTCAGCCTCACTTATGACGACGAGACTACTCACGAAGACATCACTGCAACAGTTTCAGGGCAGGAAGGCGACGTCGAATGTGCAGCGTACGATGATAAGGCCGGAACAACCGAATCTTCTTGGCTGATTGCCTCATACGAAAACGGCAAAGTCATTTATTATTCCGCCAGCAAGAACGAAACAGACTCGCCTCGCACGGCCTACATCATCATCTCCGCCACAAACTCCGACGGCACAACAACGAAAGCGATTACCGTTACACAACAGATTATTTCAAAAACTATATTCGAAGAATCGTTCTCATCAGATCAGGGCAATTTCACAATTGAGGATGTGACACTTCCAACCGGATCGACTTACGTGTGGAAGTGGGACAAAAATAAATATATGAAAGCCTCATCTTATGTGAACGATAAGTATCTGGCATCTGAGTCGCTCCTTATTTCTCCTGAAATAGATCTTTCCGGTGAAACCTCTGCCGTATTGACTTTTTCTCATGCGTTGAACTTCCTTAAGGGTAACACGGCATCAGATTTCATCAGCCTTGTTGTCAGAAAATCCGGTGACGAGTCCTGGCAGAATCTTACAATACCGGATTGCCCTGCTGGGACAGACTGGACTTTTGTCGATTCCGGCGAAATTGACCTTAAGGATTATTTGGGCAGCAAGATACAATTTGCGTTCAAATATGAAAGCACGACAAGCTGTGCTCCGACATGGGAGATAAAAAACGTGAAAGTAGAACGAAAATAAATTTTGCATATCGCGCCGCTCCAATCGGGGCGGCGCGTTTGTTTCAGATAAAAACCGAGGGGATAGAGTAGGACGCCATACGGCGAAGTGAAATTCATTTATTCGCTGACACCCTTAATATCGGCGATAGTGACCTTTCACTCTCTCGATTTGGCCATGTCGGACACGTCTATATCCTCGTATCCAAACCAAACGGAAAATCTCCACTCTGATGGAGATAATGAGCTTTTTGTGAGTTCTTCTTTTCATTAGTTTTTTAATTGGAGTAGGCGTAAGAACTACAGACTCCTCATGTATTACCTCCCCTCGGTTAGATTATAAAATATAAGGCTGACATTTGTTAAGGGCAAATGTCAGCCTTAAAATACCCCAATCGTTGAACTAATGATGATGCAAAGGTAATTAAAAAAGTTTCAAATGCAATCTTATTATGAGAAATTGTTCAAAATTGTGAAAATCTGATTCAGGCAGTATTCCTATCTCCGCAAACATCTTTCGGTAGGCGGCTTTCTTGTCGAGGGCGAGGGGATAGGCGCGGGAACCAGTCTCATTTCTATGCGAGCACATTTGCCATTCTTTCAATGGCATCGACAACCCGGCTGCGCGGGCAGGCGATGTTAAGGCGGATGAAGCCTTCGCCGTCGTACATGCTTCCGGAATTTACCATCAGTTTCTGCTCGTCGAGCAGCCTTGCAGTGACCTCGTCCGAACAGAGACCCGTGCTGCGGATGTCAATCCATACGAGATAGGTGCCTTCAAGTTCCGTGACTGGGCAGGACGGGATGTTTGCGGCGAAGAAATCCCTCACTGTCAGCCAGTTTCCGTGGAGGTAGCCGCGCAGCTCGTCGAGCCACTGAGCCCCCTCGGGGGAGTATGCGGCGACGGTGGCTTCCACCCCGAACGGGTTGACGTCGCAGACTTCGTTGATGTTGATAGCCTTGTCGATGCGTGAGCGGATTTCGCTGTCGGCGGCGACGATGTTCGCAATCTGGAGCCCGGCGATGTTGAATGCCTTGCTCGGGGAGATGCAGGTTGCGGAGTGGCGACTGAATTCCTCGCCGAGCGAAGCGAACGGCGTGTAGTCGTGACCGGGGTATGTAAGTTCGCAGTGAATCTCGTCCGAAATCACGAACACATTGTGACGCAGGCATATATCTCCGACCTTTCGCAGCTCTTCCTCCGTCCATACGCGGCCCGCCGGGTTGTGCGGATTGCAGAGAATCATCACCTTCGCGTCAGGGTCGGATGCCTTGGCCTCAAGGTCATCAAAGTCTATGATCCATGAATTGCCGTTCTGGACGAGGCGGTTCGGGAGCATCACGCAGCCGTTGTTACGGATTGACGAGAAAAAACAGTTGTAGACCGGCGGCTGCACAATGACCTTGTCTCCCGGCCGAGTAAGTGCCTTTAGAATGGCTGAGATTGCAGGGACCACACCGCTCGTGTAGATGAACCAGCCCCGGTCGAAGTGCACGCCGTGGCGGGTGTTGAACCAGTTGATTACGGCGTTGTAGTAGACCTGGGGTACCTTGACATAGCCGAACACCCCGTGCTCGACCCTGCGCCGCAGCGACTCAATGATGCATGGTGCAGTCCTGAAGTCCATGTCGGCCACCCACATGGGAAGAATACCCTCCTCCGGCGTGTCCCATTTGTAGGAATTTGTTCCGCGCCGTGGAACAATTTCATCGAAGTTATATTTCATGTCGTACCTGTTTTCTTAAATTCTCCCCTCATCTTCGCATCAGCCTCACGGGCAAAGAACCGGCGAAAATACTGTTGAGTCGGCCTACCTCATGGGCGGGGTGCATGCGGACATCCGTCCGGTCTCATCCGCGCACCTCAATCACGCAGTCCGCCGGTGCCTTGATGTTCTTGTCAATGATTATTTCGCCGATTTCGTCAGCGACGATGCTTCCCGTCCGAGGGTTCTTGACGCTCCGGATGCCTCCGTTGATTGTTGCCTGAACGCTGCTGTACTCAAACGCAAGGTCACAGTCCTCGGCGAAAGTGCAGTTCTCCAGAATGAGATTCTCCGCATAGCACAGAGGCTGCGTGCCCGAAATCCTGCAGTTAACGAGCCTAATCCCCCTCGAATGCCATCCGAGATACTCGCCGCTCAGCTCGGAGTCGTAGACCGTCACGTTCTCGCTTTCCCAGAGCGCGTCCTTGGTCGTGATTTTTGCGTCGCGGATTTCAGCATTTTTCACATACTGGAACACATATTTGCTGTCGCTGACGAGGCCGTCAATCCTGATGTCATTGCTGAACATGAATGGATAAGTTCCGCCGTGTAGCTTCAATCCTTTGATATTCACTCTGTTGCATCTCCAGAAAACTTCGTCGGCATCGGTCATCTCGACATTCTCAATCTCGATGTCGCTCATTTCCCTGAACATCTTAGGTGCTGCAATGACGGTGTCCTTCATCTTCAGATGATCCGAATACCACAGTGCGGAGCGCCCTCCGACGTCGAAAAAGCAGCGTTCGATGGTAAATCCGTGCACATGCCAGAACGGGTAGTTTCCCTCGAACCGGCAGTCGACCGCCTCGATGCCGCTGCATTCCTTTATCGCCGACTCGCCCTCGCGTATGACGACGTTTTCAAGCCTCAATCCATGTGATTCAAACAGAGGACGTTCGCCTCCGAATTCCGCATTCCGTATCGTTTCCATATATCCACAAATTTCGTGTGTTCGTCTTTTTTCTACCCGCCAGCGCGGCGGTGCTCCTTCCGATTTGCGATGCAAAATTAAGTATAAAAATGCTTTTACGAAATATCCGTATCACCTGTGTTCTTACCGATTTCAATGAATTTTGGGTATCTTTGCGGTGGATTTTGGGGGATATGTCCACTCCAATGGATTTTATGGAATTTGACTTTCTCGGAATATTCACGCTTGTCACAGGTGTGCTGTTCCTGATTCTTGAAATCAGGCAGAGCAACTGGATGTGGGCATTTCAGCTACTCTCGGCTGCGGCCGCGATGGTGTCTTTCTTTATGGGCGGACTCTATGCGTCTTCGGCGCTGAACCTCTATTATGTGGTGATGGCGTTCGTCGGATTCGTTCAGTGGAGACGGGATTCGCTGGGTGTTTCGCCGGCTTGTCCCGAGACTACTTGCAAGAGTTCTGGAACTGGTGAGGTCGGGAATGGCTCGGAGTCGGCAGAGGGTGAAGCCAACGGCATACATCTGAGACACTTGAATCTGAAGACAGGCGTTGTCAGCCTCGCGGTTTTTGTAGGCGGGACGGCGGCGCTGTTCTTTCTTCTGCGTTGGCTTGAGGATCCGAAATCCGTCGCGGATGCGGGAGCGACCGTTTTGAGCGGAGTCGCGACATGGTGGCTGGCGAAGTCATATCCGCAGCAGTGGCTTCTGTGGATTATTGCCGACTCCGTTTCCGCATGGATTTGCATGGAACAGGGGATGACGGCAATGTCACTCCTATATATAATATATGCTCTTTCCGCAATTTACGGATATGTCCATTGGAAACGAAAAGGAAAATATGTCGACGAAATCGGATGAAGCGGATGAATATTTCAATATGCGAATGAAATAAAGAAAATATATGAATACAATAGTTCGTTAAATTT
>DJRM01000112.1:0-33114 GCA_002440085.1 Bacteroidales bacterium UBA6360
ATGTGCGAATAGTCCGCATCCACACCGAGATACAGCATATTCTGCTGCTCATAGCTGAGCGACGCCGCCTCGGACTCAAGCGTGTCCAAAATCACCTTCGCGGTAAATTCCTGGTCATTATAGTCAGGGAGCAGCAGGCGCGCCGAGGCGAAATGCAGCCCGTAGCGCTCCTCATATCCCGAAATCTTCAGCAGCTTCGCGATGTCCCCGTTCGCGATATAGTCAACCCCCTCAAGCTCCTCGCAAAACTGGTAGCAATTCTTCACGATCATCAGCTTGTCACCCCTCACCAGCCTCTCTTCCTTGAACTGAACCATCGAGCGCACGCCCATATTGTACTTTATCGCCCTCTTGTTCGAGCGGCATAGAATCACCGTGTCGTCCTCTCCGTAACGGGAATATGCATCGCCGAGACTCTCGATGAGTTCGCCGCCCCCTATCCTCGAAACGTCGTCATAACCCGCGACCGACAGCCCGACATCCTCATATTCAAACATATCCCCGCCATACTCCGAACGGGTTATGAGTTCGCGGAGTCTCGTCGCGTTCGCAAGGATTCCGGACTCCTTCTGCTGTCGGACGACCGTCGTAAGCGTGCAGAATACCGTTCCGCCCATCATAGCCATATACTCGCGGGAAAGCGCCGGGCTGCAGTCCATCCCGACCGGAGGAAGCTGCGCGGCGTCACCGATGAGCACTAATTTGCAGTCAACGCCGCCGCGCACGAAGGTCACGAGGTCGTCGAGCAGATTTCCGCTGCCGAAAGAGGAAGTCGATTGCTGCTGCCCGCCCTCTATACCGATGAGCGACACCTCATCGACGACAAAAAGAGTGTCCTTGTCCTTGTTCGGGGCGAGCGAGAACTGTCCGTAGCCGTCCCCGCCGACAGACTTCTGACGATAGATGTGCTTGTGTATCGTGGCCGCCGGCTTTCCGGAATAGTTGGAGAGAACTTTCGCCGCACGCCCCGTGGGAGCGAGAAGCACCGTCTTGATTTTCAGTTCATTGAGTGTATTGATGACAGCGGAGATGGCGGTCGTCTTTCCGGTTCCCGCATACCCGTTAACTACCATAATGTCGTCATCCCGGCCGACAAACTCCGACATCATACGGAGGAAATTGTCCTGACACGGAGTCGGCTCATACTTCAGATGGGAACGAAATCCCTGATAGAGAAAATCCGACTGCCCCATCACCTTGCCTTCCTGTTAAAGATGAGATAGACGACAATCAGGACCGGATAGATTTCAACACGCCCGAGGAACATATTGAGGCAACAGACAAGCTTGGCCGCGACAGACAGCCCGCTCATAACCCCGGTACCGATTGCGCTGATGCCCACGTTTCCTATGGTCGCAATGGCAATGGAACTCGCGTCCGAGCCTCCTAGGCCGGAGCCTATGAGCGCGAAGATTGCGAAGGTCGCAAGAATCGCATATACTACAAAATACATAAGCACCGAATTCACCGCATTGTCAGATAGGGGATGAGCGCCGAGCCGTACCGGAAAGACGGAATTGGGGTGTAGCCTGCGCCTTATCTCACATCCTGCGGCCTTGAGGGCTATGAGCACGCGGTCGGACTTTACTCCTCCCGAGGTGGAGCCGGAGCATCCGCACTGTATCCCGCAGTAAATCAGCAGGACAGAAGGAAACATCGGCCAAAGATAAGGATTGTCGACTGAAAATCCGGTGGTCGTGATGAAACTCGTGACATGAAACAAGGAGGTCCACAAGGCCTTCCCCACAGATTTAATAGTACCCTCAAAAAGTAGCCCCGACGCGACCAGCACTGTCATGACGGCAATCGTGCCCAAATAGAAACGGGCGACCGGATTCTTGAAAACCTTGAAGGATCCGGTTGTGGCAAAGTGGAATATCAGCCCGAAATGCATTCCGGATATGACCATGAAGAAGATGATGATGGCCTCGATGATGCGAGAATCGAAATATGCGATCGATGCGTTCCTTGTGCTGAACCCTCCGGTCGCGATTGTACTGAAAGAGTGATTGATAGCATCGAAGAGACTCATTCCGGCCGCCCAGAGCAGAAGAGTCTCGACTACGGCGAGCGAGAGATAGACAAGGCAGATTATCCACACGGTGCGCGAAGACCGGTAGCGATAGCCTTCACGCGAGAGCGAGGAGAGTTCGAGGTTCGTCATTCTCAGCCGGAACGGGCTTGCCTCCGGAAGCACGAGCAGAAGAAACACAATAACTCCCAGCCCTCCGATAAAGTGAGTCGAGGAGCGCCAGAACAGCAGACTTTTCGGCAAGGACTCCACATCATTCACCACAGAATACCCCGTTGTCGTAAAACCCGAAACTGATTCAAAGAGAGAGTTTATCAGCGAAAATTCCCCACCGTAGAGGATGTATGGCAGCATCCCGAAGATGAACGACAGAATCCAGGATATGAAGATGATGAGATAGCCGTCGGTCATCGTTATCGGAGGAGTCTTCCGGACAAATATGAAAGGAAATGCACCGACGACAAGGGTAATCAGGAAACTTATTGCAAGAGGGCCGAAGGCAGCGTCCATGCCGTTCACTATGGACACCATCATCGACAGGAACATGAACAGGGCACTCACCAAGAGTGCCTTGCCTACATTCACCGATATGACTTTGATGTTCAAAATAAATCTGTCCTCAAAAATAAATCCCAAATTCCATTCACTTTCAGAAATCCGGGCTGCCTTCCTCTTCCGGTCGGCTCTGTTTCATCTGCTCTATTTTTGTGCGTAGAAGTTTCATACGCCTCTTGAGGTCGGCGTTCTCCTCCGTAACCTCTGAAAGGGAGACGTTGAGCGCCGAGAGCTCGTCATCCCCGTCGAAGCCGTAGGTGTATCGCTTACCGGAAGTACGATATAGCGTCATACCTGCGTTCATGCGCCGTATCGGATCCACGAAATAGGACAGGAAGAAGAACAGCAGAAGCACTACAAGCAGAAGTCCGGCCGCGACAGAGACCACCCCCGGCACGATGCTCCGGTAAAAACTCTCCTGAAATGTCTCCGAATTGGCCTCAAGGTCGTCGTAAATCGCGGCGTTGAGCGCCTCAAGGTCAGAATGCAGACGGTTGAAGCGCGGCTGGAGCCTCTCGAAATACCATTCACGAGAGTCTATGAAGTCCGAGGATATGACATTCTGGAGTTCAAGCGAGGTGAGCATATAGGCCGAATAGGCGTATGCCACGGAATCCGCAAGCGGAAGCGCCCGGCGAGAGGTCAGCGACTGTTTGAGGCTGTCACAGTGGCTCAGGAACAGTTCACGGTCGAACTCCGGCAGGATGTTGGAGCTCTCGTCGCCGATGAGCGCCAGAATCTTGAGGTTATAGCTGTCCGTGATGGTCGCGAGCCGCTGCGATACATTGAGGCTGTTGATATTGGAAGCGATGAGGTCTGAGACATAGTTGCTCATCCTCCTGTACTCCGCCACCGATATGATGCTGGAGAGCATGAGGATGGCGGCGATGGAACTCATCCCAAGGATGAATTTCCCCTTCATCGTGAGTCTCCGCTCGCCACCACGACCTATTTTTTTCCAATCAAAGCCCATTTCAATATCCTAAAAATGACCAAATAAACAACTGAAGGAAAGGGGTCAGAATTTAAATGAGTCTTTCAATGCAGTGGTTTTATTATACACAAAGTGCTCCGGAGTGCTGTCCGGGTCCTTGAAGAAATAGCCCACACGCTCGAACTGAACTGCCAGCCCGGACTTGTCCTCAAGAAGCGCAGGCTCGGCAAAGCCCGAAGTCACCTTGAGAGAATCCGGATTGAGATACTCCTTGTAGTCCTTTCCCTCCGGAATCGAGCCCATCTCCGGCTCGGTGAAGAGCTTGTCGTAGAGACGGAGCTCCACCTCCTTAGCGTGGGAGGCGCTCACCCAGTGAATCGTGCCCTTGACGGAACGCCACTCGCCGGAGCCGGGCCGGGTCGAAGGGTCGTAGGTGCACTTGAGCTCGACAACATTGCCCTCGGCATCCTTGACGACCTCGTTGCACTTTATTATATAGGTATATTTCAGACGAACCTCACCGTCAGGCTTGAGGCGGAAATATTTCTTCGGAGCGTCCTCCATGAAGTCCGCCCTCTCGATAAGAAGCTCGCCGGTGAACGGAACCTTCCTTGACGGGCCTTCCGGAGCCGCAGGATTGAGCGGAGCGTCGAACCACTCGACCTTGCCCGGCTCCCAGTTTGTAATCGTGAGCTTCACGGGATCCTGAACCACCATATAACGGTTGGACCTCTCGTTAAGATCCTGACGCACGCACCATTCCATCAGCTGAAGGTCAATCAGCTGCTCCCTCTTGGCGAGCCCCACCTTGTCGACGAACATCTTGATTGACTCCGGAGTGTAGCCGCGGCGGCGGATTCCGCAGATTGTCGGCATCCGAGGGTCGTCCCATCCGCTGACGAAGTTGTTGCGGACAAGTTCGAGGAGCTTGCGCTTGCTCATCACGGTGTAGGTAAGGTTGAGACGCGCGAACTCATACTGGTGAGAAGGGAAGATGCCGAGCTGCTGGATGAACCAGTCGTAGAGCGGGCGGTGGACATCGAACTCGAGGGTGCAGATGGAATGGGTGATGTGCTCGATGGAGTCGCACTGACCGTGGGTGTAGTCATACATCGGATAGATGCACCACTTGTCGCCGGTACGATGATGATGCGCATGCACGATTCGGTACATGATAGGGTCACGGAACATCATGTTCTTGCTTGCCATGTCAATCTTCGCCCTGAGCACTTTCTCTCCATCGGCATATTTCCCGGCCTTCATTTCCCTGAACAGGCGGAGGTTCTCCTCGACGCTGCGGTCCCTGTACGGGCTGTTCTTTCCAGGTTCATTCACCGTTCCGCGCCCGATGCGGATTTCCTCCTGAGACTGGTCATCGACATACGCAAGCCCTTTCTTTATAAGCTCTTCCGCCCATTCGTAAAGCTGGTCGAAATAGTCGGAAGCATATCTTTCCTCAGCCCACTGAAAACCAAGCCATTTGATGTCCTCCTTAATTGAGTCGACATATTCCGTGTCTTCCTTCACAGGGTTGGTGTCATCGAAACGGAGATTTGTCCTTCCACCGTATTTCTGTGCGAGCCCGAAGTTGGTGCAGATGCTCTTCGCGTGCCCTATGTGCAGGTAGCCGTTCGGCTCTGGAGGAAAACGCGTGATGATTTTGTCATACTTGCCGGAAGCGAGATCCGCCTCGATGATTTCCTCAAGGAAGTTCAGAGGCCTTGGCTCCGTCGCTTCCGCTGTCTTGATAGTCTCTTCCATTTATTTCAAATTTTATATTTCCAAAGTTCTTACGATGTTTCGCCCAATGAAGACGAGTCCATATATTTGACAATATCGTACAAATATAATGGATTTTTAGTATTTTTGCGTCGATTTCGGGGCATTTATCAATCTATGGTAATATACCCCCGGCCAAAAGTATGAAATTCTGAAATTGTAGATATATGGCGTCGGTTCAGTCAATGACGGGCTACGGTAAGGCGGAGCTTGTTTTGGAAAATGGAAAAATTACAGTGGAGATACGTGCTGTCAACGGAAAGACTGCGGACATAGGCATTAAGTCGCAGTTGCTGCCACGTAACAAGGAAATATCTGTAAGACAATATCTTGCAAAGGAACTTCAGAGAGGTTCAATTGACTTTTTCATGAACTTCGAGCAGAATGACAGCGATGCGTCAAGGGAAATCAACGAAGCGGCTCTGCTCGGTTATTTTTCTAGGCTCAAGGATATTCGGAGCCGGATTGACGACGGGGAACTCGAACTTTTCGATGCAGCCGTGCCGTCACTGCTTAGGATGCCGGACGTTGTGGGGCAGACAAAAAAGCAGGAAATCGTGAACGACGAAAACTGGGAGGCCGTTTTCGGGACTATAAAGTCCGCGGTTGAAACTCTGAAGGAATTCAGGCTGCGTGAAGGCGAGGCGCTCAAAAAGGACGTCACGGCAAAGGTGGAGAACATACTTGCATGCTCGCACGAAATCGAGAAGTTCGAGCAGGAGAGGATTGCACAGATCAGAGAAAAAATTTTGACGCGATTCGACGAACTCAAGCTTGAGGTTGACAAGACGAGACTCGAACAGGAAATGATTTACTACATCGAAAAACTCGACATCAATGAGGAGAGGGTAAGGCTCCGCCAGCATTGCGCCTATTATCTCGAAACACTTGAGAATGAACCGTATCCGGGACGCAAGCTCGGGTTCATCGCACAGGAGATGGGACGCGAAATCAACACGACAGGCTCCAAGTCCAACAACCACGAGATGCAGAAGTATGTCGTGAAGATGAAGGACGAGCTGGAAAAGATTAAGGAGCAGTCGCTTAACATATTATAAATCAGTGCCGCGATTCCCCGTTTTGTCGGAGAAGTGAGCGTGCGCGCAACAGGCAACAGACATGGCAGACAAGGATCTGAAAGATATGATACCATCGACGGAGTACCGGGAGAAACTTGCCCGTTACATCCTCAGCGCGCTCGGAATCGTACTCGCAGGCGGCGTGTGCTGGTATTTCAGCAGCGTGCTGGTCTACCTTCTGCTTGCCGGAGTGATGTCGCTCGTGGCGCGCCCGATAATGAAAGCGCTCGGGAAAATACGGGTGAAGGGAAAGCAGATGCCGGGATGGGTATCAGCCATGCTGACAATTATCATCCTCCTTGTCGTTTTTCTCTCGGTGATTCTGGGCGTGACACCGCTTCTGACAAATGTCGTGAACGAGGTGTCATCGGCTTACAGCGGCAACATTCAGGGCATAGCCGGTCCGCTCAGGGATCTGAACAACTGGATGGTAGACACATTCCCTTCCCTCGGGAGAGACTTCCGGATAGAGATTGTCGTCCTCCACGAACTTCAGAAGGCGTTTGACATCTCGATATTCTCAAGCATAATCGGTTCCGTGGCATCGTTCCTCGCAAATTTCGGCATAGGATTGTTCTCGGTGATTTTCATCGCATTCTTTTTCATCCGCGACGAGAGCCTCTTCACGAAAATCATCTCGTCAATGGTGCCCGACAAGATTGAGGGCAGCGTCAAGGAGTCGATCGGAGACGTGGAATATCTGCTCAGCCGCTATTTCGTGGGGATTCTCATCGAAATGGCTGGAGTCGCTCTGCTCGACTTCCTAGGACTCGCCCTCATCGCAAGGTTGCCGTGGGGGTCGGCACTCGGGATCGCATTTCTCGCAGGCCTGCTGAACGTGATTCCATACGTCGGCCCGCTCATCGGGACCTGCCTCGGAACAATCATGGGACTGATACTCAAGTACTGCGGAACCGGAATGGTTGGACTGGACGTGCCATTCTGGGCATTTGCGCTGATTCTGATCGTTATAATGTGCTGCACGCAGCTCGTCGACAATTTCATCTACCAGCCGGTCATCTACTCGAACAGCATCATGGCCAGTCCGCTTGAGATTTTCATCGTGCTGCTCATGGCCGCGACGCTCGGAGGCGTGTTTGGAATGCTTGTTGCCATCCCGTGCTACACCGTCGTCAGGGTCATTGCCGGACGCTTTTTCCGTAATGTCAAGCCAATCAGAATGCTGATTCCGGAGGACAGAATCTCACGGAGCGAGGGGAATGAAAGGAAACGGAAGATTTTCAGAAACCACTGATTACAGGAATCCTGTTATATTCCTGCGACACTATATTATAAATTTAATTAAAGCATTATGACACATACTTCTTTAACGGAAATAATCGGCTCGCTAGCCACACTCACCCTGCTGCTGGGCTACCTGCCGCAGACGATTCACACGATACGCACGCGAAAGACGGACGACATCGCGCTCGGGACATTCCTGCTGCTCGGCATCGGCTCGGTACTTTTCTGCGTCTACGGAGTACTGCTCGGCAGCTGGCAGATTGCCTCGGCCAACGGAATCACGGCGGTGCTGAGCGCGATTATCTTCGGTATCAAGATGTATAACGACCACTTCAAAAACAAGAAGCAGGGAAATATACTAAAATAAAACGGCGGAGGGCTGCGCTGGTGCGCGGTCCTCTGTTTTTTTTACATTGCGGACAGCAAAGAAAAAAAATTAGACAGTAATCGATAACAACAACTTTTAAAACAACATCTTATGTCATTTGCGGAAGAAAGAATCAACTCGACGGCGCTCACTTTTGATGACGTCCTGCTCGTGCCCGCCTACTCCGAGGTTCTGCCCCGGGAGGTCAGCACAAAAGCCCGTTTCACACGGAACATCAGCCTCAACATCCCTATCGTCTCGGCGGCGATGGACACCGTCTCCGAGAAGGCGATGGCAATAATGCTCGCGAGAAAGGGAGGTATCAGCGTGATACACAAGAATATGAGCATTGAGGCTCAGGCACGGCAGATTCGTGAGGTGAAGGAATATCCCGCAGAGGGCGACAAGATTCCGTGCCTCGACGCGGAAGGGAGGCTCAGGGTAGCCGCCGGAGTCGGAATCACGGCTGACGTGCTCGACAGGGTGACGGCACTCGTTGAAGCCGGGGTAGATGCGATTGTGCTTGACTCTGCGCACGGAGACTCACACGGAGTCGTGGAGGCCCTGAGAAAAATCAAGGCAGTCTATCCGGAGCTTGACACGGTCGTCGGAAACATCGCCACGGCCGAGGCCGCCGTGCGTCTGATTGAGGCCGGCGCCGACTCGCTCAAGGTCGGCATCGGCCCCGGCTCCATCTGCACGACGAGAATCATAGCCGGAGTGGGAGTGCCACAGATTTCAGCGATATACGACGTGGCAAAGGCGGCGGAAGGCTCCGGAGTGCCGGTGATTGCAGACGGAGGGCTGCGCTACTCAGGAGACATCGTAAAGGCTCTTGCTGCGGGAGGCGACTGCGTGATGATAGGCTCTATGTTCGCCGGCACCGACGAGGCTCCGGGAGAAATATTTGAGGAGGACGGATGCAAGTTCAAGTCCTACAGGGGTATGGGCTCTGTCGATGCGATGAAGGCTGGCTCACGCGACCGCTATTTCCAGGACGGCGAGGACAGCACGAAGAAACTTGTGCCGGAGGGTGTCGTCGCCCGCGTCCCATACAAGGGCAGCGTCGGGGACATCATCTATCAGCTCGTGGGCGGCATCCGTTCCGGCATGGGCTACTGCGGTGCGGCCAACATCGATGCTCTGCACTCCGCACGCTTTGTCCGCATCACGGCAAATGGTCTAGTAGAAAATCACCCTCACGACATCACCATCACCGGCAACACCCCCAATTATCATAAATAACGGAATACCAGCCTCTAATCTAAGTCTGACAGACTCTGGCTCAGATTTTTGAGTATATTTTCGAAGAGGGTGTGTACCGGGCGTACATGAACGATGAGAAAATGGGTATAGACACAAAAAATATATGACAGAAAAGATAATAATAGTTGATTTCGGATCACAATATACGCAGTTAATTGCTCGCAGAATCCGAGAGATGCAGGTTTATTGTGAAATTATTCCGTATAATAAGTTCAGGCAGGATGACACGGCAGATGATGCATCCGGACATCGCGGGACACCATCTGGGGGACACTCCCCTTTCGGCCCAGAGGTCAAAGGCGTAGTCCTCAGCGGCAGCCCATGCTCCGTGAGACAGGAAAACGCGCCGACTGTGAACCTCGACGGCATAATGGGAGTGCTTCCCCTGCTCGGAGTCTGCTACGGAGCCCAGTACCTCGCGCAGTTCTTCGGCGGCAGCGTGGAGAAATCCCCTACCCGTGAATATGGCCGCGCAATGATGAATGTGCGCGATGCCTCCGATCCGCTTATGGCAGGACTCAGCGCAAGTTCGCAGGTCTGGATGTCCCACGGCGACACGATAACTTCAATACCGCCGACCTATCATATCATCGCCTCAACCGAGGACGTGGACATCGCGGCCTTCCGCATCACAGGTGAGCAGACCTGGGGGCTCCAGTTCCACCCGGAGGTCTACCACAGCACCGAAGGCACACAGCTTCTGCGCAATTTCGTGCTCGGAATCTGCGGCTGCTCAGGCAACTGGACCAGCGAAGGTTTCATCGAGCAGACAGTCCGTGAGCTCAAGGAAAAGCTCGGAGACGACAAGGTCGTGCTCGGACTTTCCGGCGGTGTGGATTCTTCCGTAGCGGCAATGCTCCTGCACCGCGCCATAGGCGACAATCTCCACTGCATCTTCGTGGATTCCGGTCTGATGAGAAAGAACGAGGCCACCGAAGTCCTTGAGTCCTACAAGGGCATGGGCCTGAATGTCAGGGGGATTGACGCCGCGGAAAGGTTCCTCGGCGACCTTCGCGGAGTGACCGACCCCGAAACAAAGAGAAAGATTATAGGCAAGGACTTCATCGAGGTCTTCAACGCGGCCGCCGGCGAAATCAAGGATGTGAAATGGCTCGGACAGGGCACGATTTACCCGGATGTGGTAGAATCAGCACAAGTGAACGGCACCGCTGTCGTAATCAAGTCCCACCACAACGTCGGAGGTCTTCCGGAAAAGATGAACCTCAAGATTGTGGAGCCGCTGCGCCTCCTGTTCAAGGACGAGGTGCGCCGGGTCGGCCGTCAGCTGGGCATCAGCGACAAACTGATTGGACGCCACCCGTTCCCCGGCCCGGGGCTCGGCATCCGCATCATAGGCGAGGTAACCCCGGAGAAAGTCCATATTCTTCAGGAAGTTGACAGCATCTATGTCGGCATCCTCAGGGAGACAGGTCTCTACGACAAAATCTGGCAGGCCGGAGCCATCCTGCTCCCGGTTCAGAGCGTGGGAGTCATGGGCGACGAAAGAACCTACGAGAGCTGCGTGGCGCTCCGTGCCGTGACCTCGGTCGACGGGATGACCGCCGACTGGGCACATATCCCATACGAGGTTCTGGCACGGCTCTCCAACGAGATAATAAACAAGGTCAAGGGGGTCAACCGAGTGGTGTATGACATTTCATCGAAACCGCCTGCAACCATCGAATGGGAATAAAGAAGAAAACCGCCTTCACAAGCGGTTTTCTTCTTGCCTTTCGGCAAATCTCATAAAAATGGCTAAACGATTATTGATGCTGCAAAGGTAGTGGTCGCGAGGAAGCCCGGCAATACCGAGATGTCGGTATTTTGACAGTCTGTCATTGTTTCGCGACAATATTGCAGAGAAACAAGACGAAATGTCGCTACAGCTGTTCAGCGACACATGGCTTTCACTTCAGAAGCGGATGGCACTTGATTTGTAACGAATCTCTCTTGGTTTTGATGTTAAACTTTTAAAACTATAAGATTATGATTACAGAAAAACTTCAGAAAGAATTCAACGAGCAGATTACTGCTGAATTGTGGTCTTCACAGTTATATCTCCAGATGGCATACTTCCTCAAGAAAGAGGGGTGGGACGGCTTTGCACACTGGATGGAAAAGCAGTCAGAAGAAGAGAGGTCACATGCCTGCGCTATGGCCGATTTCGTGACGAAGAGAGGCGGTGAGGTCAAGCTTCAGATGATCGATGTTGTCCCTTGCGGCTGGGGCAGCGTTCTTGAGGTGGTTGAGCACGTTGCAGAACACGAGCGTCACGTGTCAAAGCTTATTGATGACCTTGTTGCTGTCGCTCATGACGAGAAGGACAATGCGGCGCAGGATTTCCTCTGGGGATTTGTCCGTGAGCAGGTCGAGGAAGAGGCTACTGCAGATGCTCTTGTCGCAAAGGTAAAGCACGCTGGAGAGGCAGGACTTGCATTCGTTGACGCCGAGCTCGCAAATAGGTAGACAAACTCCTGTTCGGAATGAAGCGGAAAATCTTTTGGGCAGATGCCGGGAGATTTTCCGCTTTTTCTGTCTATTGCATCGGTTCCAGTTTCCGCAACGTAAAAAAGAACTGAAGGCCATGAGGTTCGCGGTTGAAAACTCGGATTTCTCCCCCATGGAACGCGATGGCATTGCGAACAATGGAAAGCCCGAGGCCTGAACCTCCGTCGTCACGGGTACGGCCTTCAGAAATGCGGTAGAAACGCTCGAACAGACGGGAAAGATGCTGAGGCGGGACTCCGCAGCCAGTGTCATAGTAGCTCAGGTGGAGGAACTTACCATCCTGCCGTCTGTCTCCAGACAGTTCATCGCGACATTCGACATGGATCGACACGCCATCTCCGGCATATTTCAGGCTGTTCTCGACAAGATTGCGGAACACCGCATGGAGCAGTGTCTTGTTGCCGTATATTTCAAGATCCGAAGGCAAGGCATTCTCCATCACATCGCTACGCTCCGACAGGCGATCCGAGAATTCGGAACTTACTTCATCTACTATTTCCTTCAGGTTCACGCGCTGACGCACAAGCTTTTCCGGAGATTCCTCAATCTTGCTGATGAGCGAAACGTCACGGATGAGATCCGACAGGCGCACGGACTGAACATAAGCCCTGTGTATGAAATTCCGCCGGCGTGTCTCATCCATGTCCGGACAGGATTCCAAGGTCTCAAGGTAGCCCATTATGCCTGTCACCGGAGTCCGGAGTTCGTGTGAGATGTTTCCCGTAAGCTGCTGTTTAAGAGCCGCAACAGCCTTGTCGCTGTCTTGAGCATATTGAGTCTGAAGCCTCTGTACATTGGAACCGAATTGGGAAGAGAGGAGGACGATCGCAAGCAGAGCTATGGCAAAAAGCAGCGCAGATGCAAGAAGGAATATGTTGTTAGGCCGGATGCGCGGCTTCACGTCCGCATCGTACGGAAGCGCAACCCGGATAATCCGGTCGCCGTAAATTCTGGAATAATAGAGGTATTTCGTTCCTGTCGTCAACGACACACGCACTGACGTGGCAACGGAATCCCGCAGCGACCCGGTGACTTCCGGACGATCGGAGTGGTTTTCAAGTTGCAGTCTCTCAATGCTGTCGAAAAGGACATTGCCGGCCGTATCCAGCACGGTTGCCCGCAGGTCTCCGGGGAACAAAGCTGTCACATAGGCGTAATCGTCTGTTTTTGAGAGTATTCCGGCATACGACGCAAGATCGTTCTCAACATACTGCGCCTTGGTCTGGGTGTCAAGACGAACCTGAAACACGACCAGCATGAAAGCGAACACGGCAAACGCCGCCGCAAAGCTGACAATCAGCTGGCGGCTGTAAGTTCTCCTGATGGAGCCTGAAGTTCTGTCTTCCGTCATGGTCTGGGCTGAAAGCTATATCCGAATCCGGAACGGTTGGTGATGCAGGATTTCATCGGGCCGAGCTTGGCGCGTATCCTCGCAATGTGCACATCAATTGTCCTGTCAAGCACATAAGGCGCGTCCTTCCATAGCCTGTCTATGATTTCTTCACGTGAAAAAATCTTTCCCGGATGGGCGGCAAGCAGAGAGATGAGTTCAAATTCCTTTTTTGAAAGCGTCACCGGCGTGTCGGACACATAGACCATCTTGGACTTCATGTCAATCCTGAGACTCCCCGACTCAAGGATGTCCGCGGTCTGTTCTCCGGAAAGACGGGAACTTCGTCTGAGCACAGCCTTCACCCGGGCCAGCACTTCCTGAATGGAGAATGGCTTACTGATGTAGTCGTCACCGCCCGCCGAGAATCCGGTGAGCATGTCATTCTCCGTGCTGCGGGCAGTAAGGAATATGATCGGAATCTCAAGATGCCTTTCCTTCCTGACAACTTCCGCCATTCTGAATCCGGACATTCCGGCCATCATCACATCAAGCAGAATCAGCCTGTGTTCCGGCGTCAGTTTCGCCAAGGCTTCCTCGGCCGACGATGCCGTATCGACGGCATACCCGGCATTTTCGAGGTTGAATTCCAGAATTTCGCATATATCTTTCTCGTCGTCGACGACAAGAATCCGTGCTTCCGTTGAATTTGCAGCGTCTGTCATATTCCGAATATTACGAGGTGCAAATATACGCAGTTTTACTTTCTTCACGTGTCAGGACGGCGGATTTTTCGACGACGTAACATATTTTTAACAAATTCGTAATATACGCCCAACATATTCGAAATACTTTTGCAACCGAAAAATATATAACGTATGGATTTGGTATATCTGGGCTTCGTCATCTTTCTTTTTCTGCTGGCAATTTCGGACCTGTGGGTTGGGGTCAGCAACGACGCGGTCAATTTTCTCAATTCGGCAGTAGGTTCAAAGGCTGCCAAGTTCCGGACAATCATCATGATAGCGGCTGTTGGCGTATTCTGCGGCGCGGTGATGAGCAACGGAATGATGGATGTCGCGAGGCACGGGATTTTCCGCCCGGAACAGTTCGCGTTCAGTGAAATCATGCTGATATGCCTCGCGGTGATGGTCACGGACATCATGCTTCTCGACGCATTCAATTCGCTTGGAATGCCGACGTCCACAACGGTTTCGCTTGTGTTTGAACTGCTTGGGGCAACGTGCGCCCTTACGATGATAAAGATGAATGCGGCAGGAGACGACGCCTTGGGATTTTCGGATTATATGAACACGTCGAAAGCACTTCAGGTGATTCTCGCGATATTCATCTCCGTAGCTATCGCATTCGTTGTCGGAGTGTTCGTGCAATGGATTGTGCGTCTTCTGTTTACGTTCAACTACCGGAACCGCTCGCTGAAGTGGAAAATCGGGCTGTTCGGAGGCATATCCGTTACGGCAATAGTCTATTTCATGCTGTTCAAGGGATTGTCGTCAATGTCATTCATGACCGGAGGCGTGAAGGAGTGGATATCGACGCACACCCTGCTGTTGCTCGGATGCTGCCTGGTCTTCTTCACGCTGCTGATGCAGGGACTGCACGCATTGAAGGTCAACGTGTTTAAGGTGGTAGTTCTTGTCGGCACATTTGCTCTCGCGACGGCCTTTGCAGGTAATGACCTCGTGAACTTCATAGGCGTACCGCTCACGGGCTATGCGTCATACCAAGACTGGGTCGCGTCAGGTGCCGTTGATCCCTCATCGCACATGATGGATGTGCTGAACGGGCCGGCAAGGACCCCGGTGGCATTTCTGATTGCGGCCGGAGTCATAATGGTGCTTGCGCTTGCAACTTCAAAGAAGGCGCACAATGTGACAAAGACGGAGCTTAACCTCGCCAAGCAGGAGGAAGGCGAGGAAATGTTCGGAACATCAAGGGTAGCACGCAGTCTCGTGCGTTTCGGAAATTCCGTGGCTCACGCAGCCATCGCAATAACGCCTGAGCGTTTTCGCCTGTGGGTCAACAGACGCTTCGACCGCAGCAGCATAGAAATCGAGGACGGGGCGCAATATGACCTGGTGAGAGCATCGGTGAATCTCGTGACGGCGTCGCTTCTGATCGCACTCGGAACGTCGCTGAAGCTTCCGCTCTCCACCACGTATGTCACATTCATGGTTGCAATGGCAACATCACTCGCCGACAGGGCATGGGGACGAGAAAGTGCCGTCTACCGCATCACGGGCGTGCTTTCCGTGATCGGAGGCTGGTTTCTTACGGCAGCCATAGCCTTTGCCGCAGCATTTCTGATTGCTCTGATAATGCACTGGGGAGGTTTAATTGCCATGGTGATAATTGTTGTCGCAGGTCTGCTCGTCATGATTCACAGCAACATTCGCTACAAGAGCAAAAGCGATGAGGAGAACGGTGACAAGATGTTCCGAAGCATTATCCGTTCTGCAAACCAGGAAGAGACAGACAAGCTTGTATGCCAGTATGTCGCGGCAAATGAGAGTCAGATTCTAAGCGACATTATCCGCAGTTACCGCAGTGTCACTGACGGACTTATAACAGAGAACGTCAGACTGCTGAGAAAATCCGGCAACGAGCTCATGGACAGGAAGGGCAAGCTCAAGAACATGCGCCGCAAGGAGACTATCTGCATCCGTCATCTCGACCAGGAGACGGCAATGCGCAAGAGTGCATGGTTTTTCTCCTCCTTCAACGACCTGGAGCAGCTCTATTATGCAATCCGCCGCATCTGTGAGCCGGCCTACGAACACATTGACAACCACTTCTCCCCGATTCCGGAGCGATACGTCGCCGAATTTGTACCGGAAAGAGACCGCCTGATCGGCTACATGGACGAAATCATGATGCATTGTGAAGACGGGGAATATGCAGCACTGAAAGGGGTTGAGGAAAAGCTGAAGACGGTACAGAAAGACTTCTCTAACATGCGGAAGTCGCTGATGGATGATATACAGGCAAATAACGTGAATATGAACACGGGCTATCTCTATCTCAATGTCCTGCAGGAGTCGGAGCAGATGTCGATAGTCCTGAAACAGATGGTACGTTCATCACGAAAATTCCAGCTGTCATAAAATTTTACAAGTTTTTGCATCAAAAAAGTTTGCAGGTAAAAAATTTTTGTCTACCTTTGTAATCCCTTTCGGGAGCATAGCTCAGTTGGTTCAGAGCGTCTGCCTTACAAGCAGAGGGTCGGGGGTTCGACTCCCTCTGCTCCCACAAGTTCTTTAAGAATAAAAAAACGGGGGTATAGCTCAGTTGGCTAGAGCATCTGCTTTGCAAGCAGAGGGTCGTCGGTTCGAATCCGTCTATCTCCACCAATAACGCCGGTTTTCTGCCGGTCATTCTGATGCGAACAAATTTACGACTTAAAAGTAGGTTTGTTCGTCTTTTTAAAGGGCAATTACGGAGAGGTGCTCGAGTGGTTTAAGAGGCACGCCTGGAAAGCTTGTATACTCCCAAAGGGTATCAGGGGTTCGAATCCCCTCCTCTCCGCCAAACAAAAGCCGCCGTTCGGGACCTGCAAAGTCTTGAACAGCGGTCTTTTCGTTACACCTTGATACGTTCCCAGAGGCAGTCGGGAATCAGGCGCCAGATTAGGCAGAGAATGCTGTAGCGCCAGTCGACCACTATGACGCGACGGCGACGGGAGAGGCCGCGGACTATGTGCTCGGCGACATAGTCGGGACGCATCTGCATCGGGTAGTCATGGTGGATGAAGTCGGTCGAGACGAAACCGGGGCGAATGTCGGAAAAGGAGATGGCCAGGCGTTCGCTGCGGGCGAGCTGGGAGAGAGCCTGAAGATAGGTCCACTGGAAGCGCTTGGTGGCGGAATATGAGGCAGAGGGGGCGAGGCCCTTGCAGCCGGCGACACTGGTGATGGCAGCTATGTGCCCCTTGCAGCCATGTTCGCGGAACCAGCGGAAAGCGGCGTCAACCATAACCGTGAAGCCCATGACATTAGTCTGCACCGTACGTTCCTCGATTTCGCGGTCAAGACTGCGGTTCTGATTGCCATAGCCGGAGCTCAAGAGAAACAGATCCATGCCTCCAAGTTTATCTATCAGAAGGGAGAGACAGTTCTCCGCATCGTCTTCAGTCACGTCGATGACCTCAGCGACGACACGACCCGGATGAGCCTCTTCCAATTCACGAAGCAGTCCCTCACGACGTCCGGCGACACCTACAGTCCAGCCTTCACGCACGAGTATGTGCACGACTTCCTTTCCGATTCCGGAAGTTCCGCCTATTACAATCGCTTTCCTATTCATACACCCGTCAGTCATTGAGATGTATGAGCGAAGAGACCGGAGCAATCTTCGAAAGACGGTCGGCTCCGTGCAGATCGTCAATCTCCACAAGAAAGACAAACTTCTTCACCACGACACGGAATGTAACCCCGTCCTTCACAATAGGAGTGCTGACGAGCGACTGCGCGAGTGCCTCGGCAGTTCCTCCGGTCGCAAGTATATCATCAAGAATAGTCACCTCAAGGACATTATCGGTCAGCGGGCCGGCCGCGACGTCGCTCTTTCGGTAGAAAAGCTTGTCTGCGCCATATTCCTTCATGATCTCGACTCCTACAAGATCGCCTTCTGAAAAAGGCAGCTTGCCGGACTTGCGGACCGGTATGACGTTGCTCACCGCGCCGTCAGTCATGAGAAGAGGAGTTCCGAAAAGGAATCCCCGGGCTTCCGGAACTGCAAGATTAGGCGTATCCACAAGGGCATCAATTTCTGAAACCACCTCACGGAAAACGTCCTTCGAATAAAGGAACGGCATGATGTCGATGAAATTGATGCCTTCCTTCGGAAAATCCTTGTAAAAATTGAGTTTATCCTGTAACATATTGATTATAATTTATTTATTTCATTATTCCACAGCATCCGCATCCAGTCTCCGCCAACGCCTGCGGACTTCCCCGGCAATGTCGCGAAGCCGTCTGTCGTGCCCGAAACGAATGTCAGAAACGGCAAGGCGCGCAGCCTTGAACCAGTCATGCGCAAATGTGTAGGCAGGGCAGAACAGCAGGAGCAGAAGCGGGGACAGCCACCACAGATGCCCCGAGAGGTGCGTGAAGAGAACCGCAGCAAAGATGCACCAGAGCAACGGCAGAGTGAATGCAGCGACCGCATAACGGAGTGAGATCAGGAACGCGCGATCCTCCTGGATGCGGCAAAGCAGCTCAGTAAGAAGAAGAACCGGAGAGGTAACTGCAACAGAGAACAGCCAATATGGAAAAGTCAAGACCAAAATCACCGCACGGAAAGTCCCGGACAGGACTCCGCAGTTCATGAAGGCAAGCTGCAAATCCCATCCGCCGGCGTATGACCCGGCACTTATGTGCATTCTCGTGCGTCTGTCCAAAGCCTCCTTTCCGAGACGCACTAGTTCAGAATACTCCGCCTGTTCCGCCGCATTCCCGCTGTCCCGGAGCGAATACAAAGTCCCGGTGACGAGACGGTCTTCCAGCATCCTGTCATATAGGCTGAATTTCCCTCCAACTACTGCATTCCTTCCCCTCTTTCCCGGAAACCTTGCCAGCCTTTCACTCTTCCCTGGAAGCCCTGCCGGCCGTTCCCCCGACAGCAGACTGTTTTCCGAAACGATGCGGCAGACTTCTAAAACGCCCTCATAGTCGGCATCATCGTCAAGGCTCAAATAGAGAGACTTCATACGAGAAGTCAGTTCACAGCGCATGGCGTTCATCAGTTCAGGCTGCGTCAGTCCCTCGTGAGTCTTGCGAAACTCGCTCACATTCATCGGCTTGCCTACGTTCACAAGCATAGACGTGCGGTAACGGTAGTAACTTCCGTATTCTATGCCGACCGGCACAATCACCACCGGCATGCGCCCCGAGAGCTTGTCGTCCGTCATCAGCGCGACCCTGAAAATACCCTTGCGCAGAGGCAGCAGCGAGTGCTTGTCCCGCTGCGTGCCCTCCGCCATGATGCAGTATGGGATACCGTCGCAGAGCCTGTCGGACACGGCGTCCATGATTTCCGCATTTTCCTCAAGATGACTGAAGCCGTCACGGATGCGCATCACCGGGGTCACATAAAGAGAGAGCAGCAGCGAGCGCAGCAGAGGAATGCGAAACATGTCGGCACGGGCGGCGAAAATCATCGGCGCGAGCGGTTTTCCAAGGCTCATCGCGGCAAGCGGATCCATAAGCCCGTTAGTATGGTTCGGAGCGAAGATGACTGCGCAGTTCTTGGGAATGTTCTCGAGTCCGACATATTGTATTCTTGAATATGAAGCGAGGAATGCAGGGTCAGCGTATGCCCGCAGCAACCGGTATCCGAGTCCCGGCGTTCGACGAATATTGATTTTTTCAGAGCCCCGTGTCATTTTTCCGTCAATCAGCACAGGTGTACAAAGATACGGGGTGTTTTATTCTTTTACAAATATTTTGTCGTAAATTTGCGGGGTTATGACGTTCCCGCTGAAACTGGTATCCATTACCTTTCTCAGGCGGAGAAGATTCTACAATAAATATGATCACTACTGACGAGGAACGCTCATTGGCTCGATTCGGGCTGGAGAGGGCAATGCAATGCGGAATGAGCGGAGCGAGGGTCACGCTGAACAAGAGCGTATCCGACACATATACTATGCTTGACGGGGAAATCGACAAGGTCAGCCGCAGCGCGGACAGGTCGCTGACGTTCTGTCTGTTCGCGGACGGACGCTACGGGACATTCTCCACAAACCGTCTTGCGGAAGACGCCGTCAGGGATTTCGTCTGCAAGGCCTGCGAGACTGTGCTGCTTCTGGAAGCGGACTCATGCCGAGCGCTCCCCTCCCCCGAAAGGCTCGCGACGGATGCGAAGACGGGGCTCGAAACTGGGCTGTGGGACGAGAAATATATGGGAATGACCGACTCTGAAAGAATCGGGCTTGCACGGAGGATGACGCTGCGTGAACGTCAAGGGAAAGGATGGAGCGTCGCATCGGAAGAGAATGAGTATACGGATTATGTTGATGAAACCTACCAAATTGATTCCCAAGGATTTGAAGGACAGCACTTCGAGACGGGATTTTCCTGTTCGTCGGAGGTGACTGTCACGGATGCGGAGGGGCGAAGGTTCAGTTCCTACTGGTGGGATTCCTCCGCATTTCTCAAGGGCATCCATCCCGAGACATGCGCAAAGACCGCACTTGAAAAAGCGCTGGCAGCCATGCGTCCGAAGGAAATCCCGGGAGGCAGCTACAGGATGGTCGTGGACGGAAATGTCGGATCCAGGCTGCTCAGCCCGATAATCAGTGCGCTGAACGCTTCAGGAATACAGCAAAAAATGTCCTTTCTCTGCGAAAGTCGCGGGCAGAGGTTGTTCTCCGAAGGGCTCTCACTGACGGACATGGCACGTGAGCGGGGCAAGGCCGGGGCACGTCTGTTCGACTCGGAGGGCGTGGCAACTACAAACCTGCCGCTGATTGAGAACGGTGTCGTGAAGAACTATTTCGTTAACACCTACATGGCAAACAAGACCGGGCTGGAGCCGACAGTGGAGGACATATCACGTCCTGTGCTCATGAGTTGGGCAAGCGAAAGCCTGCTTGAGGGGTTTGCAGAAGTAGTCAATACGGCCGTTCCCGATTTGGAATCAGGGAAAAAAGTTCTATCTTTGAAGGATATTTTGCGCGGATGCGGGGACGGGATTTATGTGACGGAGTTCAACGGGGGCAACTGCAACCCCGTGACAGGGGACTATTCCTTCGGGGTGTCAGGATTCAGGTTCCGAGAGGGGAAAATCGGCAAGCCGTTCAGGGAAATGCTGATTACCGGCAACATCCTTGAACTCTGGAACAGCCTGCTTGCCGTGAGCGACGACGCACGGGAGTGCGGCCGATGGAGACTTCCGACGACGGCATTTGACGGTGTCAGCTTTTCGGCATGACGACGGACACTGAGGCGCGAAGAGGGCGAAGCCGCCGCTGCAATGGGAGGCGACGTACTCATTTCGGCGAAGCCTGAATTATTTTGAATTCATTAAAATTAAAGGATATGAAAGTAGAAAAGAACACAGTGGTGGCTCTCACATACGAGCTTGAAGTTGACGGACAGATTGTCGATAAATGCACTGTTGAGAGGCCTCTGGACTTCATTCACGGAATGGGATACCTTCTGCCGAAATTTGAGGAGGAGGTCGCGGGGCTTGAGGCCGGAGACAAGTTCGAGTTTACGCTCAGCCCGGAAGAGGGCTATGGAGTCGTTGACCCTCAGAGGATTATCGATCTTCCTGTGGAGGCTTTTTCCGATCCGGAAGGGAAGGTTCGGCACGACCTGCTCGTTGAAGGTTCGAACATCACTCTCGTGAACCAGTTCGGGCAGCCGGTTCCGGCAAAGATTCTGAAGGTTGAGGCAAAGACCGTCAAGGTTGACGTGAACCACCCGATGGCCGGCAAGACGCTTAATTTCAAGGGAGAGATTGTGAGCGTGCGTCCGGCGACCGAGAAGGAAATCAAGGAAGGTCTCCACGGCGAACTCGCGGGAGGATGCTCTGGATGCGGCGGAAACTGCGGAGAAGGCGGCTGTGAAGGCTGCGGAAGCGACAAGGGCTGCGGATGCGGCGACGACTGCGACTGCGGCAAATAATTCTGCAATTTCGGGCAGAGTGAAACGGAGCCGAGAAATCTTTGCAGGATGAAAGCAGCCATCGTCATATTGAACTGGAACACAAAGGATTATCTGCGGAGATTTTTGCCTCCGCTGCTTGATTCCGTGGCCATGTTCAACGGCGGTGCCTCAAATTCGGACACGGACGGCTACGGAAGCGGTTCTCGAAGGAACGACGGAGAGCCGCACGACTGGGCGGAAGTCGTGGTTGCAGACAGCGCATCGACGGACGGTTCAATGGAAATGATGGCGAGGGAGTTTCCGTCAGTGCGAAGAATTCCTCTCGAAAAGAACTATGGGTTCACCGGAGGCTACAACAGGGCGCTGAAAGAACTGTCTGCCAGTCCTTCGGAAGGGCGTGGATCAGAATCCGGAGTGGCCGCGCGCGGCATTCCCTACGACCTGTTCATTCTTCTGAACTCGGACATTGAGGTTACGCGGGACTGGCTGCGGCCGCTTGTCAGATGGATGGAGGAACATCCGGAATGCGGGGGCTGCGGGCCTAAGCTTCACAGTTGGTACGAACGAGACAAGTTTGAATATGCCGGGGCGGCCGGCGGATACATTGACCGCTTCGGCTATCCTTTCTGCCGCGGGCGCGTTCTCGGGAAGGTTGAGAAAGACAGCGGACAGTACGACACTCCGGCCGACGTGCTGTGGGTTACAGGTGCATGCCTCGCAGTCCGGACCGAGGTTTGGGACGCGCTCGGAGGCTTGGACGACAGGTTTTTCGCGCACATGGAGGAAATAGACCTGTGCTGGAGGATGCAGCTTGAAGGATGGAGAGTGACGGTGGTGCCGGAATCTGTCGTGTACCACCTCGGAGGAGGAACGCTGCCGCAAAACTCACCGCAGAAGCTCTACCTCAACTACCGCAACAACCTGCTCCTGCTCGACAACAACCTCGCCCGGACAATCGGATGTCAGAGAGCGGCGCTGAGGATTTTCTGCAGAAAGATTCTTGACGGATGCTCGGCGGCAGTATATCTCATAGGGATGAAGACTGACTTTTTCAAGGCTGTCTGGAGAGCGCATCGGGACGCGGGAAAACTCATCGCCGGGAAAAGGAAGACTACGGAGGCAATGGAAGACGAGGCACACTGGCGCAAAAAGCACTCAGTGACAGGGCTTTATGACGGATGCATGATTCCACGGGCACTATTGGGAATGCGGATACGGTACCGGGAACAGAGGAATAAAACACAATAGATTATGCGGATAGTTATTGCAGGAGCGGGAGAAGTCGGCTCACATCTGGCCAAGATGCTGAGCAACGAATCCAATGACATAACGGTCATTGACAGCGACCAGAGCCGTCTGGACAGCCTGTCGGCAATCGCGGACATCGTCACGGTGAACGGAAAGTCGTCCGAAATCGGAGTGCTGCGCGAAGCCGGGGTTCCGGAGGCGGATCTGTTCATAGCCGTGAACCCGTCAGAGTCGCAGGATGTGAACATCGTCAGCGCGATTCTCGCCAAGAAACTCGGCAGCCGCAAGGTCACTGCCAGAGTCAACACCGAGGAATACCTGTCGTTCGAGAACAAGAACATATTCACGGAAATGGGCATCGACCTGCTCTTCTACCCGGAAAAAATTGCCGCGAACGAAATCGTTGACCTGCTGCAGCACAACGCCTCGACAGACTCGATGGACTTCGCGAGGGGAAGGGTGCAGATGTCCGTGTTCAAGGTGGAGGACGACTCCCCTCTCCTGGACATGAACGTATTGGATCTGAGCCGCTACGCAACGTCTGACGAACTCCAGTTCCGCGTCGTCGCAATATCTCGGAACAACGCCACAATAATCCCGAAGGTCGACACAAAGTTCAAGTACCATGACCTCGTCTACATCATATCCAAGCGCGAAGGCACACAGATGCTGATGAAGCTGATAGGCACGGTGAACCTTGAGGTGGACAAGGTCATGATTCTCGGCGGCAGCCACACTGCGGAGATGGTGGCGCGCCAGATTATCGGGAAGGTCGATGTCATAAAAATCATCGACAACAACAAGAGCCGCTGCCTCGAACTTTCCGAGACACTGGGAGATATGGTTTCAGTAATCAATGCCGATGGGCGCAACTCGGACGTGCTGATTGAGGAGGACATACGCAATTTCGACGCATTCGTCGCGCTCACAGGCTCCTCGGAGTCGAATATTCTCGCCTGCGTCGCAGCAAAGAAACTCGGGATTCCGAGAACCGTCGCGGAGGTTGAGAACATCGAATACATCCGCCTTGCCGAAGGCATGGGAGTTGACGCCGTCATAAACAAGAAACTCATCACGGCCGGACGCATCTTCAAGTTTACGCTGAGCGACAAGGTACGTTTCATAAAATATATGAACGGAACAAATGCCGAGGTTTTGGAATATATCGTCGTCAAGGACGCGAAGATAACCTCCGGCAGGCTGATGGACCTCGACTTCCCGAAGGACGCGATTGTCGGAGGTGTGATTCGCGGCAACAACTCGTTCATCGCGGTCGGCGACACTCAGATTCAAGAATATGACAGAGTCGTGGTGTTCGCATTGCCGGAAGCTGTGAGGGAGGTCGATAGATTCTTCAAATAAATCTGACAAAATGTCATTAAAACAGATGCGGCTTGCTCTTTGAGTCAGAGGAGGTGGGTTCGATGTGTCCGGACGGAAGTTCGGGACGTGTTGAATCGTGTGATATAAGTTGATAAAAATGGAGAAACAAGATATGAGCAAGAACAAGAAACATCACGAGAGAGTTGAGGAAAAAGTTGAAGAGCAGAAAGTTACGAACGATGAGAAAATCGTGGAAGAAACCGATGGAAAGTCCGGGGAGGAGAGCTGCGAGGACAAGGAAAAGGCATCCGACGGTAACAGCGAACTTGAGGAAATGAAGAAGTCAAAGGTTGAGCTGGAGAAAAAACTGACAGCAACAGGTGACAAATTGGCCAAGACAGAAGATGCCTACGTCAGGCTTATGGCAGAGTTCGACACGTTCAGGCGTCGTACCGCGCAGGAGAAATTGGATATGGTGGCCACAGCGTCAGAAGATACCATCAAGGGACTGCTCGTGGTGCTTGACGACTGCGAGAGGGCAATGAAAGTTCTTGCCGATTCCGACGACGCGGCTGCGGCAAAGGAAGGCACAGAGTTGATTTACAGCAAGCTCATGGCGTACCTCAAGAGCAAAGGTCTCACACCTATTGAGGCGATGGGTGCAGACTTCGACACAGATGAGCAGGAGGCCGTCGCTCAGTTCCCGGTTGAAGATCCGACGAAGAAAGGGAAAGTCTTCGACGTCGTTCAGACCGGCTATAAGCTCAACGGCAAGGTGATAAGATTCGCCAAGGTAGTCGTGGGCATCTGATGCAGGGAAGGGACGATTGCCCGCATTTGCGGGAAGTAATCCGGAGAGTATCAAGGATCACGTCAGTCAGATAGGAGAAGCGGAATTATGGCAGCAAAGAGAGATTATTATGAAGTGCTCGGCGTCGCGAAGACAGCTACGGCCGATGAAATAAAGAAAGCGTACAGGACGCTGGCAATAAAATATCATCCGGACAAGAATCCAGGCAACAAGGAAGCCGAGGAGAAATTCAAGGAGGCTGCGGAGGCATACGCAGTGCTCAGTGACCCGGAGAAGAGGAAGAAATATGACCAGTTCGGTCACGCCGGAGTCGGGGACAATCCGGGGCCTGACTTCAGCGGAGGGTTCGGAGACCTCAACGACATTCTGAACAACCTGTTCGGAGGCGCGTTCGGCGGGTTCTCCGGAAGTTTCGGAGGCGACGGAGGCGGATTCGGCGGATTCGGCGGATTCGGCGGATTCGGTGGCGGGCGCCAGCAGGAGAGGGTTGCAAAGGGCAAGGACATCAGGGTTCATGCCCGTCTCACCCTTGAGGAAGTCGCTCGCGGCGTCGAGAAGGAAATCACAATCGAGAGGTTCGTGCCTTGCCTGGACTGCGGAGGCAAGGGGGCAAAGTCGGCTGCTGACATCAAGACCTGCCCGACCTGCAAGGGTACCGGACAATATAAGAAGGTCGTTCAGTCGTTCCTCGGACAGACGGTGAGCTACTCGCCTTGTCCACAGTGCGGCGGCACAGGCAAGATTGTCACGAATCCTTGCCCGAGCTGCGGCGGAAGCGGACTTGTCAGAAAGCGCGAGACCGTGCGCGTGAAGATTCCGGCAGGAGTCGAGGACGGGATGCAGCTGCGGGTGACCGGAGCCGGCAATGCGGCCAGGAACAACGGAATCAATGGAGACCTTCTCGTCGTCATCGACATTGACCCCCACAGGGACTTTGAGCGCAAGGACAACAATCTGTTCTACACCAAGGTGATTTCTGTGACAGACGCGATGCTCGGATGCGAGGTCGACATTCCGTGTCTCAACGGCACGTCACAGAAGCTCAAGATTGAGCCGGGCACACAGTCCGGCACCGTGCTCACGATGCGCGGCAAGGGCCTTCCGTCCGTAAACAGCTACGGCTGCGGAAACCTCTACGTCAAGATTGGAGTCTGGATTCCGAAGAAGCTCAGCCGCGAGAGCAAGGAACTTGTCGAGGCGCTGGGACGGTCTGCCGATGTAGTGCCGAATCCGACGCGAGATGACAAGTCCTTCTTTGACCGGCTGAAGAATCTGTTTTGACGGGGCGCCTAAAAGGCGGTCTGCTTCGTTGCATGTGAATTTCAAATCCTCACCATCTAATTGACCCCTCCCGTCCCCTAAACATCTGTCACAGGACTCTATTCAATCGTAATTTCGGAGCCTGAATGGAAAAATCCTTTCAGGCTCTTTTTTATTCCCAGCCTGTGAGCTTGAGACGGAATTTGATGCTGGTGGAGAGATTGTTTTCTTCTCCTTTGATGCGAGATGAAAAAGTGCGGCGTGATTCCTCGACGAAACCGAGTTTGCGGTATACGTTGCCATCAGAGTCCACTCCGTCACGCTGCGGGCGGCCTGCCACTGCAGTGGAAATGGCGTAGGTCATTATGTCGTCCGGATGGCGGTCTGCGATGAAAGCCTTGAGCAGCTTGCCCATGCCGCCAATCACACGGGTGTCGGAGAGGGAGGCATAGCGCACCCACTCGTAAGAGCTGACAACCCTCCCCTGCTTTTCCCAGCGACGTGCATTCGAGAATGTCGCCACGGCGACAAGTTCTCCCGGAAGATCTCTGTGGCTGCCGCCGCTTTCCGCAACAATATCCCCAAGTCCACGCCCGCTTTCAGTCGCCGGCATTGCTTCAGATGCCACGGAGTTCCGGACTGCCGGCGAGCGCAATTCGGCAGAGCCCGTTGCACGACGTCGAAAAAGTCCGTAACAGTCCCGACATGATGCGCTTCCGTATATATGATGAGCATCGAGGAATGAATCGGCAGTCTTTCTGTCGATTTTCCGGACTTCACAGTTTCTTGCGAACACTGTCCGCAACGTTATTATCGGGTCATTGTACTCCATTTTCTCCGCGAAGATATAAACGCTTTGCATATCCTCAAAATATATTGCCTATCTTTGCACGCAAAATCAGCAATATATGGACGCTGGAATACACTATCTCCTCATCACAGCCGCAGGTGTCGGGGGTTCGACTCTCTTTGGCTATCTGCTCGGTTATTTCATAAAGGATGTCCCGCACAAGGTGAACGACACGATACTCGGGCTCTGTGCCGGCATAATGATGGCAGCCGCCATAATGGGGCTGATCGTGCCTGCAATCGGGTCGTACGAGGGTTTTCCCGGAAAACTGATTCCAATAGCCGGAGTGTTTGTCGGAGCGCTTTTTCTGACATTCATCGACCGTTTCACGCCGCATCTTCACAAGCTCGCCGGACTGGACAACGAACAGCACGCCGAAGACAAGCACCTAGACCGGATACTCCTGTTCGTGCTCGCCATCGCAATCCACAAGTTCCCAGAAGGGATGTCGGCAGGAGTTGGATTCGCAGGTGGAGGCGCACCGGAACTCATCGGAAGTGCAATCAGTGTCGCCATCGGAATTTCAATCCAGAACATCCCAGAGGGCATGGTCATAGTCTCTCCTCTTCTCCTCGCTGGAGTGAACCGCAGACGCACGCTCGTCATAGCCCTCGCAATCAGTGCCCTGGAGGTTCTCGGAGTGTTCACCGGCTACCTCCTCGGCTCCATCTCCGTGTATTTCCTTCCGTTCATGCTTGCATTCTCCGGCGGCGCAATGCTTTATGTCGTCAGCGACGAGATGATTCCAGAATCCCACTCCCACGGCTACCAGAAGCAGGCGACCTTCGCGCTGATTGCCGGATTCATATTCATGCTACTGATTTAGAGATTATTGACAGATTTCGCTTTCATTTCTAAAGCCTATCAGGACGCGACAGTATCACTTTTTGAAAGAAATATGCGAACAAAAATTTGCAAAGTAAAATTTTATTCCTACCTTTGCAATCCCAAAACAGAAATGGTGCCATAGCTCAGTTGGTAGAGCAAAGGACTGAAAATCCTTGTGTCCCTAGTTCGATTCTCGGTGGCACCACTTCAAGGAGAGTTGCAGAAATGTGACTCTCTTTCTTTTTATGATGAAACATAACGAGCTTGTGCTTCAGTTTTTCACAGCGATTGAGTACCTTTGCCGCGAAAGATGATTGAAACGGGATTCATATCTGTGATTGTTCCGCTCAGACTTGAGTGGGAGCCGGTCTATGCCGCAGCCAGCAAGAACGTGGCTGTCGGAGACAGGTTTACGGTCAATTTCGCCGGGAAGGAATATGTCGCCGTGGTGAGCGGAGTGAACGCGAGACCGACGACGCCGATAGAGAAAGTGAAGGACATAGGCGAAGCGCTCGAACTGCCGAAAGTCTCACAAGAGGAGATTCGCCTATGGAGAAAAGTCGCCGACTATTATATGTGCACCGTCGGCGAAGTCTACAAGATGGCATATCCTGCACAGAAAAAGGCGGAAGCCGACTGGAAACGCATCGGAACCCTCAACGGAAGAATCCTGAAACGCCGGGACATGCTCGCCAGAGCAAAAAAAGACAGTGTCGTTGAAAGGCTGAACGCGGAAATAGCGGAAATAGAAGACGAAATATCCGTGCTCCGGGGAATAAATACTGCAATGGAAAACGAGGCGCAGGCAGGGCACGAATCGGCAGAAATAAGCTTGACATCTGCACAATGTCAGGCGTACGATGCCGTAAAAGAGTCATTCTCCGCCGGCAAACCGGCTCTGCTTCAAGGCGTTACCGGCTCGGGCAAGACGGAAATCTACACAAAGTTGGCGCAGGGAGCAATGGCCGGCGGGAAAAATGTGCTCTACCTTGTGCCGGAGATTGCTTTGAGCCGACAGCTGGAAGAGCGCCTTGAGAAATATTTCCCGGGGAAGCTGCTCGTCTACCACTCGGGGCTTACACCTGGCGAGAGGCAATGCGTAATGAAAGCCGTAGAGCATAAGTCCGGCAAAGCACAGAGCCGGGGGAACGAATATATTCTGCTCGGAACCCGCTCCGCCCTCTTTCTTCCGCACCACGACATCGGACTTGTCATCGTCGACGAAGAGCACGACAGTTCATACAAGCAGGACTCCCCCGCCCCGCGCTACAACGGACGGGACGTTGCCCTGATGCTCGCCGCCGAACATCGCTGCAACATACTCCTCGGCTCCGCAACGCCCTCCTTCGAATCGCTCTACAACTGCGCCTGCGGCAGGTTCAGGCAAGTCACTCTGAACGAACGTTTCCACGGTGACGGGAGCACTGAAGTCGTTGTCATAGACACGAATGCGGAAAGAAAAAAACGCGGAATGGTCGGCTCCATATCCCGGAGACTCATCGGACTCCTCAAGAACACATTTGAAGCCGGAGGGCAGGCAATGGTCCTGCGGGCAAGAAAATCGTATGCGACAACGGTTCAGTGCAGCGAATGCGGTGCCATCATCAAGTGTCCGCACTGCAACGTGAGCCTCAACTGGCAGAAATCACGCAGCCGCCTCGTCTGCAACCACTGCGGCTACACGACAGCCTGGTCCGAACACATCCCGCACCTCCGTCCGGAAGCGTCAGGCGCATCCGGCATCAGCCACGGTTCCGGTCACGCGGCGGAGCCGCACACATCAGGCACCCGGCAGATGTGCGACGGCAAGCTCATGGCCTTCGGGGCCGGGACGGAAAAGATTGAAGAAGAACTCAAGGCCATATTCCCTGAACGCACGGTCGCCCGCCTAGACTCGGACACCAGCGCGAAGGCCGGGTGGCAGAAAAAAGTGCTGAAGGACTTTGCAGACAAAAAGATAGACATCCTGCTCGGCACGCAGATGCTGACCAAGGGTTTCGACTTCGACAACCTCAGCCTCGTGGCCGTCCTTCAGGCGGACTCGCTGCTTGGACAACAGGACTTCAGGGCTGACGAAAAGGCGGTGCAGCTTCTCGAACAGTTCCGCGGAAGATGCTCGCGGCGTGGACAAAAAGGCACTTTCGTCATCCAGACCGCGCAGCCGGAACACCCTGTCTATCAGATGCTAAAAAGCGAAGCCCAGTTCACCGCCCATGATGGCACAGACGTAGAACTGACAAGCGCCGAAAGTTCCACGGACAAAAACAGGCAAACTCTGTTGCCTCAGACGGCCTCCGTATACAAGACGGAACTTCTCGAAGAACGCAGGGCCTTTCACTACCCTCCTTACACCCGCATCATCAACATCATTCTCAAGGACGAGAAACAGGAAAGGCTTGACAGGCTCGCCGGCACGCTCTCGCTGATGCTCCGTGGCGCAGGAACGTTCCCGGGACAAGGCGTCGAGGTCACCCCTCCGTTTGCTCCCGCCGTCGACAAGCTGCGTGACGAATACATACGCATAATCAGAATCAGCCTGCCCAAAGACCGCAGTCTCTCGGCAAACAAATCCGTACTCGGCAAATTCATCAGAAATTTCGCCGCCGAGCGCAAATACGACGCTCACGTCACGGTCGACGTCGACCCTTCATGATTGTCCGGGCTGTGCAACATTATCATCCCCGGCAAGGACATTGAGTTGCCCAGGGAGGCGTTCTACGTTAATCGGGATGTTGCCTATCACCTCGCCGTCGACTTCGACCAGGGCACCGAGGCCATCAAGCGGCTCTATGCGGAGAGTCGAGCAGCGCGAGGATATCAGTTCCGGGTTGGAGGAAAGGAGTTTTCCGGAAAACAGGGTCGGTACGGCGCGGATAATCTTGAAAATCGGAAGAACCGGAATTATGGTGACGTCAAGAAGACCGTCGTCCATGACGGCGTCCGGAACCTGCATCATCCCTCCTCCTGAATATTTTCCCACCCCCATCGCAATAGAGAGGGTATCTCCCTCGAAGACTTTGCGTCCGTCCGCAATCACGCGGCAGCGGAACGGCTTGCAGTGCAGCACATTGGATATCAAAACCTTAAGATAGAGAACCTTGCCGCTCTTTCCGGAGTTCTTCTCAAAATTCACCCTATGGCAGACATTCGCGTCGAAACCCACACCGCCGATGTTTGCCATACAGGAGACGACATCCGTCGAAGTCTCGTTGTCGAGTCCCGTGATGCGGAAGACATCCTGTTTTCCGAAATGCTCTTTTTTCATAAGCCGTACTATCCCGACCGGATCCTTCGGAACGCCAAGGGTCCGTATCCAGTCGTTCCCTGAACCCACAGGAACTACGGCAAGAGTAAAGTCGGACAGCGATGGAAGGAGCGCCCCGCCGTCGAAAGTTGCCGCCACGGAAGACATCTCAATGAAGCGGACAATGCCCTCAAGCACTTCATGCACGGTTCCGTCCCCGCCGACGGCAAGGAAACGCCTGTAGCCTGCCTCGCACGCCCGGACGGTGATTTCCGCCGCCGCTCCCCTGCTCCACGTCGTCCGGTATTCATATTCCACGCGGTTTTCCTTGAGGATTGTTTCTGCCTTAGGCCATTCCGTCACGGTCTTCCCCGAACCCGCATTCGGGTTCACTACCGCATACCATATCTTATCCACATTGTCCTGAGATGCCATATTCCGTATTCTCGCTCCGGCGATAAAAAATTTCGCAGACGCATTTGAGATGACAAAATTAGTAAATTACGAAACAGGAAAAAAATAAACTGCTCCGGAATGAAAATTATTTCGTAATTTTGCAAAATGTGCGTGTTCCCGACCGATGTCGGAATGTTTCTGCGCCAAGATATGTTTTATATGGGAAAAGTCATAGCCATAGCGAATCAGAAGGGGGGCGTGGGCAAGACCACGACCGCCATCAACCTTGCGGCCTCTCTTGCCGTACTTGAGAAGAACGTCCTCATCATCGATGCCGACCCGCAGGCAAACACGACGTCCGGGCTCAACTTCTCGCCCGAAAACGAGGAAAAAAGGACGCTCTACGAACTCATGATAGGAGAGAGGAACGTGGAGGACGTGCTGATACAGACGGAGATAGCGAGGCTTCAGATGATTCCGTCGAACATCAACCTCGTCGGCGCGGAAATCGAGATGCTCGGCACGGACGAAAGGGAATCCATTCTCAAGAAAGCCCTCGCGCCTGTACGTGACAACTATGACTACATAATCATAGACTGCTCACCTTCCCTCGGACTGATTACGGTGAACTGTCTCACGGCGGCTGATTCAGTGATGATTCCAGTCCAGCCGGAGTTCTTCGCGCTTGAGGGGCTCGGGAAGCTGCTCCAGACGATACGTCTCGTGCAGGGAGGGGTGAATCCGTCGCTGACCATCGAGGGCTTCGTGGTGACGATGTACGACGGCAGGACGAAAGTTCACAACCAGGTCGTGCAGGAACTGAAGGATCATTTCAAGGACATGGTGTTCAGCACCATAATACAGAGAAACATACGTCTCAGCGAGGCTCCGTCGCACGGCAAGCCTATCATCCTCTATGACGTGATATGCAACGGCACGACGAATTACCTCAACCTCGCGAAGGAGGTTCTGGAGCGCAACGGAGACACGGTGAAGAAATAGCAGGACTTTTATAGAAAGGACAAAATATGGCATCTAAAACGCAGAGAGGATTGGGAAAGGGACTCGGAGCACTGCTCGGAGAGGCTGTCGATTTGGAAAACATCCGCAAGCCGGTCGAATATGTCAACAAAGTCGTCGTGAATGCGGAGACCGGTGAACAGCCGAAGAACTCGGCGGACATATTGAGGATTCCTATTGATCAGATTGAGCCGAACCCGTTCCAGCCGCGAATGACCTTCGACCAGGAGGCGCTTGCTGAACTCGCGGACTCAATCAGGACTCTCGGACTCATACAGCCGATTACGGTGAGGAAGAAATCCTCCGACAGATACCAGATTATCAGCGGTGAGAGACGTTTCCGCGCATGCCGTCTCGCCGGGATGGAGATGGTTCCGGCCTACATCCGCAACGCGGACGACCAGGG
>DJRM01000112.1:33164-36057 GCA_002440085.1 Bacteroidales bacterium UBA6360
CGATAGAGGTGGCGATGAGCTATCAGCGGCTGATTGATGAGTGCAGCCTCACTCAGGAGCAGATGGCGCAGAGGGTCGGAAAGAAAAGGGCATCTGTGACAAACTACCTCCGCCTGCTCAAGTTGCCGGCAAAGGTGCAGCACGACCTCAAGGTGGGACAGGTCAGCGTCGGGCATGCAAAGGTGCTGCTCGGCGTGGAAGACCCTGAGGTTCAGGAGGTTCTCTGCGACCTCGTCGTGAAAGACGGGTTGTCCGTGCGCCAGCTTGAGGAAAAGATTCACAGACTTGCGAAGGAAGCCGAAAAAGGAAATGCAAAGGAAGGGAATGAGGCTCAGGAGCTTCCGGATGACTATTTCAAGGTTCTCGAGATTTTCGGGAAATACTTTGACAACAGCATAAGCCTCAAGCGTTCCGGCGCGGGAAAGGGCACGATTACGATTCATTTCTCTTCGGATGACGAGGTGAAGAAGTTCCTCGATGCACTCGAAAAGTCAAATCTTTAGTTTATGGAGATGGGACGGTTTCGTGTTTTCATAGCTGTTCTCGCTGCCGGTCTCTGTCTGTGCGGTGTCAATGCACGCGCCCAGTTCAAGGATCAAGCCTTCCAGCAGAACTACAATGACTCCACGATGACCGAGAAATCCGACACAACCGACAAACTGTTCTCGTTCAAGGAACTGTTCAGGGGACTCGGGCACAAGCAGGAAATCAAAATCGGGACAGTATTCGGCGGCTCGCTGATACTCCCGGGAAGCGGACAGATTTACAATCGCGACTACTGGAAACTGCCCGTCGTCTACGGCGGGATAGCGGCCTGCGCCGGAGTCGGAGGATATTACACGAGCCAATACAAGAAATCGGTCAGCGCCGGGACGCCGAATGAGACATACAAGACAACAGCGACATGGCTCTATGTCGGCGCAGGCCTCGTCTATTGGGGTTCCATCCTCGACGCCGCAGCCTTCTACCCCTCCAACGGAAAGCCGAATCCGGGAAGGGCTGCAATCTACTCAGCCCTTCTTCCGGGGCTCGGGCAGGCCTATAACGGCGAATATTGGAAAATTCCCATCTACTACACAGGCCTTCTCACCGCCGGCTATTTCGTATGGAACAACAACCTCAACTATAACAGGTTCAGGAACATATACAAGGAAGCCACAAGCACGGAAGTCACCTACACCGGGCCGATTACAGCCGAGCAGGCGAAATACTACCGGGACTCCTATCGGCGTCTGAGGGACTATTCCATTCTCGCGACCGCTCTCGTGTACGTGCTTCAGATCATTGACGCCAACGTCTTCGCATTTATGTACGACTTCGAGGTCAGCGATGACATATCAATGAGCGTAGAGCCGACGGTGCTCGCACCGGATAACGTTTATGCGATGAGAACGCCGTCATCATACGGAGGGAACGCGGTCGGGATGAAGATTGGCCTCAGATTTTAAAAGATTATGATGAAAAAGGGATTTATGATTATGGCTGCGGCGACTGCCGCGGCACTTTCATTCGGGACGCAGGCGCGTGCACAATACTTTGACACAGACGAGATTGTCGATGAATCATCCGCATCGGTCAGCGACACGACAGGCCACCTGAGCAAGGAAGACAGCATAGATACGGCATTCCGCGCCGACAGTCTTCAGGGACAGCACACACTCGACAGTCTCCTGCTCGCGTTCTACGGAAAGAATCAGAGCATGGAGTTTTCCGCTCTGAACGACCTCGACACTGCGGCCGTCCGCTACACATCCCAGGTCTCGGACTCGGTCTTCGTCCGGAGGCTCAGCGACATACATTCATTTATCCCGCTCGCCTACAACGACATCGTAAAGAACTACATAATTCTCTACTCCGAAAAGATGCCGGAAAAGATGGGACGCGTCATCGGGCTCGGCAACTACTATTTCCCGATTTTCCAGGAGGCGTTCAACCGCTACGACATTCCGGAGGAACTTCGCGCCATGGCTGTAATCGAATCCATGCTGAAGTATGACGCCATGTCACGCGTGGGAGCGAGAGGAATGTGGCAGTTCATGTACTACACGGCAAAGAAATATGGACTGACAATCAATTCGTTCGTGGACGAAAGGCTCGATCCCGTGAAGGCTGTCGACGCGGCTGCGAGGTACCTGAAGGACTCCTACGAGATTTTCGGGGACTGGTCGCTCGCAATTGCCTCCTACAACTGCGGGCCCGGCAACGTGAACAAGGCAATCAAACGTTCGGGAAAGAAAGACTTCTGGGACATCTACCACTATCTGCCACGGGAGACACGGGGGTATGTGCCTGCATTCGTGGGAGCGCTCTACGCACTGAACTATTACAAGGAATGCGGAATCACTCCGGAGAATGTGAATATGCCGACGCAGATTGACACATTCCACGTCAACAGAATGCTGCACTTCAAGCAGATTAATGAGCTTACCGGAGTGCCAATGGAGGTGCTGAAGGTGCTCAACCCGCAATACACCCATGAAATCATCCCCGGAAGCGCCACCGAGACCTGGATTCTGCGACTTCCCGCCGACTACACCGGAAGTTTCATCGCAGTGGAGAACAGCGTGCACCTGCACAAGGCGGACACGCTTCTGAATCCAGTGACAATCAAGAAGATAAAGGACGGGGGCGACGGACAGAGAATCGCCTACAAGGTGAAGAAGGGCGACTATCTCGGAAAAATCGCGTCCAAGTACAGATGCTCCGTGAAGCAGATTCAGAAATGGAATCATCTCAAGGGGACAAACATCCGTGAAGGACAGACTTTATATATATATCGTGGCGGGAAATAACCCGTCACGATAACCCCTCCCGTCCCCTATGATTAGGGGAAGTCGTGCTCCGTGCGCACCATCGCACAATGCCAACGCCTCGCTGTTCTCCGCACGGCGCT
>DJRM01000112.1:36118-36759 GCA_002440085.1 Bacteroidales bacterium UBA6360
CGAACAAAGTGAGAGATCTTTGCGCAGCTAAAACTTCATCGCCAACATCAGCCGAGCTTCAAGTCTGTCGGGCTTTCGGGCGGAGGACAGCATGAATGGATAGGAAAAGTATGCAAGCCGGGCGGCAAGGCTGCCCCTGCGCCAAAATTTCCAGTTCACGTAAAGCGAGCCCCACACTCCCCTGCCGTGAAATGCCGGCACATTAAAGCGCCCGGGAATGTCATGCTCGTAGACATAAATCCGTCCGGCCCAGTTGTCAACGCTGAACAGCCCTGCCCGAAGATATGCCGAGAGTGTCCCGGTAATCCGGCAGTCCTCCTCAACAAAGGTCACCATCCCCCACTTGCCGCTGTGACTGAAACTCACCGAAGCAACACTCGCCCAGATGTCGGCATACCCAACCGCCACTTCACTCCGGCAACTGAACACACAGCCACTCGGGTCGTTAATATCAACATTTTCGCGAAGACGCAGCGCTGCGAAAGACGACTCATTCCAGCGGAATCTGTAACGGGCATCCACCCGAAAGTCATTCGTGCCGGGGAGTTTATTTCCGTACGTCGCCTCATGTGACTTCGGAGCGACATGACGCAGTCGCAAGGACAGCGATGCAGAATGACCGCTGCGGGCGGAGAACTCGG
>DJRM01000112.1:36806-43891 GCA_002440085.1 Bacteroidales bacterium UBA6360
AAAGACGCGGCGAGGTGGCCGACACAAACGCACGGAACGGCTGCCCTATGCCTCCGGCAAGTTCCGAGGCAAGGTCGAATCCTCCGAAACAGCCTCTGAAATCCACCGAAAAATCCGCCGTGCAATTCCAACGGGAGCCCAGATGCTGCACGGCATCCGTCCCGTCTCCCGTCCCCGCTCCGGTTTCCGCCCCTGTTCCGCCGCCAGAATGCCCTGAGGATGGCATTCCCGTCACCACAGACGTGAAACCAAGCGAGAATCTCCGATTCCACCAGTTGCAGTTGAACAGCCCCTGCAGCCCGGCGACGTCATTTTTCCCTCGCGATGAGTTCAGCTGACCCAACAGCACCTTTTTCACGTCAGGCGCAGTCACCGCGGCGCTGAATGTTAGCTGTCCGGATTCGAAGGCCGCGCCGAGCCCCGTATGGGCATAGTTCCCGGTCAGCGAGCGCGAAGTCTTGATGCCTGTCGGGCGCCGTATCAGAGAGTTGACAGAGGAAGGGTCGTCAACGGTCATCGTGTTCCAGGCCGCAAGTCCCTGTCCGAACCTCATGTTGAAGTCTCCGACATAAAGCCGGAGCCGGTTCCCGACCAATGACAGGACAGACGAGACAGACAGAGCAGAAAGCTCGTTCCGTACAGGCAGCCAGACTCCGGCTCCGGTCCTCTTCCGGCTCCAGGCACCGGCTCCGGCCAAGCCGAATTCATATTTCTCTCCGCACGATACACGGCAATCCGTCCCATACACTCCTGAAATGTCAGACTTCCCTCCTCCCGAAGCCGGCACCACGGCATCCCATGCCACGGAGCCACCGGAATAAATCCGCCCGTCATAGTGCCAGCGACCCTGTTCAGGTGCGGCACCAAATGAGACGAAAAAAGCGAGAGCCTCCGCCATTTCCGCGTCAAATCCGTCAATGACAGCAAGTTCGCTCCTGCTGAGCACAGGGCCGGCTACAGAAATGTAGTCCAAAAGCGCCACCACCTGAAAATCAGTGAACAGCCCGCTCTCGGACAATGCCATGCGGGAAGCCGAATTTATGTTCAGAGGATGGCTGTTCAGCCAGACGAACCGCTCCATTTCGTGCGCGCCTACTTCCTCCGCGGAGGACGCCCCGACAATCAGCATTATTGCCTCAATCAATGTCATCACCACATTCATACAAGTCAGTTTTTGCGGCATCCCGCGCCCCGTCATGTACATTTCGTAAATATGGGGGGGAGAATCGGTCTGCCGAAGACCAATATTATGGAGATTCGCGCATAAAAGTGTTGTATTTCAAAATAAAAACTCAAAAAATTTCTTTTTTTTGATGTTTATATGCTATTTTTGCGGCTTATTCTTATTTTTTGAGGATTTCATATCGCTATGAACAAGGTTACGGTTTTGGACAAGACATTCGTTCCTTTTATCGGGCACGACGAACTGATGAGCTGCATTGACATTGTGGCCGAGAAAATCAACAGGGATTTTGATGGGGCGACTGACGTTCCGATTGTGCTCTGCATTCTGAACGGAGCGATCATGTTCACAGGAGAGCTGATGCAGCGGCTGAATTTCCCGTGCCAGTTAGTTTCAACCAAAATGACTTCGTATGTCGGGACATCCACGACCGGTGAGGTTCAGCAGACGATGCCGCTAACCGCATCCGTGAAGGGACGTCGCGTGATTATAGCGGAAGACATCATCGACACCGGACTGACAATCAAGGCAATGAAGAAAATTCTTCTCGACGAGGGAGCAGCGGAGGTAAAAGTATGCACTATGCTGTTCAAGCCTGAGGCCTACCGCACCGGCGAGCACATCGACTACGTCGGCAAGGAGATTCCGAACCGCTTTATACTCGGCTTCGGACTTGATTACAACGAACTCGGACGAAACCTTCGCGACATTTATGTCCTCGAAGACTGAACATTTCGTCCGAACTAAAGAAAAAAGGATAAAATCATCATGAAGAAATATTATGTGTTGTTCGGTCCCCCGGGTGCCGGAAAAGGGACGCAGGCAAGTGCGATGGTGGAGAGATATAACCTCCACCACATATCAACAGGAGCATTGCTCAGAAAGGAAATAGCGGCAGGAACGGAACTTGGGAAGCAGGCTCACGAACTCATCGATAAGGGATGCCTGGTACCGGACGAGGTCGTCGAGGCCATGATTGAGTCAGAGTTCAACAAGATGAAGGATGTCGACGGCTTCCTGCTCGACGGCTACCCGCGCACTCTCGATCAGGCCCGCTCGCTCGACAGGCTTCTCGCAAAGAAAGGAGAGAAGCTCACCTCGGTGATTTCAATCATGATTCCCGACGAGATGATTTTCGACCGCATCCGCCACCGCGCTAAAATCGAGGGACGCGAGGACGACGCCAGCGATGACATCATCGCCAACCGAATCACAACATATCACCAGAAGACAGAACCACTCGTGAATTTCTACAAAGATGCAGGCAAATACACGGAGATTAACGGCGCGGGAACGATTGATGAGGTTCGCGACAACATCTTCAACGCCCTCGACATCTGACGTGACACCGCCACAAGTCCTGCTCTCACAAGCAGGGTGAGCACTTGGGATTAAATGATGCCGCAAGGCATCATTTTTGCAATACATTGGTGCACAAACAAATACGAGCCAGTCCGTTTCAACGGAAACTCATGTCTCACCTTTAAAACACAATTATTATGAAAGGAATTCTATGTTTGTGTGCGGTGGGAGCAGCATTGGCAGCTTTCCCGCTATGCTCATGCGCAGGGTCGGTGGTAAACACGCCCGTTGGTTCTCTTGACCTGCCCCGTTATCTCGGGACATGGTATGAAATCGCAAGGTTTGACCACTCTTTTGAGAGAGGAATGACAAATGTGACGGCAGAATATGTCCTCCGGGGCGACGGAAAGGTGGATGTCCTCAATTCCGGATGGAAAGACGGAAAGAAAAAGACGGCCAAAGGCAAGGCCAAGCAGCCGGACCCTGAAAAGAATCCGGCACTTCTTAAGGTATCATTCTTCCTTTTCTTTTATTCCGACTACCGCATCCTGATGCTTTCCGAAGACTATAGTGTGGCTCTGGTCGGCAGTTCCAGCGACAAATATCTCTGGATTCTCTCACGCACGCCGTCCCTTCCCCAACCGGTCATCGAGAGCGTCATTGCCGAAGCCCGAAACCGAGGCTATGACACATCGAAACTCATCTGGGTGGATCAGTCCAAAAACCAGTAAGCCGCTCAAGGCAAATACTAGATAGCCGTCCCATTTTTGCATTGCCGCAAAAATGGGACGAGCTTTTCCAAACTTTCGCTATCTTTGTAGCTTGTTTAAGTAAACGACCATGGCAGACAGCAACTTTATAGACTACGTGAAGATTTTCTGCGCTTCGGGAAACGGGGGCGCGGGGTCGATGCATTTGAGGCGGGAGAAATATGTGCCCAAGGGCGGGCCGGACGGAGGGGACGGAGGACGCGGAGGAAACGTCATTCTGCGGGCTAATCCTCAGTTCTGGACGCTCATTCACCTTAAGTATCAGAAACATATACGGGCAGGGCATGGCGAGGCCGGGAGCGGGGCGCTTTGCAACGGAAGGGCCGGGAAGGACGTCTATCTGGACGTGCCGCTCGGGACTGTGGCTAAGGACGCAGAGACGGGCGAAGTGCTGCACGAAATGATTGAGCCGGGAGAGGAATATGTGCTCGTCAAGGGCGGGCGCGGAGGTCTGGGCAATGCAAACTTCAAGAGCCCTACCAATCAGACGCCGAGATATGCGCAGCCGGGAGAACCCGGTTCCGAGGGGTGGTATATACTTGAACTCAAACTGCTTGCAGATGTGGGACTTGTCGGATTTCCGAATGCAGGGAAATCGACCCTGCTCTCGACAGTTTCTGCTGCAAAGCCGAAAATCGCGAACTATGCGTTCACGACACTGGAGCCGAGCGTCGGAGTGGTGCGCTACTATGACGACAAATCGTTCGTCATGGCCGACATTCCGGGAATCATCGAGGGGGCACACGATGGAAAGGGGCTGGGAATCAGGTTCCTCAGGCACATTGAAAGGAACTCGGTGCTGCTGTTCATGGTTTCCGCCGAAGAGGAGGACATAAAGAAAAGCTACGAGATACTGCTTGACGAACTGCGGGAATATAATCCGGAACTGCTCGTAAAGAACCGCGTGCTCGCCGTGACCAAGTCGGACATGCTGGACGAGCATCTGGAGGCCGAGATTGAACCTACCCTGCCGGAAGGAGTGCCGCACGTGTTCATTTCCTCGTTCACCGGAGAAGGCATACAGCGGCTGAAGGACCTCCTGTGGGAAAGCCTGCACAAATAAAGGAGGGGCGCCTAAAAGGCGGATTGCGGAGTTACTCGTCTTGATACAAAGATAATTATGATACAGAACCTTACAACGATGCTCGAACAACTTGAGATGCTGGACAAGGAAGCGACGCTCGCAATCAACACCAGCGGTGGGGCGTTCACGGATGCCGTGATGCCCGTGTTCTCGCACGTAAAGGTCTGGATTCCACTCTACCTTGTCGTCCTCGGGATTGTAATCTACCGAATGGGGTGGAAGGCCGGGCTAATCGTGGTGCTCGCCCTCGTGTTGAACGTCGTGTGCGCTGACCAGATAGCGAACCTTGTGAAGAACGGAGTCGCGAGACTGAGGCCTTGCGTGGATCCGTGGATGAAGGCTCATGGACTCCGGGTGCTTGAAGGCGGAGGAGGATGCGGGTTCTACTCCGGTCATGCCGCAAACGTGTTCTCCTTTGCAATGTGCTCGATGCTATGCCTCTCATTCATACGGAGCCGCAAAGGCGCGATGGGGCGAGAAAACGGGGCGAACAGGAAAATATTTCTCGGAATATACGGAAGCGTAATCTTTCTCTGGGCGGCAGCCGTCAGCATCAGCCGTGTCTATTGCGGAAGGCATTTCCTCGGAGACATCACTGTCGGTGCGTTTTCGGGACTCATCACAGGAAGCCTTTTGGCACTCGCGGCTATAATGACAATCAGACACATAAAGACCATACGTGATTCCATCCGTCCCGGGATTGCATAGACAGTAAACAGCTAAACAGTTAAGGCTCCAAACAGAAACACCGCTTGGAGCCTTAACTGTTTGAACGGCAAGCTATAAAGCAGGGATAACCTTTTCCATCCTCGTGCCGCGCGACCCCTTAATAAGTATCGCGGCTGAAGAGAACTCGGGCTCGTGCGAGGCGATGTAGGCGGCAAGCTCGCCCGATGTGCCGAAACAGTGCTCAGCCCCGGCCTTTCGGAACTCCTCGCCCACAAAATAGCTTTCAAGTCCATAGTCTGCAACAGCACGAAGAACCTTGGCGTGTTCCGCAACCGACTCATCCCCAAGCTCAAGCATATCCCCGAGCAGGACGATTTTCTTAGCCGCATCAAAGCCCACGAAATTGTCCAGCGCCGCCTTCATACTCGAAGGATTGGCGTTGTAGGCATCAATAATGAGAATGTTGCGCCCGGTACGCTGCATCTGCGAACGGTTGTTTGAAGGAACGTATGATGCGACCGCAGCGATGGCATCCGCCTCCGGAACGCCGAAGAAATGCCCTATGCAGAGAGCAGCAAGGACATTGTCGGCATTATAGGAACCGACAAGGTGCGTGTCCACCTGCCTGCCGTCGGCAAGAAGGAGTCGAAGATACGGATGCGTGGAGTCGGACTCAAGAACGCGGGCACCGGAAAAACGAAGCCCATACGGAACAGCAAGCAGCTTTTCTGAAGCGCGTTTCCGGCGGTCGCGGCCGAGAAAGACCTCCCGGTCAAAGGCATAATCTCCAGGAGCCGTCACGAAGCCCCTTGACGCAGCCATCTCGACCAACAGCGGGTTATCCTGATTCACGAAGACCGTTCCCGCTCCCCCGTCGTTTCCGACTATGAAGTCATACATCTCTCCCTTAGTGGCCTTCACGCCCTCAAACGAGCCAAAACCAAGAAGATGCCCTTTCCCGACATTTGTGATGAGCCCGAAATCCGGAGCGGCTATATCGACAAGTTCCTTAATGTCACCCGGATGGCTCGCGCCCATTTCGATGACGGCAATTTCCGTGTCCGACGAAATTCCGAGGACAGTCAGCGGCACTCCGATGTTGTTATTCAGATTGCCGGAGGTAGCGTGGATGCGGAACTTTGCAGAAAGAACGGCATTGACAAGTTCCTTGGTCGTCGTCTTTCCGTTCGTCCCGGTGAGACCGAGGACAGGGATGCTGAACTTGTCGCGATGGTGACGGGCAAGCGCCCAAAGAGCCCGAAGAGTGTCCGGAACAGGAATAATACGAGACTCGTCCGCAGCCGCTGCGGCAACAGGCGAGCTCTCATCGACGACGGCGTAGGCAGCACCGGATTCAAGAGCCTTGAGAGCATACTCATTGCCGTCAAAGTTCTCTCCCTTCAGCGCGAAGAACAGTTCGCCCCCATTGATTTTCCGGCTGTCTGTCGTGACCTTGCCGCCGCAGGAGGTGAATATGTCGTATAGTTTATTTATGTCCATATCAACGTCCGGTTGAGCCAAGTCCGCCCTCGCCTCGGGCAGTGTCATCGAGCTGCTCGACTTCCTCCCATTCGACGCGCTCGTAGCGGGCGACTATCATCTGGGCTATGCGCTCCCCGGGATTCACCACAAAATCCTTGTCGGAGAGGTTTATGAGAATGGCGGCAATCTCGCCGCGATAGTCCGCGTCTATGGTGCCCGGAGTGTTCAGGACAGTGATTCCGTGCTTCGCCGCAAGCCCGCTGCGCGGACGGACCTGAGCCTCGGTTCCCTTGGGGAGGGCTATCCTGAGACCCGTCGGGACTATCACTCTCTGCATAGGGGCGATGGTAATCGGTTCATCAATGTTCGCCTTCAAATCGACTCCAGCCGAGTCCTCCGTAGCATAGGCCGGGGCATCCCAGCGCGAGCCGTTTATAATCCTTACCTTCATCGTCACAATAAATTTAAATTTTCGCGACGCAAAGGTAGCAAGAATTACTCAGCATCCAGCAAAACGCGGCACGAATCTGCTAAGAAACATGAAAAAATAAACTGCTTCAGATTTGTCAATTATTTTCGAGTATAGATTTCTTTT
>DJRM01000022.1:0-4737 GCA_002440085.1 Bacteroidales bacterium UBA6360
ATAAATTTAACGAACTATTGAGCATAAGGTCTAGAATCACCTCCTCGGAGTCTTCCCTTGACTTGAGAAACCACCATGCATAGCGGACAAGCGTGTCGTAGTATGCGTCAAACAGCCGCTTGAAGGACGCCCTGTTTCCCGTCTGCCTGAATTCGTTCCAAAGAATATTTCCGTCCGAAGCCATTGATTTCCCATAAATCTGAACTGCAAATGTGGCGAAAATTTTACATTAATCAAACGATGTGGGCCGGGATCGCCCTTAAAAAGTGAGATTCTGACTAATGCCAATCTTCCTGCCGTGCATGGCATTGTCCATTTGTCTCGGCGCATGCTCAACAAAGAGCGCTGTCTTCAGATGGACAAGCATCGACAATCACTTCACACTCTCCGCAGCAAAGGCAGTTCTTGCCGGGCAGGAATGAAACAGCCTCGGTCTATCCGTGTCAGGCTGTGATTATCACGGCCCTTTCATTTAAAATAGAAGTAATGATATATTTCCCCTTACCCGGTTCGTTGCGAGTCGTGTATTTTATTTGTCGCTATATATCAGGAAGTTATGCTTTTATCAAAGTCTAATTTTTTGTCATTTTGGGCGAAGAAAACGTAAAAGTCCGGTAAAGCCCGTTGATACTGCCCTCATGAGTTCAGCCATCCCCCTTCTCTTGTCCTTCCTCTTTTTCCGGAGTCCTTTCCATATGGAGAACAGTGGTTGCGCACCAGCGAGCCCAACATCGGGGTGTCCGTCGGCAGGCTTCGGTCGCCAACGTGATGCCGGTATTGTATGAATACGCCGACACGATGTCGGGACTGCGCCCGTTGTCCAGCACGGTGCCACGCTCGGCCTTGCTATCCACGCAGATTATTTCCTTATCCCCTTCAGCCTTGTACAGTCTTCGGCGGAACAACTCCGCGAACTCCTGCATCCTGTCCGCAAGTGCCAGTTCATCGATGCCGTGTTCCACTCGGCAGAGGGTCGACTCGGACGGCACACCGTTCTTCAGCATGTCCAGTTGGCGGAATCTCTTAAGATTGCGTCTGCCGAATTCTATTATCTCGGCTCTACCGGCACACTTTGAGGCGCGGGCGAGTATCATCAGCATGATGATGTCATCAAGCCTATGACGAATATTTCCTTTGTTCGATCTTCTGAAATCCGGTACGGATGAGGAAAATTCCTTCAGTTTGTACAAAATACTGTCCTGTGAACCGAATTTATTTGCTATTTTTACGGAATGATTGTGAGCGTTCGCTCCAATCGAAGAGACTTGGTCGAGTGACTTGATTTGATTCACAACTATTTGATTTTCAGCTATAAAGTTACGAAAAATCTATCACTCGACCTATTTATTTAAGCACTTATTTTGTTGAAAATCAAAGAAATCCGTGTCATCCGGAAGCATATTTTTTCACCGTCGAATCTCCACATAAATTATGAACCGCGCGAGCAAAAAGTGCCCTCTCCATCCGAGGCTCACTCGCTATAAAATAACAACATTTTTAAGTCGGCAATGGAATCTTAAATGAAAGAGCCGTGTGTAATTATAATAAAAATATAATATTTTTTGTATAAAATAATGAGAATGCCTATCTTTCGAAAAAATAGACATTATGACAGGACGCAAGCCTCTAAATCCGTTCTTTACGGGAACCGATATTCCGGACAAGTATTTCTGTGACAGGAAAAATGAAACCGCAGAAATCATCAGGTATATAAAAAACGGAAGCAATGTGGTGCTGAAAGCACCGCGAAGAGTAGGAAAGTCATGTCTTATCAAGCACGTGTTCGCTCAGGACGAGATTGCAAACCACTACAACACCTTGTATGTGGATATTTACGGGACATTGTCAGCTGCTGAATTTGAGCGGGAGTTGCAGAGCAAATTCATGGCGTCGCCGTTTGCCAAGGCTACCAAGACATGGAAGACTTTGCTCTCGTATGCAAAGAGTCTCCAGATAAGTCTCGGAGCCTATAATGGAGCAATGATTGACTTGCCTTCAATCGGTCTTGGAACCTCTCCGAATCCGGTCTTCACCATTAGTGAGATTCTGGATGAATATGAGCGTTCTGACAAACCGGGCCTCATAGTCTTTGATGAATTTCAGCAGATAGAGAGCTATCCGGAGCGCATGGCGGCAATACTTCGCGGCAAGATTCAGGAATTGAACAACACTAAGTTCATTTTTTCCGGAAGTTCACGGCATATTCTCAACACTATGTTCCTCAACTACAATCAGCCTTTCTATAAAAGTGCGGTGACGATGGATTTGGACATCATCGGGATTGAGGCATATACTGACTTCGTGAGATCAATGTTTGATGACTATGGGCGGCATATTGATGACGTTACGGTAGGATTCATCTACTATCTGATGTCCGGAAACACTTTCAATATGCAGGAGATCATGAAGGAGGTCTTCATGATGACAGACGGAAAGACTGATGTGCGAAAGGAAGATGCCATAGCGGCCGTTCATTCAATTCTCAGCAGGCACGATGAGGAATTCAGAGACCAGATAAGCAGGGTGTCGAGCATTAAGGACAGAAAACTGCTGTATTGCATTGCTTCCGAGGGCATCGCTCAGAGCCTGACTTCCGGTGTGATGCTGAAAAAATATGGACTTGACAATGCCTCGTCTGTACAGCATTCGCTGAACAACCTGATGAGTGAGAAAATGCTGATGATTCAAAAACTTGCAAAGCAGACATATATTATACAGGACAGGCTTTTCGAGCTGTGGCTGTCCCTTAAAATCGGAAATCTTGACGAAAAACTCAGCAATCCTGAGGCTCGCTTTGAACAGGAGAGGGCTGCGGGGGCTGTGTTCGCAAATGGGTGAGATCACTGTCGTTTGGGATATAAAAATAAATTTTGCCGATTCCGTGGTTTGTGAGTAACTTCGCAAATTCAAAAATGCTTATATGAGACTCAAGCCAATCTTCCTGCCGTGCATGGCATTGTCCATTTGTCTCGGCGCATGCTCAACAAAGAGCGCGGTCTTCGGATGGACAAGCACAGACAATCAGTTCACACGCTCCGCGGTGGAGCCGGAAAAGGACAACTCCGGGCAGCTGCTTCTGAAGGACAGCGCCTTTGAATACCCGGCATGGCGGGGTGAGAAAGTTTCCGCCCAGGCGGTTTTGCTCCCGGATCGGGAACTTCGCGAAATCTGTCTGACGGTCACGGAACTCAAGGGCGAGGACGGCATCATTCCTGCTGAATGTGTCGAGGCTTCGTTCGTGGAGTATGTGATGGGAGACGTGCTGAACAAGGATTTCTGCCAGTGCGACCAGCGTCCGCGCGGAAAGATGGACTCTCTCTACATAGCCGACCGCATCAGTTCGGGCAGGCTTGACAGGGCCGCGGCCGGCATCTGCCAGCCTGTCTGGCTCAGTGTTTCCGTTCCTGCCGACACGAAGCCGGGGACTTACGAGGGACAGCTCAGGCTCCGTACGGGAATTTTCAGCGGTGTTTCGCTTCCGATAAGACTTGAGGTCTGTGAAAACCTGCTTCCGGAGCCGTCAGAGTGGGAATTCCATCTCGACCTGTGGCAGAATCCCTATTCCGTTGCGAGGTATCATGGCGTGGAATTATGGAGCGAGGAGCATTTCCGGGCGATGGAGCCGGTGATGAGGCTGCTCGCCGATGCCGGCCAGAAAGTGGTGACGGCAACGGTGCTTGACCGTCCATGGAACGGGCAGACGGAAGACGCCTTCGGCTCGATGGTGCGCAAGACAAAGTTCGCCGACGGGAGATGGGAATATGATTTTGACGTCTTCGACAAATGGGTAGAGTTCATGGACAGGATGGGAATATCCTCACAGATAAACTGTTACTCCATGATTCCGTGGAAACTTACATTCGACTTCATCAACGGGGAAACCGGGGAAACGGAATATTTCCAGTGTGCGACCGACAGTCCTGAATACCATGAATACTGGGGTTCATTCCTCAAGGCCTTTGCGGAGCATCTCAGGACAAAGGGTTGGTTTGACAAGACCATGATAGCGATGGATGAAAGGCCTGCGGATGCCATGAAGAATGCCCTTCGCGTCATCAGGGAGGCAGTACCGGATATGAAGGTTTCGCTTGCCGGCAACTGGCACGAGTCGCTTGCCGATGAACTCGCTGACTACTGCGTGGCGATGAGGGAACCATTCCCGGCGGCGAAAATTGCCGGAAGGCGTGCGGAAGGAAAAGTCAGCACATGGTACACCTGCTGTGCGGAACGCTGCCCGAATACATTCCTGATTTCCAGACCGGCCGAGGCCGAATGGATTGGCTGGCACACCCTCGCCCGCGGATGTGACGGCTATCTCCGCTGGGCCTACAACAGCTGGACTGCCGACCCGACAAAGGACGGAAGATTCCGCACATGGCCTGCGGGAGACTGTTTCATGGTCTATCCGGACGGCCAGTCAAGCCCTCATTTCGAGCGTCTGAGGGAAGGAATCCAGGACTTTGAAAAGGTGCGGATACTGAAAGGGCAGTGGGAGGCGGAAGGCAATGAAGTCGCCCTAAGAAAGCTTGAAGCCGCCATCGGACTCTTCACTCCTGAGCGCATTCTCTCCGAAGGCGCCGAACCTGCCCTCACCGCAGCAAAGGCAGCCCTTGCCGAGCAAGACTGACATCTACAACCGATATGGGTCGGAATCGCTCTTTTTTGGAGCGATTCCGACCCACATCGGTTGCCGTTGAGGTATTGAGGGGTTAGGTAGTCCGGAAGGGCAGTATTTTC
>DJRM01000022.1:4768-4919 GCA_002440085.1 Bacteroidales bacterium UBA6360
GCAGTATTTTCTCTACAGAAAACAAAGTCCCGCAGGGACCGCGCCGGGGCGCGAGATACCCCTAACAGGGGTCGCAGACGTCAGTATGCGGGGGTTGGGAAGTCCGGAAGGGCAGTATTTTCTCTACAGAAAATTATTGCTGTCCGCTAAA
>DJRM01000069.1:0-1214 GCA_002440085.1 Bacteroidales bacterium UBA6360
TTTATATGGTCTCCGCCGACCGTTTTTTTGAAAAAATAAAAACACCGATCATTTCGGCATTTACGCCGAAATGACAAGTAAAAGTAGTATAAGCTGCTTGAGGTGAAATTGAATTTAGGGATGTGGATGCAAGGCGCACGGCACCGGAATAACCGGAGCAACCTTATCGGTTGTGAGGATTATGACAAGCCGCGCAACGCCGCAGACGCGTCCTTAAATTCAATTTCACTTAGAAGGACCATTTTGCGGCAAGAGTAGGAATGCAGTAGAATCCCTTGCCTGCGAAGTTGTAGGAAAGCTCCACCTCACCGCCGAGGCTCAGATTCACCTTGTCCATTCCCTTGATCTGGTTGAGGTTAACCCAGAACTGAGGCTCTGAGAGGGCGATGAACTGAGTGCCCTGCCAAGGCCTGTGCTCCCTCCAGAAATCAACGAATCCGGAGAAAGTGCACCAACCGTGAGCGAAGTTGATGCCCCACACACCGGTGATCTGGAAGTTGTGAACCTGCTTCTTGTCCGCACCGTCAACTGTGCCCGGAATGAGCTTGTACATCGCGCTGAGGGACCATGTCTTGCTGAAGTCCGCAGAGTGTCCGCTGTAGGTGAGACCTGCGAGCCATGCGTTGTTGAATGAGCCGGCATCCTTGCTCAGACCGCCGTTGTACTCGACATGAACAGAGAGCCAGTCCATCTTTGTGTTCTGCCAGAAGCAGAGTTCGCGTGAAATCTCCCAGTAGGCACCGAGAACGCCGGCCGTCTTGGTGGCGCCTTCAGCCTTGCTGTTGCTCATGTAGTCCATATCCACAAAGAAGTAGGTGCTTCCCCAAGAGTCCGGCTTGAATGACTCGACGGTAGTCGTGAGATAGCCGCGTGTCTGGAGATCCTTGCCGTTCTTGCCTTTGTAGATGTTGTGACCGAAGTCGTAGTGGAGCTGAACATTCTGAGCGAAAGCTCCGAGAGATGCGAGGGCGAGAACGCCCGTAAGAATTAATTTCTTCATACCTGAAATTGAATTATAATTAAATATTTTGGTGTGTCTATTGTCGGGTCTGCAAAAAAGGCACTTGCTTCGTTACACTCGTCGTCCAAATCCTCACAACCGTGAGGTTGCTGCGGCTTGAACTCCTCGCAAGCCTCGCAATTGCACTTTTTATCAGACCCTCCCTTTCATTTGTTTCATTAAGAAACATGAAAAAAAATAAGTTGCATCAGAT
>DJRM01000069.1:1311-4924 GCA_002440085.1 Bacteroidales bacterium UBA6360
TTATTTTTTGAAGGTTTCTAAATAATCCCTTTGAGATTACTCTTCAGTAACTCTGTTGGTATTAGCATCGAAGTTTACGGCGGTGTCGCCCTGAGGATCCTTTCCGAACTCATAGTCCTTGCCGGGGAGAATCGCGTTGAGGACGATTCCGACGAGAGCCGCCACCGCGAGTGCCGAGAGCTTCGTGAATCCGAGGTCTATGCTGCCGCCTTCGATGCCGTAGTTGATGCCGATGCCGAGCACGAGTATTATCGCCGCGATGATGACGTTGCGTGATGCCGTGAAATCTACCTTGTTCTCAACGACGTTGCGCACGCCGACCGCCGAAATCATTCCGTAGAGAATCAGCGAAACTCCGCCGATTGTCGCCGCCGGCATCGCGCTTATGAGAGCCGAGAACTTCGGACAGAACGAGAAGAGGATTGCGAAGCCTGCCGCGATTCTGATGACGCGCGGGTCATACACCCTTGTGAGATTCAGCACTCCCGTATTCTCTCCGTATGTCGTGTTTGCAGGCGCTCCGAAAAGAGATGCGAGCATCGTTGCCAGACCATCGCCTATGAGTGTACGGTGCAGCCCCGGATTTTCCAGGTAATTCTTGCCTGTCGTTGAGGATATGGCGCACATGTCTCCGATGTGCTCAATCATGGTCGCGAGCGCAATCGGCATTATCGTGATGATTGCGCTGATGAGCAGCTCCCAGTTCCTGGTGTCTCCGATTGCGAGCACCGTGCTGTCTCTATGGATTGGAAGCCCTATCCAGGCCGCTTCCTTCACGGCCGTGAAGTCGCACAGACCGCAGCATGCTGCAACTAAGTATGAACCGAGCACGCCGAGCAGAATAGGGACGATTTTGACCATTCCGCGTCCCCAGATGTTGCAGACCACTATGATTGCAATCGCGAGCAGGGCAATCCACCAGTTAGTCTGGCAGTTGCCTATTGCCGAACCCGAAAGAATCAGACCGATGCAGATGATGATAGGTCCTGTCACAACCGGAGGGAAGAACTTCATCACCTTCTTCGCTCCGAAAGCCGCGAACAGACCGGCGAGCGCGAAATATAAAAAACCTGCACAGGCGACGCCGATGCAGGCATAAGGCAGTGATTGTTCAGCCGAGAGTCCGAAGCCGCTTCCCATTTCGACCACGGAGAGGTAACCTCCGATGAAAGCGAACGATGAGCCTAAGAATGCGGGAACCTGTAACTTCGTGATGAGATGGAAGATGAGAGTGCCGATTCCTGCGAAGAGGAGGGTGGTGGATACCGGGAGACCTGTGATTGCAGGCACCAGGACGGTCGCGCCGAACATTGCAAACATGTGCTGTAGCCCGAGAGTGAGCATCTTTGGTTTGCCTAATGTCCTTGCATCATAAACCGGTTGTTGGTGGGTCTGTGATTTTGACATAGAAAAGATAAATTTACTAACCGGGCTGCAAATCTATACACAATTTTCGGTTCTGCAAAATAAACTTCCCGATTGTGCGTAACAATTTATTAACACCCTATGTTGATAAAAACATGCTATGCAGACCAATCTTTTGATGATTACGGAGATATGGAGAAACTTGGACATCCGCATGACTGCAAAAATGAAAGCACCACAAATGCGCCGAAAAAATAATTTTCGGAATACGGAAATGATGTTGTATCTTTGCTGTCCTTTTCGAAGGTTTCTTTGTTAGTGGTATTATATAGTGTTTAACGCGCGGCTTATGGAAAGCCGCAATTTTTTGTGTTCAATGAAGTACACAAGGGTATTCCGTCCTAAATTCTTTCATCTTTTTCAGAAAGGACGGTACAGCAAGGAGAGGTTTGTCTCCGATCTCATCGCGGGAATCATCGTCGGTATCATCGCCCTCCCGCTCGCAATCGCATTCGGAATCGCCAGCGGCGTGACTCCTCAGCAGGGGCTCATCACGGCAATAGTGGCGGGATTCCTGATTTCTGTCTTCGGCGGTTCGCGCTTCCTCATCGGAGGCCCCACGGGCGCGTTCATCGTCATTGTCGCCGGCATCGTCGCTCAGTACGGGATGGCCGGGCTCACGGTCGCCACGATTATGGCCGGAGTGATTCTGGTGGTGATGGGATTCTGCCGGCTCGGAACCATATTCCATTTCATACCGTACCCTATCGTCGTCGGCTTCACCAGCGGTATAGCCCTCACTATATTCTCGACGCAGATGAAGGATTTCTTCGGACTCACGGATGTCGCGGTGCCGGCCGGATTCATCCCGGAATGGATCTGTTATTTTCAGAACATCGGTAATATAGACTGGACGGAGACGGCTCTCAGCGTCGGCTGCCTCGCGGCAATCATCCTGTGGAACCGCTTCGGTAGCAAAAGGATACCTGGTGCTCTCATCGCGCTTCTCATAGGAACTGCCGCATCCGTGCTCCTGAGCAAATTCTTTGGAATCGAGTTCGCGACAATCGGCTCGAAATTTCCTGAACTTGCGAACGGGATTCCTCTTCCGAAGCCGACAATGCCGGATCTGAGCTTTGACGACGTCAAGAACCTCGTTTCCCCGGCTTTCACGATTGCCATACTCTGCGCTATCGAGTCCCTTCTTGCAGCGATGGTCGCGGACGGCGTCACGGGAAAACAGCACGATTCGAACACCGAGCTCATAGGGCAGGGAATAGCGAACATCGTAACCCCGCTTTTCGGTGGCATACCGGCTACAGGCGCTCTTGCAAGGACGATGGCAAGCATCAACAACGGCGCGCGCACCTCTGTCGCGGGCATCGTCCATGCCGCTGTGCTTCTGCTCATCTACCTCTTTCTGATGCCCTATGCCGTCTACATCCCGCTTGCGTGCCTTGCGTCGATTCTCGTGATTGTCGCCTACAACATGAGCGAGTGGCGCACGTTCCGCTACCTTCTCAAGGGAGATGCTCCCGATGTCGCTGTCCTTCTGATTACGTTCTTTCTCACGGTCATCGTCGACCTGACCGTTGCGATTGAGGTAGGCGTGCTGCTCGCGATTGTGCTGTTCGTCCGCCGTGTGATGCAGACATCGAGCGTGGAGGTGCTTGATCAGGCGCGGCTTGCCGCGACAGAGGATGACGAGAAGGCCAATCTTGAGGACACGGAATATCTCGATGTCCACAGGGGTGTTGAGGTGTATGAAATCAACGGCCCGTATTTCTTCGGTCTCGCGGCGCAGTCCGAGGAGTTTGAACAGAGGAAAAAGGCTGACACCTGCGTGAGAATCATCCGCATGAGAAAGGTTCCGTTCATCGATTCGACCGGTGTGAAGAACCTTCGCAACATCTGTGACATGGCTCGCAAGAGGGGGGTTCGCGTGATTCTTTCAGGAGTCCGTCCTCGGGTGATGCACACTCTTGAGAAGTTTGGAGTCGACAAGGAACTTGGCCGCGAGAACATCTACGGTCACATCATACCCGCTCTTGCCGCCGCCAACAGCATAGCCGACCGCAAGGCCGGGAGCAGGAGGGATGATGAACAGCTCTGACGGGAAAACAGTCTCTAAGAAGCTGTTTTAATTTTTTGTTCAGTTATTTTGAGATGTATTTTTGAGTATTGCTGTCCGCTAAGAAACCTTCAAAAAATAACCTGCATCATTTTTCCCATTCTTTTCGGTCTATAT
>DJRM01000059.1 GCA_002440085.1 Bacteroidales bacterium UBA6360
TAGTAGCTCACCATGTCTGTGTTATACATCTTCGGGTCGGTCTTGAGCGCTCTTCTGCTGAAACAGTAGCCGTCATACCATGGCTTCATCTCGTCAATCAACGCATCCTCGTCGGCATGCAGCACTCCTACGCTCTGATAGTAGCGTATCATCTCCCTTACCTCGTTCTCGCTGAACCCGAGCATCATGTTGAATTCTGGGTCGAGTGTTAAGGATGTGGCGATGTTGTAGCCGCTGGTCACGTCGTCCATGGTGACGGGGCTCACGCCCATCATGAGTATGCGGTCGAAATTCGGTTTGAAGAGCTTGAACACGTCGCGGTAGAATCCCTCGGCGTGTGTCATCGCGTGATAGACCTCCTCTCCGGCGACGTTCAGGACGGTATTTGTGAAATTGTCGTACTCATCGACGATGAGATAGAGATGTATGCCTCTTCTTTTGGCCTGCAGGGTGATGTGGTCCAGTTTGGAGCGGAAGTCCGACTTCTTCTCCACGTCTGCGGCGAAACCATCGTAATAGAACCTTTCATACCTGTATGCGAAGTCATCGAGCACTGCTCCTGTCCTGCTGTTGAAGCGGTCGAAGAGACTGTTCATATCGCCCCCGACCTGCGAGAAGTCCAGATACAGCACCTGGAACGTTCCCATCAGCGGAGTCGGGTTCTTCTCTATCCAAAGCCCCGTAAACAGGCTGTCGAAGTTATCCTTTTCGTTGATGTCGTAGTAATACCTCATCATGGACAGGAAAAGGCTCTTTCCGAATCGTCGTGGTCTGATGAGGAACAGGAAGTTTCCTGCTGCCTCCATCTTCGGAAGATACATTGTCTTGTCCGCGTAATATTTGTCTTCTTCGCGAACTTGCGCGAAGTCGGAAATTCCGTAAGGTATGAGCTTGTATGGTGCCATGGCGCTAAAAATAACAAACTATGGCAAACCTTAGATTTGCAGAGTAGTTCTGCTGCGCCAAGGTTTGCAGCGCAAAAATAGTAAATTTGTGTCAACAAATAAAGTATAATAAAGGACAATGGAACCGGACGGTTCTCAATTTCGGCAAATACGAAAATCAATGATATTGCAATCGGCCGACAAGAGGATCATTCCCCATGCCGGCCGGAAAAGGAACCTTTTCGATAAGCGAGAGCAGAGCCAAGCTCGCTTGGGCTATGCCGAGCGCAAAAAAGTGGCGTATGAAATACGAACTGTCTATATGCCAGAAATTGCTTACTTGAGTTCTACGCTGCCGGACTGTTTGCGAGCGCGTGAACTTAGATCTCGTCCCAATGCTTCGCTGCGGCCTTCTCAGTCGTGTTTACCGACACTGCGGAGATAGTCCAGAAGAAGTGCGGGGCGATCGGTCTGGATGATGTTGATTCCGGCCTCGATCACCGGCCCGTAAATTTCACCGGGGTCGGATGCGATAACGGCGGCGTCATCGTCGTTTCCCCGGCCGCACCACCCTGAACCGATCGTGTTCATCCACACCCTTGCGCCGGATTCGCGGACGAGACTGGCTCCCGGGACATAATCGGACGCTGTGTTGTCCGGCCCGAAGCAGAGTTCGAACGCAACCGGTTTTTTCGTCGCGTCATTTATGCCGTTCTCGATGTATTCACCGATCTGTTTCAGATTCGTGCCTGAGCAGATTGGCATGTACATGGGAAATTTATCGTAGCGGTCGATGCGACGGTTCATCCTTTCGACGCTTACGCCGTCCTTGAGAATCACCTGCTCCGTCATTCCGAGACTTTCGATGACAGGCATGACCTGCCGGAGGTACCATGTTCCGCCGTCGAGATTGACGAGAGCCTTGTCCTTGCAGCAGATAAGCGCCTCCGCGAGAGTGGGAATGCGGAGTGAGTCCGTTGCGATGCCCTGGGCGCGGAGCAGCCTGAGCCCTTTGAGCTGTGCGAGTGTGAGGTCTTTGATGTAGGGGCTTTCACAACCCGGCTCCTTGCCGGGCTTGAAGTCGGTGGTGCGGGTCACGGTGAGGTCGTGCATTATGACAAGCTGTGAGTCGCGTGTCATTCTCACGTCCATCTCCACGATGTCCACACCCATCCTTATCGCCGATTCGAATGCCGGGATGGAGTTTTCCGGAAAACCGCGCCAGTCGCCCCTGTGACTGGCGACCATCACATAGTCGGAGTTGGGGTCGTGCATGAGCGCGGAGAGTTTTTCCGCACGGTTGGCATACTTCGGCTTGTCGCAGCAGGCGGATGCCGCGAGCAGGAGTGTCGGAAGCAGCAAGATCAGAAAATTTTTCTTTTTCATCTGTTTTGGATTTTTGAACAAGCGTTTTTGCGATTCTATAAGAGACATGAAAAAGATGATGAGTGTTATTTTGAGGTTTTCTAAATAAGCCGGCCGAAAAGAACGATTTCTTCACCGGCCGGCAAACATGCAATTTATGACGGATTCGACAAATCGTTTCAGAAACTGTCTGAATTATTCGTCGAATGACTTTTTAATTCGCCGGAGCATAAGCGCCCGGCCAAGAGTAGTTGCGGTTGTCGAGATTCACTGTACAGCCGGAGATGAATTCCTTGAACGCAGCTCCGACATTGCTGAGACCGCAGCTTGAAACATTGAACTTGTCAATGGCAGCCTCGACGTCGGTCTTAGATGACGGAGTGAAGCCTTCAATCTTCGACGGGCCATCCCAAACAATCTTGCTGTTTTTGAAGCTTATGGTTCCGAGAGCAGACTCCGAAGCGATTTCGACATCTGTCTCCGATTTTGTTCCATAGCCGATTTTCGGTCCGTAGATATTGTGCCCGGAGATGAGTTCCGGATTGTCGTCGCCCCAAACCGCCTGGCCTGAGCGGGCCACCAGCAGATTGTTTTCAAGAATAATCTTGCCGGAAGCATTGTTGACGCGCACCAAACCGCGCTGATTGCTTGAGAGTTCGGTGTTGATGCTGCTGTTTACGCAGAGCACATGTTTGTCTGAATTGAGGACAGTCATCGGGGACTTGAACTGATTGTTGTTCTTGTAGAATGTTATGTCGTTGGCGCATACGACCATCGCTCCATGAGCGAGGGCACCCCACTGCCAGTCGCCGCCATCGCGATAGTAGCAATTGTCAAATGTGCAGTTGTTCAGCATCAGCACGTTCTCGCCATTCGCGAGGAAGAGACCACGGCTGGACGGGTTGCAGACGACGAACTTGCAGTCATCGAATTTCCAGATGCTGCCTGGACGGTTAGCGTAGTTGGATACAATTGCTCCCGTGCTTACTGACCAGCAGTTGTCGAACGTGCAGTCCCGAACTGTACAGACTACCGGGTAGTCTCCATAGAAAAGTCCCTGGTCTCCGGTCTTCGTGTTCTTGAATGTAACGTTCTGGAATATTATGCTTGTCCCAGCTTTCTCGTTGTTATATATACCTCCGTTGCTGACAGAGTTGTTACCGGTCATTGTTCCTCCACTGATGATAACATCTGCAGAAGACTCCACGGTCGTGAGAACAGACCCACGATATGCCGAGTTGTTTTCAAACGTGCAGTCGTTGATTCTAACCTTTGCCTTGCCGACGGCGAAGCAACCTCCAGTGTATTGCCATGTGTTTCCAGGATTTGTGTTTCCCGTGAAGATGCAGTTGCTGTATGTTGCCTCACAAGGAGAGCCTTCTGCAGAATTGTTCACCAATTTGTTGATTCGTGAAACTGCAGAATTATTCTGGCCCTTCAGCGTGTTATTTTCGAAAGTCACGCCATTCGCGACAACTTTTCCGGCATTGTGGCTTATGACACCGGAGTTTCCGCTCTGGGAATAGCATCCGCTGAATTTGCCGCCCGTCAGATGGAGTTCGGATTTTTCACTGTTCAGCACGACCGCACCACCGTGATTTTCAGAGTGAGACTCAGTGAACGTGCAGTTCTCGGCAATTACAACAGCGTCCTGAATTGCGATGGCTCCACCGCGGACGGTGGCATGGGTCCCGTTGAAAGTACAATTGTGCATTTCGACATTGCCGTTTGCATAGAGCGCACCTCCATTCTGGGCTTCGTCGTTGTTAAAAGCGCAGTCTGTGAGCTTGACTTCTCCTCCTTTGACTGCTATGGCACCGCCGTCTGAATCACTCTTGGCATTATTGAAAGCCACGCCATCAAAGGCAAGCTTGCCTTTGCTGATTTCCCAGATTTGCTTGCTTGAACCACCGTCAAAGGCGGCCGTGTTCGTCTTGATGTCACGTCCCTTGAGCGTACAGCCCTTAGCGTCAGCTGGGTAGCCTCCGTAAACCTTAAATTCAGCAGCCTCTTCGGCAGTTGCCAGAGTCTCTGAGACGCTGTATGTGCCGGTGGCCATGTAAACATTCTTCACGGAAGCCTTCGCGACAAGAGCCTTGAGACCAGCGAGGTCCGCAGCGTTGTCCCAGTTGCTTCCATCCTTTGCGCCTTTCCCTGAAATGCTCACATAGAACCTGTCGTCAAACCCGCGGATGAGTCCGAGCGGGGTGATGTGTCCCCGCTGCACATTGCAGTCGTTCGTTGTAGACTTCTTTGAAATCTCTTCTCCGTCTGCGGAGGTGAGTGTCACCTCAAAACCCTTGAGCGTTGTCGGAAGAACCGCTGCATACCAGGTTCCGGCTCCGGAAACACTGAGGCTCGCGACTACTGACTCTCCGCTTGCAATGGTTATTTTCCTCGTCTCGGCATCATCGGTTTCCAACCTGAGCAGACCGCATACGTTCTTGAACGAAAGAGAATTGCTTCCGGCCCAGGTCGCAGAGGAAATGCTTGCATGCGCAAACGTTCCGTCCTGCTCTTCAGGAACCATGATTTTCAACTCGTTTCCCTCAAATGCGGCCGTGGTTTCAGACGGATAGACGGCGGAAAGACGGCGTGTTCCCGAAAACTCGGCCTCGGAGAAGGCGGCGGGAACCTGTACGGTGATTGTCGCTGAACCGTCTTCCTTAATATCCTCAGCCGTAAGGGCTTCCGAGACTGATGTTCCCGTTGTTCCGTCCACCTCATAGACGAATGCAATCTTGTCTCCGGCACTCCAGAGCACGGTGCCGTCTTCCTTGATTTCTGTCTTTGTCGATGCCGGCTGTGCCACCGGAAGCGAATTTTTCTCCACCGCCGCCTCAAATGTCATCTCGACGAGTTCCGTTGCGTCCGGTTTCTGCTCCGGCTGGGTCGTCGGCTGCTGGAGTTCTTCTTTCTTGCAGGCAGACAGTGCGAGTGCCGCAATTGCTAAAAATGTAAAAATTCTTTTCTTCATGGTTATTGTCGTGAGTTACCAATTAAATTCCTCGTCAATGCTATAAGCATCATGCGTGGCTGTCGTACCCATTGACATGGATACTGCGAATGACGTGTCCGCCGTTACGGGTACGATTTCTATTATAGGGGAGCCGTATTTCTGCCCTCCCCGGGTTGAATTCGTGTGTTTCATAATTATGTGTTTTCTTGTCGTTATCTCAGGTCGTTCTCCTTCAGGTAGGATATTACAAGTTCGGCGACGTCGGTCTGGATGAAATCTGAGCCAGACACGATGAACTTGTCCAATGGCGTATAGTCTCCCTTCTTGAGCGCTTCGTCCCACTCTCCAAGGAGATTCGAGTATGACAGATAGCCCTTCTCGTGCATTCTCACGCCGAACTGCTGGACTGTCCCGTTCAGATAGACATTGTTTCCGTATTGGAAGAGCTTCGCCGCGGCAATTCCGCTGTACCTGTCAGTGTCATCCACATTGTTGATGTAAGGATGGATCGCGACCAGCGGAGCAAGTCTCTGGTAGGACATGAGCTCGTCATAGTCGGCGAAAATCATCACCTGGTCGGCGACTCCTGCAGCATTGATTGCCTCAAGAATCTTTTTGGGGTCATTGCTCTTCCCGGCGAGGTCGAGATTCACATATACTTTGTCTTTCGTGAGCTGCAGGGCCTCAAGAAGGGTCGGCACCTTTGTGGTGTTGTTCTGCTCGTCACGATAAACCTTTCTTGACCGCACCATGTTGAACTTTCGGATTTCCTCAAGGGTGAGATCCGCAACTTTTCCAAAGCCTTCGGTCGTCTCGTTGATGGTTTCGTTGTGCATCAGCACGAGCTGCCCGTCCTTTGTCGTGCGGACGTCAAGCTCCACCATGTCGGCTCCGGCCTCAATCGCGTGCTGTATGTTCGGAAGCGAGTTGTCCGGAATGCCCTGACGGAATGATTCGACAGTGTTGGCGCGGTGCGCAACGACATAAATGCGGCTGACCTCGCGATCTTCTTCCCACTGTTCCTGAACGTTGTAGCAGAGTTCAAGCAGCGAAACGTTTGCCGGATCGACCTTTCCCTTTTCCGGGGCCGGCTTCACAATATATGTCGGAGTGCACGCGACAATCGCGAGCACTCCGGCAAAAAATGACAACAATCTGTTGTGTTTCATGTCCTTAAAATCGAATTTTTCAAGATTCGGAAATATTAGAGCTGACGGCTTGTGTGGCGTCTGTCATGTGCGAGCATCGGCCACTCTGAATCTGCAAGGCCGGTGCAGAACTTGGTGTTGCTCCTGTTGAACGGCCTGAATGCAGCCACTCCTGAGAATGCCTTCGTGTTGGCCTCAGTGAATGATATGTAAACGATTCCGTCGTCTCCGATAGTCGGTGAAGACCAGATCTTAGCGACCTCAAGTCCGTTGAAGTCAGTCGGGTTCTTTTTCACCACGGCCTCAGCAAGGCTGGTCTTTACGATGAGGTTGAAGTTCTTGTCAAGGACATAATACTGGCCTGATTCCGTTCCGAAGTGGATGTTTCCTGCCTTGTCGACAGCTGCCGAACCGGCAACCTTCTCCTGAACCTTGAAACGGCCCTTGACTTCGCATTTGCCGGTGGCGTCGGCTGTCGAAGGATCAATCATGATGACACCGCCGTCATCCTGTCCGGAAGTGAAGTTGAGCGCAGCCACAAGGTAGCCTTCCGGAGTGACAACTACACCGCCCTGATCCTGGACGCCGGAATTGTCCTCAACATAGTGGTTGACAAGAATTTCTCCTGTCTCGGCGCATACGGCATAGATTCTTGTGCCTTTCTGGTCTGTCACCTGACCGGCGAAGCAGGCTTTCCCGTTCAGAGTGAGAGCCGCGATTGCAGATTCAGGGTTGGTCTTTGGCGTTTCCTGGATTTTGTCGCTCATCCAGAGATCATATTTGACCTGAACAGGGGAGTCTCCACCCTTGTCAAGGACAGAGGTCTCGACCCCATGGAATCCCCACATGCCGCCGTAGCAGGAAGCGTATCCGTCCTTTGAAAGGGCTATTCCCGTATAACCGCCGCCACCAGGCAGGCAGAAGCCGTTGCGCTTTCCTGTAGCCTTGTCTGCAGAAGCGAGAATGCCACTGTTTCCGCAGCATCCGAAATAGACATTCTTGTCACCGATGGCAACCACGCCTTTTCTGTAGCTTGGCGCAGGATCACCGCTTTTCGCATACCACTCGCTGAACGACCATTTCTCGGAGCCGTCCGGATTGAATGCGATGACATGCGCGTCGCCATTTTGGTCGCCGCTGCCGATGAACACGGTGCCGTCGGTGTCAATTGAGGCGATACCTAAAGCCTTGCCGCCATTTTTAGGCTCGAACATCTGTTTGTCGACTAGTTTGTTGCCGTCCTTGTCGAACTTGTAGAGACGTCCTTCGTCTCGGGTTGTGCACCATACGCTTCCGTCGTCGGCAACAGCCGGGCTCGACACTGCGTTATAGCCTTCCATGCGTCCGACCCAGAGCATCTCAAGACCGCCCGCATCCTCTATTGGAGCAGGGTTCACGACAACGATTTTCTTCTTGCTTGCCGTGTTTCCGAGGTCGTCTGTAATTGAGAGAACAACCTGATAGGTGCCGTTCTTCGCGAAGGTGTATTTTGCTTCCTCTTCTTTTGAAGGCAGAACGGTTTCTCCGACTTTCCATTCGCAGACATAAGGCTTCTTGCCGCCTGTGCTGGTGCTTGTGAAGTGAATCTCATCCCCCGCATAGCACGGGTTTGCTGAAAGATCGAAGTTGGCCGTAAGCCCGTCTACCTCAACCTGATTCTTCTGGCATGCCGCAATCGACAGGATTGCTCCGGCTGCCATAATGAGTGTTTTAAACTTGTTCATAATGTTTTAATTATTGTTAGGTTTATATTCCTTTTGTTCGTTTCTTTTATTCTGCTCCTGAATAGCCTGGATTCTGAGTGTAGGTTCCGTTTGCCTTGTCCCTTTCCTGCTGCGGGATAGGCCAGTACATGAGGAAGTCACGTCCGTCCCATTCTGCATACTGGGTGTCAATCCAGGTCTTGAAGTCGCCGGAATGATGTCTCAGGCCGATTCTCTTGATGTCGAACCACCTGTGGCCTTCAGCGTAGAATTCCCTGCGGTTCTCGTCGAGAATGAGTGCCTCAAGTTCATCTTTTCCAAGAGAAGACGGCAGCGTCACGCTTGCATATCTTTTGGATGCGAATGTTTCGAGGGTGGTGCGTGCGGAAGCATAATCGCCCTTTGCCCATTCGGCCTCGGCCTTGATGAGATAGACATCCGCGAGCCTCATGCATACGAGAGGAGAACGCGCTGCGGACGGATTCACGATGAACTGTCCGTCTTGTCCGTTCGGGAATTTTATTACACGTGTCGCGTCTTCGGAGAATGTCGGAGCCTTTCTTATGTCTCCGGCTCTCGCGGCGTCATCGGAATAGAGTCCGCTGTAGCATTCGTCGGTCGGGGCATAATTCCAGGAACCGTCGGTGTCGTTCACTGACTCATAGAGCTTTATGTCTCCCACTGCGCGGATGTTTATCGGTGCGAATATGATTTCCCTGCTCTTGGTTCCGTTTATATACATCGACGCAAAGTCTTCGCTGGTGGAGCTGAGCACGAAGTTTCCTGATGATATGACGGCATCGGCGAGAGCGATTGCCTCATCATCATTCTTGAGCCAGAGTTCAATCTTTGACCGGAAAGCCATGCAGAACTCCTTTGACGGATAGGCGAGATCGGTAAACTTGCCGAGAAGCCCTTCTGCCTTCTTGAGGTCCTCGATTATCATTGACCAGACTTCTTCCTCGCTTGAGCGCGGCACAATCTCGGTGCTTCCTGCAACGTTGATAATAGGGACGCCGCCGTAGCGCTGTACGAGGCCGCTGTAGATCATCGCGCGGAACAGATATCCGGTTCCGAGAGCCGTCTTCACGGTCTCGCTTTCCTGATTGGAGACTGCGAGCGCGGATTTTATCAGCAGGTTCGCATAGTTGAGCTTTTCGTAGCAGTACTGCCATCTTGTGAGCGGGATACTGGCAGATGCGGACTGGGTTTCTCCGTGGATGTCGGCATAGTTGAATCCCGGTCCTGCCTTGAAGTTCTCTGCGAGGTAGTCTCCTTCGAACCAGAGGTTTTTGACAAACGCCTCATATTGGTGAAGGACTCCGTTGGTAAGGAGAGCCAAGTCGTTCTCCGTCAGTTCATCCGTCGTAATCTGATCCTTCGGCTTCGGGTCGTCAAGCCATGAGCATGATGACGCGGCCAGAGCCGACAGGCACAGAAAAACTGTAATCAATATCTTGTTTTTCATTTTCATCGAATCGTCTTAGAATTGTAACTGGATGCCGAAAAGATAGGAGCGGAGTGTCGGCTGGTAGCCGAAGTCCACAGCATAACCGGCTCCTGCAGGGCCGCTTTCCATTGAGACTTCAGGATCGTATCCGCTGTATTTCGTGAGCGTGAAGGCGTTGTCCACACTGAAGAAGACCTTTGCGGCAGTGGACTTCATTGTTCTGAGCGCCTTGTCCGGGAGACGATAGGAGAGGGTAATGGTCTTGAACTTGAAATATGAGGCATCCTCAAGGAATCTCGTGGAGGTGAGGACGTTGTAGTCGACGTCCCAGCCTGTGTGGACTCCCGCAATCACCGGACGCGGCATGTCATTGATGCCTGAGCCTTCTTTCCAGTAATGGGTTGCCGCATGCTTGCTGACATTGAAGTAGCCTGTGACAGAGCGTCCCTCGTCGTCGGTAATCGAGCCTGCACTGAGTCCGAGATGCTCGGTTCCTTCCTGTCCGGCTCCTCTCCATGCAGCGAACACTTTCCCTCCTATGCTGTATTGGCAGAACATGGAGAGTTCAAGCCCTTTCCACGCGAAACTGAGGTCAACACCGCCGAAGAAATCAGGGGTAGCCTTGCCGACAAGCATTCTGTCATCGTTGTAGTCGATGTCACCGTCCCCGTTCACGTCCGTGTAGATGCAGTCTCCGGCTCTCACTCCCTTTGCATAGAGCTTTTCCGGTACTTCCTCGTCGCTCTGATAGATGCCCTCGAAGTTGAGCATATACCAGCTGGATATAGGCTGTCCAGTTATCAGAGCATGCTTTGTTCCTCCGTAGAGGTTGGACTGAGAAAGCGGAATGATGTCGTTGCCGTCGAGCAGCTTTGTGAGTCTGTTTCTGTTCCACGAAACGTTAGCACCCAAGTAGAGGGTGAAATCACCGGCTTTCAGCGGAGTTCCGCCGACGGCGAGTTCAATTCCGTCGTTGGTGATGCTTCCAATGTTGGCGGTAAGTGTCTTGTAACCTGATGTGACAATGACCGGCTTCTGGTAGAGAAGGTCATCGGTGGTGGAATGGAAATAATCGAGGTCCACATTCAGCCTTCCCTTGAAGAACTCCGCATTGAATCCGGCGTTGTATTTTGTCGCCACTTCCCATTTGAGGTTCTGTGCCGGAGTCGAGAAAGAGAGACCCGATTTTCCGTTGTATGACGAACCCGCGACTATGAGATCCATGGCCGCCCAGTTGCTGATGCCCGCCATAGAACCGGTCTGACCTGCCGAGACGCGGAATTTCAGTTCGTCAAGAACATCGGTCTTCGGGAAGAATTCCTCATTTGAGATTATCCACGCAAGCGATGCTGCCGGAAAGAATCCGAACCGCGAGTTCTTCGGGAACCGTGATGAACCGTCCGTTCTGAATGAAGCATTGAGCACATATCTGTCCTTCCAGTTAAGGGCTGCCCTCGCGAACCAAGATTCAAGGGCGTAGGCATTGTAACTGAAACCGTTAGGATAGATGTTCGAGCCGCTATTCACGAGGTTGAAGCTTGATGAAGGGAACGCGCTGTTGGCGTAGTTGTCGGAACGCACACCGAAGACGGAATAGCGGTAGTTCTCGTATGAGAACCCTGCCATCACGTTGTAGGTGAGGTCTTTCCATTTGTTTTCGTAGGACGCGACCGCGTCGAAGACATATCTGAGGCTCACGTTCTTCTGTTCGGCGAGGGCAGACCATCCGTCCTTGTAGCCGCGTTCGGTGTTGAGCTCGGTAAGTTTTTTCGTCACATGGTCATATATGCCGTATGCGCTGATCGACGGAGTGAACTTGAAGCCTTTGAAAGGAGTAAAGTCCATTGACAGCGTTCCCTGAAGCTGAAGCTTGTTGGTCCAGTAGTCCTCCTCGTTGATGCCCATGACGGGATTGTGGCGGGCGATGCCGTCTTTTGTCATGAGCCTGTAATCGCCGCTCAGAGCATTCTCGCGAACCTGTATTCCGAGGCTGTTCACGCTGCGCGTGCAGTATGGGGTGTACCATGGCTGCTCCTCGCGTGCTGCCCTGAGATACTTGAGCGAACCGTCCTGCTCCTCAACCATGTCGTAACGTGCGAAAGCGCCTGATACGTTGAGGTTAACCTTCAGCCAATCAGTGAGTTTCTGGTTGACCTTTGAACGGAGTGTGTATTTCGCGAAATTTGTCTTGTTGAGGTAGCCCTGCTGGTCTTCGGCTCCGAATGAAAGGTAGGCCTGAGTCCATTCGTTTCCGGCCTGGACATTTGCGGAGGCCGTATATCTCTGCGCGATGTCGCGAGAGATTGCCCCGACCCAGTCGAAGTCCGCGAGGTTCTTCGGAATGTCGAGAGTCTTTAGTTCCATTTTCTGGACATTATAATTGTCGATGGCTTCCTGTATCACGTTGATGTACTCCGCCGTGTTCGCCATCTTTATGTCCTTGGCTATGGTTGAAAGGCCGTAGGTGCCGTTCACGCTGATAATCGGCTTGCCGGACTTTCCGCTCTTCGTGGTGATGACGATGACTCCGGAGTTGGCGCGGGAGCCGTAGATTGCGGTCGCCGACGCGTCCTTGAGAACCTCGATGCTCTCGATGTCGGAGGAGTTGATGTTAGGATATGACTCCGCAGGGATGCCGTCTACGACATAGAGCGGGCTGGAGCTTCCGGATATGGAGTTGACTCCTCGGATGATTACGTTGGGGCTGGAGCCCGGGATTCCGGAAGAATTGTTGATGTTCACTCCGGGAGCGCGTCCCTGAAGGGCCTTGATGGGGTCGATTTCGGCTCCGCGGTCAATCTGATCCATCTTGACAGACGTGATTGACGAGCTGACGAGCCTCTTTGACTGGCTGCCGTAGCCCACGACAACCGTCTCCTCGATTGCGAGCGTGTCCTCATCGAGGACAATTCTGACTGGGTTGGAGTCAGCCGGGGCTGCAATGGTCTTGTCCGCATAGCCGAGGCATGAGAACGTGAGATTTTTGACATCGGAGTCGATTTCTAAAGAAAAATGCCCGTCGATGTCGGTGAGGCTGCCCTGGCCCTGTCTGCCGCTCATCACGGCGACTCCGACGATTCCGACTCCTCCCTTGTCAACGACCGTTCCGTTTACGGTGTATTTCCTTACAGGCCGGTTTTCTCCTGTGGGGGGGGGTATCAGGGCTATCTGCTTGCCCTTGATTGTGAATGAGATGCCGGTGCCCTGCAGCACGGCTTTCACTGTGCTTTCTATGTCGCTGTCCTTGATATTGGCCGAAACCTTGGTTCCGGTGTCAATGGTCTGCGCGTCATAGAAAAAAGAGTAGTTGCTTGCCTTCTCAACAGCTGTGAAGGCCTCGCGGAGCGTGACCCCGTCGAGTTTCAGCGTTATCTTTTCCTGGGCGAGCGCGTTGCCGCACACGAGGACAAGAAAAGACAGTGCTGCGCATAATAATCTTTTTGTCTGCATGTTTTATGTGGATTGATTAAAGTATAGTATTCTATATGGTACTCAACTACAGCCTTAATATACGATGACCGACTTCGGTCCCTCGAAGCGGTAGTTTACCCTTGTGGTGCTGCTGATGATTGAAAGCACGGATTCGAGGGATTCGTCCGTGATTGTGAAGTTGATGCATCCCTTGCCGTAAAGATTCTCGGAGAGTACCACATTCACGCCGTACCATTGTGACAGATCCCTGCACACGGCGTCGAGCGTGGCGTCCGAGAAAGACAGGCGGTCGGAGCACCAGAGCATCGGTCCTCTTACATCTCCTTTTGATATGCTGACTTCTCCGCTCACCTTGTCATAGACCGCGACCTCTCCTGCGGACATTGTCCTGCCATTTCCGGAAGCTGCGGTCGAGAGCGCGACGGAACCCTCGACGAGGCTCACGACAACCTTGTCAAGTCTCGGATCTACATCGAACCTTGTTCCGAGCACCCGGATCTCAAGCCCGTCGATGTCTATGACGAAAGGCTTTTTCACGTCCTTCGCGACATCGAAGAACGCGCGCCCTGATGCATGGATTTTCCTCGCCTTTCTGCCGAATGACTTGTCGTAGGAGATTGACGAGCCTGTGTTAAGCGTGACCTCGCTGCCGTCCGGGAGCACGACCTTGCTCTTTCCCGAGACGCTCGCGAAGTTCACCGGATGCACTCCGGTGCCTTCTATTGTCTTGTAGCCGAGCACTGAGACTACTGCAACAACCGCTGCCGCCGCCACTCCGGCGAGGATGCGGATAATGCGGCGCGAAGCCGACTTCCGCTCGGTCTCAACTCTGTTTCTGAACTCTATCCAGGCCTCATCGGAGTCATATTCCCCGCTTTCAGCGATTTCGTTCCATATTTTCAGGAATTTCTCATATTCCGCTCCGTTCCCGGGTGCAGACAACCACTCCCCGAAACGTTTTTCCTGTTCCGGTGAGCTTGTTCCCCTGATGTGCCCTGCGATGAGCCTGATTGTTTCCGAGGGTATGCCGGTCTTCATAATTATGTGTCTTTTCCCATATAGACACGCCGAAGTACCACGATACCCTCAAAAAATCACATAAAAATCAGAAAAATGTGGATTTTCTTCACTGCGATGCGCATATATTTCAGCGCACGGGTCATATATCCCTCGACCGTCTTCACTTCAAGCCCGGTCCGCGCGGCAATCTGGGCGTAGGTGAGTCCGTCCTTGCGGCTCATGTTGAATATGTCCCGGCATTTCTGCGGTGCCGACGAGGCCGCTTCCCATGCGATGTCAATCAGGGTGTCCGTGTCAAATTCGTAGGTCTCCTCAATCGCTGCGGATGAGGCCTTTTCTATGTCTTCATACGTCTTGCGCGAGCGCAGCCTGTTCAGGCATCGGTTGTGAACGGCGCTCTTGGCGTAAGCCTCGAACGATTTCTGAATCTGTATGGAGTCCTTGTTCTTCCAGAGGTGCAGGAAAAAGTCGAGCACGACCTCCTCCGCGTCCATCCTGTTTTGCAGGAAGAACCCGGCGTAGCGGCACATTGGCTCGTACCACGTGTCGAACAGAGCCCTGAAACTCCTTCCGTCGTCGGCCCTGTCGAATGATTTCCACAATATGTCCGTCGTCTTTGCCATTCTCCACGGTTCAGAAACATGAAAAAAGACTTGTCTTCATAGCGCTGAATGCGACGGCAAAAATACGAAAAATCAGTGATATGAGAATTATTTTTCTTCCTTATAGGATTTTCTGTCTTTCTTGCCGTTATATGTGTAGTTTATTGAAGGGACGGACTCGTACATTGTCGGCACTTTATAGGCGTCAAGTCTGGATTTGATATGTACAGCCAGCGAGCGCTTGTCAAAGTCATCCGCGCCATCAAATACAACAAGCAGCTTCAGGACAGGGCCTATTACAGGATGCGTTGCCGCAACGCATATACAATCCTTTATGCCGGGGAAAGAAGCCGCCGCATTCTCCACCTCAAGCGGATTCACCTTGTATCCGCCGACATTGATTACATCGCCCTGCCGGCCTGAAAGATGTATCATTCCCTCTTCATCGATATATCCCAAATCTGACATATAGACCTTTCCTCCGACAATGACCTTCTCCGTACTCTCTTTGTCGTTGACATATCCGCTCATGATTGTTGAGCCGGACACGATGACAGTGCCGTCGTCCGCAATCTCGACATCCGCATTCTTGAGCGGGCGTCCGATGCATCCTTCCATATATTTACCGTCATTGAAGTCGTATGTCGCGACGCAGCCTATTTCAGTCCCTCCGTATGTGTTGTAGAGGTGAGAATACGGCAATGCCTTGCTCAACTGCTCCATGTCGGCTTTAGTGATGGGAGCAGCCCCGGTCTCGATGAATTCAATCTTGGAGGAAAGCGAGCAGAGCCTTTCATAGGAGAACTGCATTATGAGCCTTATGCTTGCAGGAACGAGGAAGGTCGCGAATTTCTTGAACGGCAGGTCGAAGACCTTAAAGAAGGCATTCATGTCCTTGAGCCCGTCCAGAATGCAGATTGTGCCTCCGGCGGACAAGGTGGGATGAATTTTGAACAAAGAGGCGATATGATTTAGCGGACCGCTGATGATAAAAAGAAGATCCCGCGAGAAATGCAGATCGCTTATGAAATTCTCCGCGCAGGAGGTGAGGCAAGTCTCGGACAGCATGACGCCCTTGGACTTGCCGGTTGTCCCTGTAGTGTAGAGAGTATCCGCTATGCCTTTGGGGAATTCGTATGCTTCCACTTCCGCCTTGACAGCCCGGAAATTTTCTTCTGACGCCAGGTGTTCCAGCGGAACGGCGACAGCACCGAGATAATGCACGGCACAATAGGTGACAATGAAGTCAATGTTTTGATTGGCGCGATAGACATACGGACGCTGCGGCTGAAGCCCCTCGTCGCTCAGTTTCTGTGCTTTGGCGACAATGGCGTCCCAAAGCTGTGCGTAAGTCATGCTTTCTTCACCGCATATCACGGCCACTTTGTCGGGAGTCTGAATGGAAAACTGCCGTATCTTGTTCTCCAGAGTCCTCTTGGAATTTACCATTCCGGTGACTGCTTCTATATTCTTGAAGTTTTTCGGAGTCACGTCTTCGGCATCGAGGAGTACTCCATACTTCCGGGAAAGGACATAAAGCATTGTGGCAATACCGAGCGAGTCCAGTTCCGTAAAGAGAAAATCTGATTCGAAATTTACGGCAGGCAGCACGTCTTCCAACAATGATTTGATTTCTGCTGTTGTCATATTCTGTTATTTTTTGTATTCAATGTTATCTGCTATCCCTCCGGCGGCCACTTCCGCAATGTTCCGGCGCTCGTCGTCCGCAATGTGGGCGATGACCTTGAGGTCTTTGTGCGAAAGCGCGAGCAACAGGGACAATTCGCCATAGCCCTCGTCAACTGTTTCTATCTGTTGCGATTGCGGCGTCTTCAGCTCCATCATCTCCTTGCCTTTGTTCTTCAGATTCCGTCTCACGGTTCTCTCCACGGCCTTTCCCTTATATATGTAGCGGCCTTCAACGGCAGAGCGCAGATCATTCGGGATCCCGAAGAAGATCGTTCTCAATGTCACCGGATAGCGTCTCGGCTCCCCGTTCTTCATGGTGAGCCACCTGAACATGAGCGGTGGTATAAGGTAGGCCATCAACACGACCGAAAACATTCCGATTATGGTGACTTCCGCCAGTGAACGCATTGCAGGATGTCTGGCGATGATAAGGGTGCCAATGCCGACGAACATTATCGCCGCCGACTGGAATATGCTGCTCTTATATGAACGCAGAATCGGTTTACGTCGAGAGTATTCGTACTGGCAGCCCTCGGTAATGAAGATTGTGTAGTCATCACCCTGACCGAATATGAATGTGGCAAGGATGATGTTGACGATATTGAACTTAATGCCGAGTATCGACATCAGTCCGAGAATCCATATCCAGCTCACGGCCATCGGCAGAAATGAAATCAGCGCGAGTTCAATCCTTCCGAATGAAAACCAGAGGAAGAAAAACACTATGAGCGAGCAGACCCATCCTATGTAGTTGAAATTGTCGGACAGACTGCTAGTCATTGCCTCGTTCATGCCGGAAACGTCAAAACTGTCCGGTCCCAATGCTGACTTGGCTTTTTTCATATACTCCGGCTCGACATTCAGGGCAGTGACCGCATATTTCGTCTTTCCGTCTTCTGACTCTGTGAAATTCTGAACAAATACGGTTTTGGTCAAAGGCTCGAAAAAATCAAATTCTGCCGGGGTCAGTTTCCCCGCATTTTCCACCAATGCGATGAAATCATTGAATGCGGATGGCATGAAACCGGCGTCAGAAGCCGCCTGCTTGAGTGATGAAGTGAGCTCATCTTTGTGGCGGTCCGCGAAATCC
>DJRM01000065.1 GCA_002440085.1 Bacteroidales bacterium UBA6360
AGACGTCACTTTCTTCCCGAGGTAATCGAAATTCTCGAACGATATTCCCGAAACATTGTGCTCCTTGTCGTAGCCTCTGATGACGCATCCGCCCTTGCTGGAACGCACGTTCATTACGTGGATGTTGCGGTATGAAACGTTGCGTATCCTGCCCGGAGAGTATTTGAGCGGCGTGGTGCCGTCATCCTCAAAGCCGATGTTGTAGTTATGGGACAGGCAGGCGAGCCAAATGGCGAATTCCTGGGCATCCTCGATGTAGGCGTTCTCGTATGTGACGTCGGAGACAGTCCCTGCAGCCCCGTTGTGGATGCTGAGCGCAGCGCGCCTCATGTCCGTGCCCGACGTGCCGGAATGAATCGCATAGATGTCCTTGTAATGCACGTTCTTGATGTCAATCTGGCATTCGTAGCCAATCTCGAAGGTGTTTCCGGCCCCAACGTTCCAGCCTATGCGGTCCTCAAACCAGACTCCATCCACAGCGCCCTTGAGCTTGAATTTCTGCGACTTGATGCAGTAGGCGTCGTCGTGCCCGCGAAGGAAGCATTTAGACACGCGGACGTTCTTCCCGCCGATTATGTCCATCGAATCGTTGTTCACGGTTCTCTCCGAATTGGAATCCGGGTCGCTCAGTCCCAATGCCTTGTAATTGGTGATGACTGAATTGTGGCAGTTCGCGAAGAGAGAACTCCAGCCGGCTCCGGCAAAGACGCTGGTAATATCGTCAAGACGCGCGTCTTCACATCCATAGAGAGCGACGCCGAATGTCTGATAGAACTCGTCGTAACTGCCCTTGTTCCTCACCGAACTGAGAAGACCGCCGCCGTGAATCCTCACTCCCGGGACATTCACGCCGAGGATGTTGCCCTTCACGTAAGTCCCTGGCTCAAGGTACACTTCCCGGCAGTCAGCCGAGAGCCTTATGTCGCCCGCGTCATAAATCTTCCCCGCCTCGAAATACCTGACCGAAGGGTCGTTCTTCGACGGCTTTTCCGCGTCAATAGGGTTCACGAATATGAAGAGAGGATTCTCTATGTCTCCGTTAATCTCCACCGACACCCTGTCATACTGCTTCAGCTCAAGCGTTAGTTTCCCTCCGGCGATGCTGAAGTCATATTTCTTCCCCAAAGGCCTCACGTCGGCTTTTTTGATTACTCCATTCTTGAGCCGGACCTCGAACTTGACGGACACGCCATCCGCCGCCCCGACCCAGGCAATGTGCGGCTCGTCGGTGGGAAAGACCTTGATTTCCTGTCCGTCGGCCTTGACCGAATAGATTTCGGAGTCGGCGACACGCGGAGAGAAGCCGTAGTATTCAATGCCGTCGGCGGAGCCTCCTCCCTGTCCTGCAGGGTTGTCCGGCTTCGCGCAGGCATCCAGCATCGGAAGCAGAAAATAAAGCGCGGACAGTGCGATGTGGTTAAACATTTTCATTTGATATTGCATTTGATGGTTATACGATGGCAGTCCGTTTCTTACAGGCAATGGAGGACACGACAAGAAGGCGGTAAAGTCTGTCCTTTACCACCGTGTGATTCTGCCGGACGGAATGCCGCCGGAGAAACGATATGTAAGAAATGATGTGCTAGTTCATAAGAAGCATCGATGTACGCGTTGTAATACGCTGGCTTATAGGAGTATCCCCCCCCCCCGCGAAATATTGCGGGAGAGAACCGGATAAAGCCCTCCTGAATAGTCAAGGCAGATATGACCGTAAAAACGCTCCATTTTATGAACAATCAATTTATCAGAAATTCCGTGCACGCACACGGAATTTCTGCAAAGGTAATGCTTTTTGAACAAAAACAAAAAATTTGTTCGCTATGCGGCGAAAAAAGTCATAAGTCTCCCTTTTCCAGAAACTCTCTCAGATGGATAATCCTTATACCGCTGACATTTCCTCCGCTTTTCCAATCATCGAGGCTCACGACATATTTGGGATAATTGTTCTTGATTGCCATAAGGTTGCCGAACTCGCGATTTCTTGTCGATTCGTCCGCCATCAGGTAGCAGGACTGGACATATATCATCCCGTCATCCTTTCTTGCGACAAAATCAACCTCCCTACCCGAAGAATTCTGGCCGGTGAAGACTTCATATTTATTCTGTATCAAATGAAGGAATATCGCGTTTTCCATCAGTTTGTGAATGTCGTTCTGCAGACTGAATCCCAGATGGCAGTTCCGAAGGCCAAGATCTTCAAAGAAATATTTGTCTCCTATCTCAAACTTCTGCAGTCCATTCACATCAATTCTACGCACTTTGTGCAGGAGAAACGCATTCTGAAGTGCCTTAAGATAATTGATGACCTGCAGCGGAGACATGTTGACTCTCTGCGACTTGAGATAACGGCTTATATTATTGGCGGAAAATAGATTACCCACATTGTCTGCCGCATAAACCGCAAGAGTCTCAAGAAAATCAACATTGCGTATCCCCTCACGCTTGACGACATCCTTTAGAATAATGGTTGAATATACATTCTTCAGATACTCAAAAGCAATATCACGCTGAAGCGGCAAGTTGCACAAATATGGAAGACCCCCGAATGTCAAATAATTACGCAAACTTTCTGTCGTGTCTGGAATTTTATGGAAAGTGAGGAACTCGGTATATGAGAGACTGTGTATGTGGAATTCGACATATCTTCCCGACAAATACGTCGAAAGTTCGCCGGAAAGCATCGTTGCATTGCTGCCGGTTATAAATATGTCGCACACGCCCTGTGCCTGAAGACTGCGCAAAGCGTGCTCGAAGCCGTCTATATCCTGAACTTCATCTATAAACAAAAAATTCTCTACGCCTGGCTTTATGTGAGCGGAAACATACTCGGACAAATCCGTATTAGTCCGGATGGTCATAAACTCATCGAACTCCTTGTTGATGTATATGGAGTTGCTTTCCGGACGGGTCTTGCCGATATAATCCCCAAGCTGCCTTAAGATGCAGCTCTTCCCCACCCTTCGCTGTCCGGTCAACACTTTTATTATGTTTTTCCCTATGAATGGGATAATGGCATCTGTATATGCCGGACGAGAAATAATAGCCCCCATTTTTTGTTAATCGTAATTAAAATTTGTGGCAAATATAGCTATTTTGTTAATTACGACAAACAAAAACATCATTTCCGTGACTATGCGGCAAATCACCTGACAAAATAGACGTCGAAGTTCTCCACTGTCGCGTGACCCTTTTCGACGACAATCCTCAACTCGGAGGCGTCGGTCGACGGGAAGGTCAGCTCATTCATGCCGGAGAGGCAGTGCTTCGTGGCGGAAACCGTGAGGAACTGGCCGCCTCCGTTTGTCGCCTGGACAAGGAGTTCCGCATCCGAACCGCCGCTGAGTATCAGACGCACGCCGCGCACGCTGCCCTTTGCCGGGATTGTCATGAACTCCCCCTTGCCGAGAGTGACGGATCCGGAGAACTGCACGTCGTCGGACTGCCGTGTGCGGGCGGGACGCGACGGGGCGGACGGGTCTATTACCGAGAGCCTGCCCTTCAGGCGGATGTCGGTCGAGGATGCTCCGACCATAATCTCGAAATCTCCCGGCTCGACCACGCGGTTCATGTCCCTGTCCAGAAGGGACAAATCTTTCGGAGACAGGACGAACTCGACGGACTTCGTCTCGCCCGGATCAAGCGAAATCCTCTCGAAGCCGCGCAGAACCTTCTCGTAGGCCGTCAGCGAGGTGATGCAGTCCTCCACATAGAGCTGGACGACCTCGTCGCCGCGCACCTTGCCGGTGTTCGTAACCTTGAACGAGACGCGGACTGAGTCGGTCGGGGCAATCTCCGGGGAGGAAAGACGAAAGTCGGAATATGCGAAAGTCGTGTATGAAAGACCATGTCCGAAGTCGTAAAGCCCGCCGTTGACACGGCTTGCCCAGCCGTTCGGACCGAGTTCCTTGCGTCCATCGACCTGAGAGGCGCGCTTGTACGGGAAGTTGAAAGGAATCTGCCCTACGGTGCGCGGGAATGTCACGGTCAGCTTGCCTCCCGGGTTGTACTCCCCGAGCAGAGCCATAGCCACGGCAGTGCCGCCGTGAGCGCCCGGATACCACGCCTCAAGAATCGCGTCAGCCACCTTGTCCGCATAGTTCACGGAAAGCGGCCGACCGTTTATGAGCACGACAATCACAGGCTTTCCGGTCTTCTTCACCTCCTTCAGCAGCAGGTTCTGCCTGCCCGGAAGTTCGAGAGAGGAGCGGCTCTTGTTCTCGCCGCAGGTTCTCGGCCCGCCGCCCAGAACCAGCACCGCGACGTCGGACGACCCGGCTGCCTTCACGGCCTCGGCAATCCCCGCAAGTTCTTCCTCATCCGGGTCGGTCGGAAGAATCTCCGACTCCGGCCAGGTCTTGTCGACAAGCTCGCAGCCCTTGGCATAGACCACCTCAGCCTTTCCCTCCAGAGCCGTGCGCAGCCCCTTCAGGACGGAGACATTCTCTGTTCCGAGAGGCCCGTAGTGAAGGCTGGCATAGCCGGTGTAATCAGCGTTCGGGCCTATCACCGCCACGCGGCGCAGAGCCGCGGCGTTCAGCGGCAGCGCCTTCCCGTCAGTTCCGAACGGAGAGTCCGAGGCGGCGTTCTTCAGCAGCACGAGAGACTCAAGCGAGGCACGCAGCGCGACCTTGTTGTTCTCCACGCCGTCAACCTCATCGTCGGCGGCCGCATAGTCGGTCTGGTAGGGGCTGTCGAACAGTCCCACGAGAAATTTCACACGCAGGATGTCCCGCACCCGCTCGTCAATCACCGACATCGGCACAGCCCCCTCCGCGACGAGTTCGCGAAGAGGAAGCACATAGCTGTCCGGAGAGCGGAAGGTGCAGCGCACGTTCAGGCCCGCCATCACGCTCTGACGCACCGCCTCCTTCATGTCGGCGGCAACATTATGCTTGGTGTAGAGATATTCAACGGCGTCGCTGTCGCTCACAAGATAGCCCCGGAAACCGAATTCGTCGCGCAGACGCTCACTGAGCCAGTAATGACTCCCCTCGACCGGCTCGCCGTCGTAGTCGTTGTATGAGACCATCGCCCCGAGCAGACCGGCGCGGGAAATCACCTCGCGCCACGGCTGGACATGAACATTCTCCACCTCATGCGGTGCCATCTGGGGGTCAACACGGGCCATGCCCTCGCGCGCGCCCTTGTTGTTGGAATAGGCCACAAAGTGCTTGGCGGTGGCGGCGACCTGAAAGTCCTCCTGCAGCCCGAGGGTCATCTGCACGCCGAGCTCTCCCACAAGATAGGGAGACTCGCCATAGACCTCCTCATAGCGGCCCCAGCGCTGGTCACGCCCCACATCAAGAATCGGGGCATAGACGTTGGTGTAGCCCAGAAGCCTGCCCTCGCGCCCGGTGATGCGCCCGACCTCATGAATCAGTTCCCTGTCCCAGGTATGCCCCAGACCGAGCTGCGTCGGGAAATTGGTCGCCCTGTAGGCCTCCACACCGCGTATTCCCTCGTTCGTGAAATCCACCGGGATGCCGAGGCGCGTGTCCTCGATGAAGAAGCGCTGAACCTCGTTCATGGCCGCCGCATGAGTCGAAGCCGGCCAAAGATAAGGGCTGTACATCTCTATCGGCATACCCCACTGGCGGAAACCGTTCAGATGCTCGTCAATCGCGCCCATCCCGTCCTTCCACAGCTTCTCCTTCCACTCCGGGGTCGGAAGCGGGTCGGCAAGAACGCGCCCATAGCCATAGAGCGTGACCATCTGACAGGTCTTCTCATCCGTCGTCATCCTTGAGAGCAGGTCCTCCACCCTCGCGTCAATTTCCGCAGAAGGGTCTTCATAGATGTCCTTGACCCCGTTCTTGTTGAGGTCAATCCACCCCTTGTGGTACATCTTCCTGTTCTTCGTCCTGAACTTGAACGCCGTCTCCGCAGAGAATGACTCAATCGTCAGAAGAAAAGCGGCGCAGCAGAGCGCGGCCTTAACTGTGGCACTGAATTTCATCTTTTATTCATTTAAAACGTCACCTCGACACCCTTCCTGAGCCGTTGCCGTTCATGAGCGTCTCCACTTCCTTGACGCTCACGCGGTTGTAGTCGCCCTCAATCGTGTGCTTGAGGCAGGATGCCGCCACGGCGAAGTCTAGAGCCTTCTGACTGTCGCCCGCGTAGTTGAGCAACCCGTAAATCAGTCCGCCGCCGAAGGAGTCACCACCGCCCACACGATCTACGATGTCCGTGATGTCGTAGCGCCTTGAGGCGAAGAGAGTCTTGCCGTCGTAGAGAACCGCGCCCCATGTGTTGTGATCCGCGTTCACCGAACCTCGCAGGGTAATCGCAACCTTCGAGGCCTTCGGGAACTTCTCCATCAGCGACTTGGCCACGAACTCGAACTTAGCCGTGTCAATCACTCCCGCCTCAGCGTTGAACCCCTCGGGCTTGATGCCGAAGACCTTTTCCGCGTCCTCCTCGTTGCCTATAATCACGTCGCAGCCAGCCACAAGCGCAGGCATAACCTCTGCGGCCGTCTTGCCGTATTTCCAGAGATTCTTCCTGTAGTTGAGGTCGCAGGAAACCTTCACCCCATGACGTGACGCAGCCTCGATGGCCTCCAGACAGACATCCGCCGCGCCCTGACTGATTGCCGGCGTGATGCCCGTCCAGTGAAACCAGTCCGCGCCCTCGAACACCTTGTCCCAGTCAATCATCCCCGGCCTGATCTCCGAAACGGAAGAATGCGCACGGTCGTAAATCACCTTGCTCGGACGTGCAACGGCACCCTTCTCTATATAATAGATGCCGACCCTGTCACCGCTCTCGATGCAGAACTCGACTCCCACCCCGAGCCCTCGGAGTTCCGCAAGGCAGGCCTTGGCTATGTCATTGCCCGGAAGCGCCGTCAC
>DJRM01000062.1 GCA_002440085.1 Bacteroidales bacterium UBA6360
AGACGCATCAGCGTCGTGCGAAGAACAACGAAGCAAGAGCCTTGTGCGATAGTGTGCACGTAGCACAACTTCCCCTTCGAGGGGACGGGAGGGGTCTTTTAGATGGTGAGGATTTTATCAAAAAACACAACGCAGCAGACCGCTTTTTATGGATTTCGTAAAAAAGGCCGGCCGCCCGGGCCAGCCTTTGACTTATAAGACTGCTTAAATGGCAGACACCTTCAGACTACTTCTTCTTATGTCTGTTCTTGCGTAATCTCTTCTTACGCTTGTGTGTCGCCATCTTATGCCTCTTATGCTTTTTTCCGTTTGGCATAGTAGTATTAGATTTAAAAAATGTTATTTCTTAATCTGCTTTGCAAATGACTTTGACGGCTTGAATGCCGGGATGTCATGTGCAGGGATTGTGATTGTAATCTCCTTGGTGATGTTGCGCGCGGTCTTTTCAGCCCTGTGCTTGATAATGAAGCTGCCGAATCCGCGGAGATAAACCGGGTTGCCCTTTGTAAGAGAATCCTTTACAACCTCCATAAAGCCGTCCACTACTGCAGCTACCTGCTCTTTCTGAACTCCGGTTGACTGTGCAACCTCGTTTACGATTTCTGCCTTTGTCATAATACTTGTGTATAAATTGTTTATTAGATGTTCAATCTGCTAAAAACCTCGCAAAATTAGACTTATTTTTCTAATATTCAAAAAAAAACGTCAAATTTGTAGGATTATATGCAGCATATTGATGCACAATGCCTCGTTCGGAACGCACGGAAACGCTGCTGCAATGGCATAATGCTTGACCATATATGCGGCACACCACGAAACATACCGGCACTGACATTTTGTCAGACGGCGTTGTTGTGTATACATACAATAGAGATTTTATGAAAGATTTTTTTAACGACATCCTTTCACCCGCAGGTGCGGAAGTGAGCGTGATCCCGGTGGCGTCGCCTGACGGTCCGATGCAGGGGGTGAAAGAGGATGAACTGCCTGATTCTCTGCCTATTCTGGCGCTCAGGAATGCCGTGTTGTTCCCAGGGACGATATACCCGATCACCATAGGACGCGAGAAGTCGCTCAAGCTCATCCAGGAGGCCGAGAAAAGCAATGCGTTCATAGGCACGGTTCCGCAGAAGGACTTCAGCGTAGAAGAACCGAAAGCCGAGGACCTCTCGGAGTATGGAACCGTTGCGAGGATTATACGGACACTTGAGCTTCCGGACGGCACAGTGACAGCGATACTTCAGGGATTCAGAAGGTTCAGGCTTGAGGAAATATATGAGTATGAGCCATATATGCTCGGACGCGTGCAGTATCTGGAGGATGACCTGACGGTCACTGACACCAACCTGCTGAAGATAACGGGGGATCTGATAAAGGAGAAGGCAATTTACATATCGAAGAACACTTCCTTTGTTCCGAAGGAGGCCGTAAGTGCGTTGAAATCAATCGATAACTTCGAATTTCTCGTGAACTTCGTCGCGACTACGGTGGATTTCGACGACTACGCTGCAAAGATTGGGCTTCTCGGCATGTCGTCGGTTCTCGAAAGAGGAGAAAAGCTTCTGGAAATGCTTGGCAATCAGTATGAGATTGTCAAGCTCAAGAACGAGATTAACCAGAAGGTGAAGGGCGACATGGATCAGCAGCAGAGGGAATACTACCTCAACAGCCAGCTTCGTACCATTCAGGAGGAACTCGGGATGGACGACATGGAGGAGCTTGACAGGCTGCAGGAGAAGGCGGAGAAGAAGAAATGGCCGGAAGAGATGAAGGAAGTCTTCGAAAAGGAGATGATGAAGCTCGAACGGCAGAATCCGAACTCTCCGGAGTACAGCACCCAGATGAACTACCTTCAGTTTATGGTCGACCTGCCATGGAATGAGTACTCGAAGGACAACCTCGACCTCAAGCATGCAAAAAAGGTACTGGACAAGGAGCATTACGGGCTCGACACGGTGAAGGAACGCATCATCGAATATCTTGCTGTCCTGAAGCTGAAAGGCAACATGAAATCGCCGATTCTGTGCCTCTATGGGCCTCCGGGAGTGGGAAAGACAAGTCTCGGAAGATCTGTCGCCGAGGCACTGGGAAGAAAATACATACGAATTTCACTCGGCGGAATGCATGACGAGTCCGAGATTCGCGGACACAGGAAAACATACATCGGCGCGCTTCCGGGACGTATCCTGAACGGAATCATGAGAGCCGGAACGTCAAATCCGGTGATTGTGCTGGACGAGGTGGACAAGATAGGCAACGATTTTCATGGAGACCCGTCGTCAGCCCTGCTTGAGGTTCTCGACCCGGAACAGAACACGACGTTCCACGACAACTACCTCGATCTCGACTACGACCTCTCGCATGTGCTCTTCATCACGACGGCGAACACGACCTCTACCATACAGCCCGCCCTGCGCGACCGTATGGAGATGATTCCGGTGAGCGGTTACCTCGCGGAGGAAAAGATGGAGATTGCAAGGCACTACCTCATTCCGAAGCAGCTTGAGGAGCATGGTCTGAAGAAAAATCAGCTTAAGATAGGCGCTCCTGCCCTGTCGGCAATCATCGAGGACTACACCCGTGAATCAGGCGTGCGCAGCCTTGAGAAGCAGATTGCAAAGATTGCCCGCGTGACGGCAAAGAAGATTGCCCTTGAAGAGGAGCATCCGGAGACAATCAAGCCGGGCGACCTGAAGGAATACCTCGGACTTCCGACGGCGTTTCACGACAAGCAGCGCGGGAACGAGGCACCGGGAGTGGTCACGGGACTTGCATGGACTGAGATGGGCGGCGAGATTCTGTTCATTGAGAGTTCAATCAGCAAGGGCAAGGGCGTACTCAGCATGACGGGAAACCTTGGAGACGTGATGAAGGAGTCGGCGACCATTGCCTACCAGTACATAAAGGCGCATCCGGAGCTCACGGGGCTGACCTACGAGCAGTTCGCCGAGAAAGACGTTCACGTCCATGTGCCGGAGGGCGCGGTTCCTAAGGACGGGCCTTCCGCCGGCATCACCATGGTGACATCAATGATTTCGGCATTTCGGGGCAAACAGATTCGCAGCGGCTTCGCGATGACGGGCGAGATGACCCTCCGCGGGCGCGTGCTTCCTGTCGGAGGCATCAAGGAGAAGATTCTCGCGGCGAAGAGATCCGGGATACACACAATCGTCATCTCAGAGGATAACCGCAAGGACGTGGAGGATATCAAACCCGTCTATATCAAGGGGCTGGAGTTCATATATGTCAAAAATATAACTGATGTCCTGAACGCCGTGTTTGACGCATAAAAAGCGGTCTGCTGCGTTGGATGGCTTGATGAAATCCTCACAACCATCAGGTTGCTGCGGTATTCATCTGCACCATCCGCCTTGCATCCCATCTTTTTATGCGCCAAACACTCAAAATAGTACCAATATGGATGTAAAAAGCGTCTTTTTATGCGCCAAGCGCTCAATACTATATCATTATGGATGTAAAGATTGAAGAATCGTGGAAGGAGGCGCTGGCAGCGGAGTTCGAGAAGCCGTATTTCGCCGAGCTCGTGAAATATCTCCATGCAGAGAAGGCGGCCGGGACGACGGTCTTTCCTCCGGGGAAGGACATCTTCAGGGCATTCGAACTGACTCCGCTCGACAAGGTTAAAGTCGTGATATTGGGCCAGGATCCGTATCACGGCTATGGACAGGCAATGGGGCTGTCTTTTTCCGTGCCGGATGGCGTGGCTGCTCCCCCGTCGCTAAGGAACATCTTCAAGGAAATCGGCGACGACCTCGGAGTGCAGATGTCCGGAAGACCAAACCTTGAGGGCTGGGCAAGGCAGGGTGTACTGCTGCTGAACGCGATTCTCACGGTACGGGCAGGCGCCCCGGCATCGCACAGCAAGATTGGTTGGGAGACATTTACGGACGACGTAATACGATGTGTCTCCGACCGTTGCGACGGCGTGGTGTTCATGCTTTGGGGCAGCTTTGCACGAAGCAAGCGGGAGCTGATTGACGGGGACAAGCACCTCGTGCTCGAAGCGGCTCACCCCTCTCCTCTCGCACGCGGGGCATTCTTCGGATGCAGGCATTTCTCAAAGGCAAACGAATGGCTCGCCGCGCACGGAAAGGAGCCGATTGACTGGAGACTGTGACGATGCATTCTCATATAACAAATTCGCATAGAAGAAGACATGGATAAAGACACAAAACAGCATACGCCACGCAAGGCTCTGTTCCCCGGTTCGTTCGACCCATTCACGGCAGGGCATCTCAACATTCTGAAGCGGGCTCTCTCGATGTTCGACGAAGTTGTGGTGGCTGTCGGAATCAACAGCGACAAGCGAGGATTCTACGACAACGACAAGAGGCTCGAAATCATCCGCGAGGCCACGGCAGGGCTTGAGGGTGTGACGGCTCTTGCCTACGACTGCCTCACCGTCGATTTATGCCACAGGCTCGGCATCCGCCACATCGTGCGCGGCGTCAGAAACATGATTGACTTCGAGACAGAGCGATCCATCGCAGACGCGAACCGCCGCATAGCCCCGGACATCGAGACTATCATCATCCCTACCGCGCAGGAGTATGCCCATATCTCCTCCACCGCCGTCCGCGACATCATCAAGCACGGAGGCGACTACTCCGCCTTCATCCCCGAAGGAATTACATTGTGACAGGAATCGGTGGCATTTGACAGAAGCGCAATGCAAAAATACAGGCAAAAGGATATGCAGGTGCTCAAAAAGTGTTGGTCCACGCACACGTGGGGGATCGAAAGTCTGAAAAGCTTTTGGTGGTTCCTTTTGAGTGCCTGCATATCCGTCATCTCTGCCTTAAGTCTTCCGGCCCAGACCCGCGACGAGGTTCTCAAAGAGTATCTGACCTCGCTTGACGGCTATGACATCCAGACCAAAATCGAGGAATGTGATTTTATTCTTGGCAGCTGCGACTCCGCGTCCGTATCAGAGACTGCGTTGAAAGTCTTCAGGCATTTCCGCGACTCGAAGCTGATGGGCGACGAGAATGTCGCAGTCCATGTCGCCGACAGGTGGATTCTCGGCGACATCATCCCAGCACCAGAAAGTTCCGCCGACGGCATCGGACAAGTCGACAGGAATCATAACATTGCCGGCTTGTCGGACAGCACGCTCTCCGCAGTCCGCAGCTACGCCGACTTCAACCGCGCGTCCCTTCTCGGCGCAGCGGCTCCGCTGCTTCCGGAAGCCGGACTCGAAGGCTTCAGCGCCGAGAAGCCGACCGTTCTCTGGTTCTATGACACGGACTGCGCGAAATGCAAGATAGAGAGCATAAGGCTCGAAGACTTCTTCCGCCGGAGGAATGACTGCGAACTAGTGACCTTCTACATCGGAGACGACACCGGAAAATGGAAAGAGTTTCTCCGGAGCCATTTCACCGGCATCCCCGATGCGCATCATCTCTGCGACCCCGCGGAGACCACGGACTTCCGCCGCAAATACTCCGTTACCGCGACTCCGAGGATGTTTCTCATTGATACAGAGGGTATAATCATAGGGCGTCTGCTCGATGTCGAGTCTTTGGAACTCCTGCTTGACGAGCGGACAAGGCGCGAGAAGTCAGCGATTACCGACCTGTTCTACCAGCTGATCCCTCTCCGTGGAGAAGACGCGAAGAACGCCCTCGAATATCTCATCGACACCCGCATTCTCTGCGACGGTTCCCCGTTCAACACAGCCGAAGACTCGCTGATGGTGGTGAATTTCGCCACCATCCAGAAAGAACTGCTCTCAAAGGCTCGCCCCGGCACAAAGATAGCCCCTATAAAAGTTCGAGGCTCGCTGAATGGAGGAAAATCCAAGGAATACAGGCTTGACCGCCTGAACAGCGCTTGTGGACGGCACAGGATTCCAACGGCCAACAGGAAAGAAAGGCGCGAGCAAAGCGGGAAAACCGTCATTGTCTTCCATACGACCGGCTGTCACCAGTGCGAGGCCGAACTCAATGCTGCCAAATCAATGGGCATCAACGTTCTTGAAGTCAACATCGACGACGTTCAGTCCCGCTTCCCTGAAACCTTCGCCCGCCTCCTCGACAGCTTCGACCTCACCGCTCTCCCCTTTCTCGTCGAAACTGACAGCCACGGAATCATCCTCC
>DJRM01000054.1:0-7845 GCA_002440085.1 Bacteroidales bacterium UBA6360
GAATTGGAGCGCATCTATGGTGACGGTCGTCCGGAATTTGTGGCCTTGTACGGAAGAAGGCGTGTCGGAAAGACGTTTCTCGTCAATGAACTGTTTCGGGACAGAATCGTATTTTCGCACACGGCGTTGTCTCCTGTCGAGATTGAGGGCAAGGAGCTCATGAAGAAGCAGCTCCAGAGCTTTGTGCATTCATTGGTGCGGGCCGGGATGGAAGTGTCGGAAATTCCGTCGAACTGGCTTGATGCGTTTTTCCTTCTGGAAAATTTTCTTGAGAGCCGTTCAGACGATAAAAGGCAATTGGTCTTCATTGATGAACTTCCGTGGCTTGATACTCCTCGTTCCGGATTCGTGACTGCGTTTGAGGCATTTTGGAACGGGTGGGGAGCGAAGCGCGACAATCTTATGCTAGTTGTGTGCGGTTCTGCGGTCTCGTGGATTTCAGATGAACTGGTGAACGGGAAAGGCGGTCTTTTCGACAGGCTGACTGCGGAAATCAAGCTGCAGCCGTTCACCTTGCGCGAATGTGAAGATTTCTACCGTTCCAGAGGCGTTGAAATGGATCGCTATGACATTGTTCAGAGTTATATGATTTTCGGAGGGATACCATATTACATGAATCTCTTCGTGCAGGGGAAAAGCCTTGCTCAGAATGTGGATGCGCTGCTGTTCGCCAATAAGGGGAAACTTTCGCTTGAATATGACCGTCTGTTCGCCTCTATTTTCAAGAACCCCGATGAGGCGGAGAAAGTGATGAACCTGCTTTCCGGGAAAAGGATAGGCTACACCCGCGAAGAAATATTGAATAAGACCGGTATCGCGGGAGGAGGTGGCTTCTCCAAGCTTATTCGCGCACTTGCAGAAAGTGATTTTATCGCGAAGTTCCGCTATTTCGGTGAGCCGGAAAAGTGTGTCCGTTACAGGATTACAGACAATTTCTGCTTGTTTTACAGGAATTTCATCGCTTGTAACAAGACGGACGATGCGGAATATTGGCAGCATAATCAGAACAGTCCTTCGATTACTTCGTGGCGCGGATTTGCGTTTGAGAATGTATGTTTTCAGCATATATCTCAGATAAAGTCGGCTCTCGGCATCTCGGGAGTCCGCACGGAGACATACTCGTGGCGGGGGATGGACAGCCAGATTGATATGTTGATAGACAGGGCCGACAGACTTATAAATCTTTGTGAATGCAAGTTTTCGTCGAGCGATTTCATCATTGATAAGGAATATGACCGAAAACTGCGTGAGCGTCAGACATCGTTTATTGAGGAGACGAAGACCCGAAAACCGACGTTGATGACTCTTGTCACGACTTTCGGTCTTAAGCGGAATGAGTATTCCGGCCGTTTCCAGAGCGTCATCACGTCCGACGACCTCTTTGCCGGGTAATCGTCGAGAGATCAGATTGTCTTCGTGACCTCGTCCATCCGGTAGAGACTGTGACCCTTGATTTGTACCACAATCAGATGCAGCGCGGCCTTCAGCGCCCCTACTCCCTGATAGTAGCGTATCATCTCCCTCACCTCCGTCTCGCTGAAGCCGAGCATCATGTCAATGAAACGCTAAAATTTTGCAGTTACATTGAAATGTGCTATGTTTGCGGAGTCTAAAATGCTTTAGCCGTCTATATGGATAACGAGCAGCTCAGTTTCGATGCCGATTTCAGGAGATACTGGCACAAGTGCGTACTTTTCGCCAAGTCATATTGCTATGACGAGATGGACGCCGAGAACGTGGTGTCCGAAGCCATGCTGGTATATTGGAAGAAAAGACGCGAGGGAGCCGACATTCCCTATGCGCTGCCTTTTCTTTTCGGCGTTATACGCAACAAGATGCTGCACCTGTTCCGTTCCAGGGCGTCCATGACCGCCATGCAGGGGAATCTTGAAAGTGATGCCGCCATGGAACTGCGCTTTCGGATTGATACGCTTGAGGGCTGTGATCCGCATTCTCTCTATAATGCGGATATTCGGAGGATAATTTCGGAAAGCATCGCGAAGATGGGTGAGCAGACGGGACGAGCATTCATGCTCAGCCGTTTTGACGGTATGACTTACAATGAGATAGCCCTGGAACTCGGAATATCGGAAAAGACTGTGGAGTATCATATTTCCAAGGCTTTGAAAATCCTTCGTTCCGAGCTCGGGGACTACCTTCCGCTCGTCGCGATTCTATTCGGGCTATAGGATTCCGGTGCGGTTTTTCCGGACTTGGTCAGGGTAATCCGGACTATGCCGGAATATATTTGTCATAAGCCTATGATGGGTGTCGCGGAAATCGGAAATTCCGGATTCCGTTTTGTCCGCATCGATCTTGTTGAACCTGATAAGGTTTTGAAACTCAAAGAGGTGCGGGCCATCTCCATCATGCGTGACCTTGAATATACGGGGTCTTTCAGCTGCAGCGATGAACGTCTGAACAGAATCTGGGAGACCGGTGCCTACACGGTTCACCTCTGTATGCAGAATTTTCTCATCGAGGGCATAAAGCGCGACCGTCTCGTGTGGATGGGGGACGCCTATCCCGAGGTGATGACCGTGGCTTCTGTATTCGGGTACAATGAGGTCGTTCCCAAAACGCTCGACTGGATGCGCGACACTACCCCTCTCACGAAATGGATGAACGGCTCTTTTTCCTCCTATTCAATCTGGTGGATGCTCTGCCATCAGGCATGGTTCCGGCATACTGGTGATCTGGACTATCTTCTCGGTTCAAGGGAATATATCACCGGACTGCTCCGTCAGCTCATCGGAAAAATCACCCCTGACGGACGAGAGTGCCTTGACGGGACGCGTTTCCTCGATTGGCCGTCGCAGGAAAATGAACCTGCGAAGAATGCCGGGCTTCAGGCTCTGATGGTCCAGGCGATGCAGGCTGGACAGGAATTCGGGAACATTTTTGATGACCGGCAGCTTGTCGCCGACTGCGCCGATGCGGAGAAGCGTCTGTCCAAGGCCGCCACGAAAGTTTATAGGGAATTTTTGAAATCCGGAGTTGCCCCCGACGCCCCGGGCTCGAAGCAGGCGGCGGCTCTGATGGCGCTTGCCGGCCTTACGGACGCGAAGAAGGCGGACAGGGACATTCTTTCCAGCAACGGCGGCCACGGCTTCTCAACATTCTACGGCTATCTGATGCTTGAGGCAATGGCCATCGCCGGCAACTGGCAGGGTTCGCTTGATGTCATCCGCAGCTACTGGGGTGCGATGCTCGACCTTGGCGCGACGACATTCTGGGAGGACTTCAACCTCGACTGGCTTCCTGAAGCGGCAGGTATCGACGAACTCGTGCCGGAAGGCAAGAAGGACATACACGGGGACTTCGGAGCCTACTGCTATAAGGGGTTCCGCCACAGCCTCTGCCATGGCTGGGCATCCGGTCCCACAGCTTGGCTGAGCCGCCATGTTCTCGGCGTCGAAATCGTGGAACCAGGCTGCGCGAAGGTCCGCATAACTCCGCACCTCGGTGACCTCGAATGGGCAGAAGGCGCGTTCCCGACCCCGTTCGGTCCGATTCGTGTCCGCCATGAGCGACTCTCTGACGGAAGGATAGACACGACTGTCGATGCTCCGGACGGAGTGAAAGTGGAATAATGCCGTGACATTTTTTTTGATTCCCTGTCAGGGTACTGTGCCTTGGCAGGGAATATTCTATCTGACAGGCGTCAGAAATGTCGAAAATATAAAAATTCAATAACATGAAACTCCAGAAACTGATGATTGCAGCCGTCGCGTCCTCGCTGGCGGGATGCTCTGCCGGACAGACAGGCGGTCCCGTGTCGCTTTCGGGAATCTATCCTGAACTGGCATTCTATAATGAAGAGGGAGAATGCGGCACAGGGGCGGTCGTGCCATGGGCCGGCCGGCTGTGGGTGGCGACATACGGCCCCCATATGCCGTACGGTTCGTCCGACAAACTGTACGAGATTTCTCCTGAACTTGAAGTGACGGTGAGGCCCGAGAGTATCGGAGGAACTGTGGCGAACAGAATGATACACGGGGAAAGTTCCCAACTGTTCATAGGCCCGTATGCCATTGACGGTGACAGGAATGTCAGGGTGATACCATATTCCGTAATGCCCGGCCGGCTCACCGGAAATGCCCGCCATCTGACAGATCCTGAACATAAGATATACTATGCTACGATGGAGGAGGGGTTCTATGAAGTCGATGTGGACTCTTTGACCGTCAGCGAGCTTTACCGCGACGGGAACTCGAATCCGCAGGGCGGAGGATATGCCCCGGTCAATGACCTGCTGCCGGGAGTACACGGGAAAGGGCTGTATTCGGGCCAGGGCGTGTTCGTGTTCAGCAACAACGGAGAGGGTACTCAGGAGGCCCTGGAGAAGTTTGACGTGGCGTCGGGAGTCCTTGCTGAATGGAACGGCGCCGATTGGAAGGTGGTTCGGCGCAACCAGTTTACGGAAGTGACCGGGCCGGGAGGAATCTTCGGGAACAGGAATCCTTGCACGGATCCGATCTGGGCGGTCGGATGGGACTACAAGTCCGTCATTCTCGGCGTGAGGGAGTCCGGGCGCGGATGGCAATTCTACCGCCTGCCCAAGGCCAGCCACAGCTACGACGGCGCTCACGGATGGAACACCGAGTGGCCGCGCATAAGGGATGTGGGCACAGCTGATTCTCCTGACTATCTCATGACCATGCACGGAATGTTCTGGCATTTCCCCGGGACATTTACCTCCGGCCGCTCTGCGGGAATACGTCCGCGTTCGTCCTATCTTAAGGTCATAGGCGACTTTGCCCGCTGGGGAGACCGTATTGTGTTCGGATGCGACGATTCGGCCAAGAACGAGTTCCTGAACCGGCGCGGGGCCAAGGGCGGCATCTGCGGCCCCGGACAGTCCAATTCAAACCTGTGGTTCACTTCAGTCACGGGGCCGGACGACTTTGGTCCGTCCGATGCGGAGGGCGCTGTCTGGGCAGGAGAACAGGTTCGGGCAGGGGAGGCTTCCGAGCCGTTTCTCTTTGCGGGATGGCCCGGCCGCATGGCATGGCTGCACAACGGGGGCAAAAGCGCTGTCGCCTTCTCTTTTGAGGTTGACAGATGCGGAAACGGAGTGTGGGATGACTTGAGGACGGTGACTGTGGCTCCTGGAGCGGATGCTCACGTGTCGTTCGATTCTGACGAAAAGGGCGAATGGATCAGAGTAAAGACGGACGCCGACACGAAGGCCACTGTCTCGTTTTCATGGTCTTCAGCGGATGACAGGAGCACGATGCCTTCAGAAGTGTTCAGAGGATTGACGAAATCCGATGCCTCCTCTTTCGTTGACGGCCTGCTCTACAGTCTCGGGGATAACCGGCGTGCGCTTGGCGTGCTTGCAGGGCGTTCGGAATCGGGAAAAAGGTCGGAGACCGGCTATTATGAGCTTGACGGCAAACTCGCTCTTGTACGCAGGGACGACAGCCTGACGGCGGATTTCATACGGACTCGTTTTGCGGTTCCGGAGAATGTCGTCACGGTGGACAGTTCTTCCGTGCTGGTCGTCGATGACCGGGGGAGAAGATGGCGGCTGCCGATAGGGAACGGCTCCATTGAGCGGCCGACCGCAGAAGGTGAGCTGCGCGTGTGCCGGGAGGTTGCGACGGAGAGGGACCTTTTCTCCTGCATGGGAACATTCTATGAACTGCCGGCCGAGAATGCCGACGGCTATGCCAAGATAAGGCCGATTGCCACCCACGGCTTCCGCATCGCGGACTATGCTTCATACAGGGGACTGCTGGTGATGACAGGCATAAGTCCGGAAGACGGTCGCGGGAATCCTCATGTGATTGTGTCCGACGACGGGAATGCTGCCGTGTGGGCAGGCGCGATTGACGACCTTTGGTCACTTGGCAAGCCTCGGGGACACGGAGGCCCGTGGAAGGACAGCGATGTAGCTGCCGGCGTAGCCTCCGATCCGTATCTGTGCGCTTTCTATGACAGGAAAACCATGACGCTTTCCCACAATTCCGCCGGGAACGTTACATTCACAGTTGAGGTGGATCCGACCGGATGCGGCGACTGGATGGTGTATGAAACCTGCACCGTCGCGCCGGGAGAGACCTTCAGGCAGGAACTGCCGGAGGATTTTTCCGCCCGCTGGATAAGGTTCAGTACCGACGCACCGGTGCGTGCGACCGCATGGCTTGAATATGAGTAACATACTCGCGAGACTCGTGTGAGTAATTGAAAAATCCCTTTGTTCACTGGGGTGAATGGATGTGGCCGGGAATGTACTATTGTTGTGTTTGTGAAACAAAAAGATGAGTTATGAATAATGATTTGATTGATAGGTATTTGCGCGGAGAGTGCACATTGGAGGAACGCATCGCGGTCACAAGGTGGGCTGCGGAATCTCCTGATAACAGGGAGCAGATTGTCGCTGCCCGCAGGCTTTATGAATCCACACTGCTCAATACGGAAGAGGAGTCTTCGCGTAAAAAACATTTCCCGAAATGGCTCAGATGGACTCTCTCGTCGGTCGCCGCAGCCTCGGTCGCCGCAGCCGGTGTCTTTATCGGCCACAAGAGCGTGGAACCTGTCGGGCAGTCCCCGTTCGCGGCGCGGACAATCGAGGTGCCTGTCGGACAGCGCGTGCATACGGTGCTGTCCGACGGCACGTCAGTCTGGCTTAATTCCAATTCCCGGCTTGAACTTGTCGCCGACGGCGGCGGTTTCAGGAAAGTCCGTCTTGACGGAGAGGCTCTCTTTGACGTGAGTCATGACGAAAGCAGGCCCTTTGTCGTCGAGACGGAAAGAAACAGCGTGACCGTGCTCGGAACGACATTCGACGTGTCCGCATACGGAGACAGCGGAAACTGTTCCGTGAAGCTCTATGAGGGAAGCGTGAGCCTTTCGGACTCCGATGGTTCCGAGATATGCCGCCTTGCCCCGTTTCAGAGGGTGGATATAATCGGGGACGGCTATATGATGTCCGGCATGAATCCGAACGAGCGGGAACTGTGGACGGAGGGCATCTACTTCTTTGACGACAAGACATATTCGGAAATATTCAGAACCGTGCAGTCCTACTACAAGACGCGTATAATAATCGAGGATGCGGCTGTGGCCGACTTCAAGTGTACCTGCCGCGTGCGTCAGGAAGACGGGCTGGAGCATCTGCTCAATGTCCTGAACCTCGTGCACCCTTTCCGCTGGAGATGGAACTCCGACCGTACGGAAGTCAGACTGTCGTTGAAATGACAGAAGGACTCCCGCGCTTTTTCACTGAAATTATTAACCAAAACAATAAGAAATGCATAAACTGAAAATTGTCATACTCTGTATGACTCTCATGCTGTCCGCCGACCTGCTCGCCCAAAATGTGACGGTCGGGACGGATGCCGGTGCCCCGGTGACGTTAAGTACTGTCATTGAGGCGATTGAAAGCCAGACTGACTGGTCGTTTGTCTATGACAAGTCGCAGGTGGACGTCAGCGTTCCCGTCACACTGAAGCGCAGAACCGCCTCTGTCAGGAACATGCTCGATGACATCTTCGGCACTGTGGGGGGGGGTAAGTACGCCTACCGTATGCAGGGCAAGAACATCGTGCTTGTCCTCAATACGCATCCGGCTCGACCGGAGACCGCCGCAGACGGGCTTCCTGTCAGCGGAGTCGTCACAGACGCCTCTACCGGAGAACCTCTGCCGGGTGCCGGAGTAAGTCTCAAGGGGCATCCTGCAAGCGGTACTGTCACTGATATGGACGGCCGCTATAGTCTCTCCGGAGTGCCTGCTGACGCCACGCTGCTGTTCTCATCCCTCGGCTTCACCGACATGGAAATTGCGGTCGGGGGCAGGACTAAAGTAGATGCCTCGCTTTCCGAGAACCGCGAGACACT
>DJRM01000054.1:7927-23325 GCA_002440085.1 Bacteroidales bacterium UBA6360
CACCTGTCCAGCAAGGACTTTCTCAGCGTCAGTTCCTCCGACCCTCTGATGATGATTCAGGGCAAGGTGGCCGGCGTTTCCATCACGAACACCGGGTCAGGCGACCCGAACAACCCGGCAAGCATCCAGATTCGCGGAGTTTCCTCCCGTGATGCCGGCCTGTCGCCTCTCATCATAATAAACGGCGTGCCCGGTGAACTGTCGAATGTCAATCCGAACGACATCGAGAGCTTCGACATCCTCAAGGACGGCGCCGCTTCCGCAATCTACGGCACCAGGGGTTCCAACGGTGTCATACTCGTGACCACGAAGAGCGCTCCGACCGACGGCAGCATCCACACTTCCTACACCGGAACGGTCTCGTTCGATGTCCCTGTGCAGGAACTTGATATGCTGGATGCCTACGGTTGGCGTCTCAACAGGGTGGAGGGCGACCGGAGCGGATATGACTACGGTGGCGAAACAGACTGGCTCAAGCGCGTGACCAAGACCGGATTCACCCAGTCCCACACCATATCCCTCGGTGGCGGCATTCCCAAGACGAACTATAGGGTGACCGCCGACTACAAGGATGCCAAGGGCATTGACCTGCGGTCGTCCCGCCGTGAATACGGAATGCGCGCGTCCGTCAATCACACGACAAAGAACGGACTGCTGTCCTTCATCGCCAATGTCGCTCCCCGCGTCGCCTACATCAAGGCTTCCGACTGGAGCACGTTCACCAATGCCATAGAGGCCAATCCTACGACTCCCGTCATGGATCCGGACGACCCGTTCCATTACTTTGACTTTCAGGGACAGACTGCCGCGAACAATCCGGCCGAGGTCCTTGAGACGGAACTTGCCGACCAGGAAAAGAAATGGATTGACTGGGACGCCACGGCGAGGCTCAACCTGCTGCCTCTGCTCGGGAACGGAAAGGCTGACAATCACACGCTCACTACTCAGGTGACGTTCTCCGACCGCCAGTACGACAGTTTCGACGGCACGTTCTCTCCTTCTACCAGCAACCGCTGCATCCACGCCGGACGTGACGGGCAGGCAGGACGCAGCTACTCGAAATACCGTACCCACACACTTGAATGGCTCGGGAACTGGCAGGCTCATTTCGGTGACAACAACATAAAGACGATGGTGGGATATTCCTACACATACGAGCAGAACTCCGGAATGGCGGCCAACAATGCCGATTTCTCCAACGACGGAATGACCTACAACAACCTCTCGTTCGGTGAGATGGCCTCGGAGGAAGGCAAGACAAACCTCAGCAGCTACAAGAGCGACAGCAAGCTCATCGCCTTCTTCGGCCGAGCAAGCTATGACTGGAAAGGACGCTACCTGCTCACCGCGTCGCTGCGCTATGAGGGCTCGTCCAAATTCGGCTCCAACCACAAGTGGGGATGGTTCCCGGCCGTGTCCGCCGGATGGCGCATTTCCGATGAGCCTTTCATGAAGAACGCTGGCTGGGTCAGCGACCTCAAGCTCAGGGGGGACTTCGGAGTCACGGGAAACCAGAACTTCTCAAGCTATCTTTCCCTTGACACGATGTACAGCTTCGGGGCCTACAGCTATAATGGCGAGTTTTTCTATGTCTGGGGACCTCAGAAAAACGTCAATCCGGACCTGCATTGGGAGAAGGGCAAAAACTGGAACATAGGACTTGACTGGGCTCTTTTTAAAAGCCGTCTCTATGGTTCGTTCAACTACTACAACCGCAGGCAGGTTGACCTTCTGGGAGAATACACCGTGCCAGTGCCGCCGTATCTCTTCAACACTACATACGTGAATGTCGGCACTATGCGCAACTCCGGCTTCGAGTTCGACATAAACTGGAAGGCTGTTGATACAAAGGATTTCGGATACACCGTCGGCGTCGTCGGCTCCACGATGAAGAATGAGTTTGTCAATTTCAGCAATTCCGAATATGTCGGGCAGGACTACTACGACGTCTGCTCCACAGGCAGCCCATACCCAAACTACACCCTTCAGCGCATCGAGAAGGGCCGTAGCGTCGGAAGCTTCTTCATGTACAGGTATGCCGGGGTCGATGCGGACGGCAACTGGGTGGTCTATAACAGGGACGGGGACATGATATTGGCGAGCACCGCCACGGTCGATGACAAGCAGTATGTCGGCAACGGACTCCCGAAATTCACGGGTTCCATGACGCACAGCTTCCGCTACAAGTGGTTCGACCTGAACATATATCTCCGCACGGCTCTCGGCTACAACATATTCAACATACACGAATATATGTACGGAACGCGCAATTTCAGGGGAAATGTCCTCAAGATTGCATACGGGCAGAACGCCGCCATAAACAAGGACGCCAATCCCGTCGTCTGCGACTACTTCCTCGAGAGGGGCGACTACCTCAAGATTGATATGGTGAACCTCGGCTTCACGCTCGACACGGACTGGAAATACCTCAGCCGGATCCGGCTATATGTCACCGGAAAGAACCTCTGCACCTTCACGAAGTTCACCGGCATCGATCCGTCAGCCTACAATGTGAACGGTCTCACCCCGGGCGCGAAAGGGAGCGGGCAGTACTACCCGTCCAGCCGCCAGTTCATACTCGGCGTACAGCTCGGTTTCTGATAATCAACATAAACAAAACTGAAAATGAAACTTAAAGGATATATTTCCCTTCTGGCTCTCTCTCTGTCCGCGTTCGTCTCCTGCACGAACCTGGACGAGAACATCTATTCGACGGTGGCCAGAGAAAACTACTACAACTCCAGAAAGGACGTGATAAGAATGGTGTTCAGACCGTTCGAGCATGCCTATTTTACAGGATGGAACTGGGGAGTCAACGAGCAGACTGCGGATCAGATTGTCGTCGTCACGCACGACACATGGTTTGATGACGGCGGAAAGTACAGAAGGACCGCCGCTCACGAGTACAATGTCGAGACGGTGGAGTCGTCGTCATGGACGCTGCCTTATCAGGGCATAGGCCAGTGCAACTTCGTCATCGAGGAACTTCAGCGCCTTGACCGGACTCAGTTCGGCTTCTCGCAGGAGGAATGGGACAGCTTCTCCACACAGAACCGCGCCCTCCGGGCAAAATACTACCTCAATCTCTTTGACCTGTTCCGCAACCTGCTGATGGTCACTCACTATCATGATCAGTCGCTGAATCCCAAGAAACAGGTTTCTCCACGGACGACCTTCGAGTTCATAGAGTCGGAACTCAAGGACTGCATAGCGGGACTTCCCGTGAAGCAGGGCACCGGCGGAAACATGGAAATGCAGGGACAGCTGACCAAGGCCGCCGCGGCCACCATGCTGGTCAGGCTCTATCTTAATGCCGAGGTCTATATCGGGGAAAGCCGTTTCGACGAATGCGAGAAATGGGCCAGGGAGATAATCTCCGGGAAATACGGCTCCTACTCCGTGGCTGACCGCTGGGACTCGGCATTCGACTGGAACAACGAGACTTCGCCCGAGGTCATCTTCGCCTATCCGGGGTCAAAGGCATATTCCTTCCACCAGTATTCTTCTTGGAATCTCTGGTGGGCGGCGCCGCTCGGCTCCGACTACTATTTCAATGACCTCAAATGCAAGGCCCGCGAACAGAGCGGCAGCCATATGCCGAAGCTTTCCGTAGCCCCGAGTTATGACCTTGACGGCAACCCCTACGAGTTCGACCTCGGCTCGCCGGTGCAGAAATTCAGAAAGTACTCCGGAGACGAGCGCAAGGGACAGATTCTGGACGAAAGGATGAAGAAATACCGCAATCTCGGAAACAGCACCCGTGAGGGAATGTTCCTCTACGGCTACCTTGAATACACGGAGAACGGTGTCACCAAGAGGGTCAAGGGCAGCGGGGGCGCGGATATGTGCCTTCACGACGCTGTCGGGAAATTCGTGAAGAATGGGGTTGTCCTCGGCCCGGACGAATGGCCGGGAGGCGTCAGCAACCATCAGACGGGCGACCACAACTCGTGCTACTATTTCGTCAAATATCCGTTCTACAGCGACAATGATGAGGGGCAGCTGGAGGCGGACTACACCGAGTTCCGCCTTCCGGAGGTAATCTATTCCCTCGCCGAATGCCTCGTCCGCAGGGGAGAGACGGAGGAGGCCGGCAAGCTCCTTAACGGCGTGCGCAGGCGCAACTACAAGGCGGCGACTGAAGAGCAGCTCAAGAACATCCTCTACAGACCCGAGGGAAATGTCGAACTGAACCTTGATGAAATGCTCGACGAGTGGGGACGCGAGTTCTTCGGAGAGGGGCGCCGCAGGATTGACCTGATACGCTTCGGCAAGTTCACGACGGCTACTTGGTGGGACAAGAATCCGGATTCGGACGACCACACGATAATATTCCCTCTGGCGCGTCAGGTTCTGAGCGCGAATCCCAACCTTGAGCAGAACCCCGGATATAACAAATAAATAATACATTGAAGATGAAAGGAATACATAAAATCGTCGCTTTGGCCCTGTCACTGGCCTGCCTCGCGCTTTCCGGATGCGAGGGAAAGAAGCAGCTGGTAATAATCACCGAGCAGCTGCCGATAAGGACATCCGCACTGTATGGTTTCGGCGGCCCGTTCCCGGGCTTTGACTGGAACAACCCGAAGAGCTGCTATGAGCTGACTCCGTCGCCGGACAATGCGTTCATATTCACATACGAGGGACATCTTGAGGGCGGATGGTTCAAGGCCGGCACAACTCCGGGAACATGGAGCCAGTCGTTCCTCCGCCCTCCTGCAAGCGATGAGGCCGTTTCGGAAATTCCCCCGGCCGGTCTTGCCGAGACGGCGTTCAAGGTCTCGCCGGACTTTGTCGACGGCGTGGAGCAGGACCGCTTCTGGCACCTTCAGAAAGGCGGGGAGTACCGGCTGACATTCAACCTGTACACCTGCACGATAAAAGTTGAACCGTTGAACTGATAACTATATGAAACCGATGTTTATCGCAGCTCTTGCAGCTGTTCTGCTTGTCTGTTCCTGTGACAAGTCCTCAAAACAGGAGCATAAGGCTCCCGTTTCCGAAGTCGTGCTGACAAAATGCCCGTTCACCAGGGGCGTCAATCTCGGCGACTGGTTTATGGGCAAGTCTCCGTCCGAAGTGAACCGGACCACCTACACGGCCCGGGAATTTGCAAACCTCCGCTCGCTCGGGATTGATGTCGTGCGTGTTCCCGTAAGATTCAACTATTTCGTCGGAGCCGCTCCCGACTACAAGATTGACTCTCATGTCCTCGATGTCCTTGACTATGCCGTAGATATGGCCGAAGGCAACGGAATGTACATCATCATTGACAACCACGCCTGGCTGTCGGAGGATTTTCCGAGCCTTTCCGGTCCGGTGATTATGGAAAAGGTCTTCACCCAGCTTGCCGAGCGCTACAAGGATCGATCCGACAAGGTCATATACGAACTCTTCAACGAGCCTGGAGGCGACTTCATCAAGTCTCATTGGTATGACATCCAGACAGAGCTCATCGGCGCGATACGCCGGATTGACACAAGGCACTCCATAATTGTCACCGGTGTGGGCTGCAGCATTGACAATCTCCGGAAGATACCTGTCTATGAGGACAGAAACCTGATTTACACCTTCCATTACTATGGACCGCATCTCTTCACCCATCAGGGCGCGTCCTGGGAGGCAGGAATGACGGACTTCGAGAAGCCGGTTCCGTTCCCGTACGATGCGGACAGGATGCCGGCCCTGCCGAACACCGTGACCTACAACGTGGTCATTGACGACTACAATGACTACGCTTCGAGGGGCACGGCCGCCTACATCTCTCAGAAAATTTCCTCCACGGCCGGCGCATTCGCTGAGGAAAGGGGAGTTCCCGTGTTCTGCGGGGAGTGGGGAGTGCTGAACGGCTTCGCCGAGCCTGCGGACAGGGCGGCCTGGGCGAAGGCGACCAGAGATGCACTGGACGCAAGCAATATCGGATGGACCTGGTGGAGCTACCGCAATGACTTCAGCATATTCCGGAAGGACGCGAGCTATTTCTTCGAGCAGAATCTCGACACCGACCTGCTCGCGGCCTTGGGCTTCACCGTTCCGGACTGGTACAATTCCGACAAACCGGTTGACATCACCGTCTATGATGACGCCCTCGCGCCGTTCTGCAATGCCTGCGGCCCGGAGGGGGATTCCGACTGGAAATCCGCGGACAGCCCGTACTCTGGCACTGAATGCATTTCCTGGACCGTCGGAAAGAACGCATGGAGTGCCCTTGAGGCAGTGGCATGGCCTCCGCTCGACATTTCCAGACAGGCCTCCGCCGACTATTCCCTCACCTTTGCAATCCGCTCGTCAGAGCCGGTTGACAAACTTTTGGTGAGAGCCGTGACCTACAACCCTCAGGGCGACAGGATTCCATGGCGTTTCGGCGCATGGATAGGCAACGAACTCAGCGACGAGGTGAAGATCAAGGCGACCTTCCCCTCCGACGGGAAGTGGCACTATGTGAAGATTCCGCTTTCCCGCTTTTCGGCTCTCGGCGCCATGGATTCCGACGGATGGCATGCTCCGACTGACGAGCCGTGCGATTGGGCGCATTTCAATGTCCTGCAGTTCGCCGTCGAAGGTAACTCGGCCCTCGTCGGAAAGAGAATCGACGTCGATGACATAATCATAAAGTATGACACCATAGACGAGGATCCGAGTCCTGGTCCTGTCGGCCCCGTGAAGCCGGGAAAATTCGTCCTCTTTGACGGCGGACTCCAGAATTCCCTGTCCCTTGAAAAAGAGGGAAATACGGAAAGGCTGAGCACTGACGACGGACTCATAGAATGGACTGTGCCCCAGTGCGGCTCATGGGCGTCGATGCGGTTCAACAACGCGAGCTGGAGCGTCTATGACCTGTCGTCACAGGCAGAATCCGGATATTCCGTGACGTTCAGAATGAATGGCGAAGATTCTTCCTCTCTTGAACTTGAGAATCTCAACCTCAGCTTTATGGGCAAGGGCGGCAACTGTGACGTCACCGGACTCGGAAAGTACTCCGCTACGGACGGCGAATGGACGCTGATTTCCGTGCCTATGGCCGACTTCGGATATGACGGCTGGAAGAGCGTGCAGATTTTCAAGATTCAGTACACTAAGGCGCTGACTCCGAAGAAACTTTGGATAGACGGCGTGATTGTGAAAAATGATGAAAAAGTTAATGAATGATGACTATGAAAAAGACTTATCTGACACCTCTGTTCGAGGAAAGCCTCGTTTGCTCCGAGAGCGGCTTCGCCGCGTCCGTGGACTCCGCGCAGCCTGAGGCCTGGACCAGCGGAACGCATGACTGGTTCGAAAATGAATAACCCGTAAAAACACTGATACAATGAAAAAGAATCTATCGCTTATTGCGGCCGCGGCGCTCATGCTCGCGTTCGCTTCCTGCAACAAGGAAAATGTTGAAGACACTCCTGCCGAAAAGGAGAAATTCACCTTTGAACTCGGCGCTTCCGTCGGAAAACTTTCTCAGGGAGCGGTCTCCAGAACCGTCCTGAACGATGACTGGACCCTCTCGTGGGAGAAGGGAGACGTGCTGTCGCTCGTGACCGAAGACAAGGAATGGGCGGACGGCGTGAATTTCACGTACGACCCGTCGTCAAAGACGTTCGGCAGTGCCGACGCTTCCGTCTCGGCGGGATCACACACATTCAATGTCCTCTATGCTCCGGGACAGACCTATCGCCACAAGGCGGACGGAACCACGCATGAACTCAAGTCGGTTCAGGCTCTGGACTGCTCCGCGCCGACTGCCGCGCTGAAGGCCAATGACGCTCTTGCCGGACAGTTCTCGGCTGAAGCCCCGTTCGGGCAGACTCCACAAGTGAAGATGTCTCACCTGTATGCGCTTATGAAAGTGACCGTGAAAAACAGCGGAGCCGCAGGCAAGATCACCAAGTTCGGGATGAAGGTCGCCGAGGGAACCAACCTCAGCGGCGTTCATGAGATTGACTTCTCCGCCTCTCCGGCCGCAAGATACAAGGAGGGCGGCTCCAACGCCATTACGCTGAACGTCGCGGGCGGGGACATCGCGGCAGGCGGTGAGCTTCCTCTCTATTTCATCGTCGCACCTCTTTCCGCCTACACCGGAGACGTGACTTTCACAGTAACGGCCGGCGGAAAGGACTACGAAAAGACTGTGCCTGTGCAGGAACTCACTTTCGCTCCCGGCAGCTACAACACGACGGCCTACACGGTGCAGCTCCCTGCCGATGAGGTCGTGATTTTCGACGGTCAGATGAGGAACGGTCTCGGCTATTCGACTGACGGCTGTGCCGGCTCGCCTGCTGTTTCGGACGGGCTGCTTACATTCAGACTCGACAATTCAAAGAACTGGGCTGCGATGCAGATTCATGACACGAACTGGAAAGTGAAGCTTGACCTTTCGTCCCAAATCAACGCCGGGTACGCCCTGAACTTCAGATTCAAGTCTTCGCTCGGAGCGGTGAACTACGGGCAGTTCAGCGCCAATTTCCAGGATAAATACAATGTAGGAATTTTGAAATATGCCGTAGTTGACGGCGAGTGGACGAAAGTTTCCATACCGCTTTCCGCTTTCGGTGCCGAGGACGGCTTCTGGAAAGAGATTACCCTCCTGAAATTTCAGTACAATGAGCTTTCCGCAGCCCAGGACATCAGCTTCAGTGACATAAGAATCGGCGCATACGAGCCTGCTCCCGTCATGTCCTTTACACTTTTTGACGGGGCTCTCAGGAACTCGCTCGTCTTGGAAATGGAAGGAAATACTACCGGAGTGTCAGTGGAGGAAAACCTGATAAAATGGGCCGTTCCAAAGTGCAGTTCATGGGCGACAATGAGGTTTAACCACGCGAATTGGGGGAAGTTTGATATTTCCGCACAGCGCGAAGCCGGATATTCTCTGACTTTCCGCCTAAAGGAAGAGTCCGGAGCCGACCTTGAACTTGCAAGCCTTAATGTCAATCTGATGGGGGCGAGCGGCAACGCCGGCATTACCGGACTTGAGAAGTATGCGTCCAGGGACGGCGAGTGGACGAAAGTCTCCGTGCCTTTGGCTGACTTTAACTATTCGGGCTGGAAGGACACGCAGAATTTCAAGATTCAGTATGAAAAGGTCGCCGCTGCAAAGACGCTTTACATTGACAGTGTGGAGATTAAATGAGACTTTCAGCCAAGACTCTGATTCTGCCGGCCGCCGCGCTGACCGTGCTTCTGACGGCATTCTCGCGCAAACCGGTCTATCTCGACGACACGCGTCTGCTTGAGGCGCGTGTCGAGGACGCTCTGTCACGGATGACGCTTGAGGAGAAGGTGGCGGTGCTTCATGCACAGTCCAAATTTTCGTCAGCCGGTGTGAGGCGACTCGGCATTCCGGAACTGTGGTGTACCGACGGTCCTAATGGCATACGTCCCGAGGTGCTCTGGGACGAGTGGCGGCAGGCCGGCTGGACCAGTGACTCCTGTGTCGCCTATCCGGCCCTGACCTGTCTTGCCGCGACATGGAACGAGGAAATGGCCGCTCTTTTCGGAAAGTCAATCGGAGAGGAAGCACGCTACCGCGAGAAGGACGTGCTGCTCGGCCCGGGCGTGAATATCTACAGGACACCGCTGAACGGAAGGAATTTCGAATATATGGGCGAGGATCCGTTCCTTGCGTCGAGGCTGGTCGTGCCGTATGTCCGGGGAGTGCAGGAGAACGGCGTGGCGGCCTGCGTGAAGCACTTTGCCCTGAACAACCAGGAGGCCAATAGGCACGCCTATGAGGCCGTGGTGGATGACCGCACTCTCCATGAGATTTATCTCCCTGCGTTCAAGGCTGCCGTTCAGGAAGGCGGAGCGTGGGCCGTGATGGGCTCCTACAATAAATACAAGGGCGAGTTCTGCTGCCATAACCGCTATCTTCTGAACGACATCCTGAAAGGGGACTGGGGCTATGACGGAGTGGTGATTTCGGACTGGGGAGGAACGGAGGACACCGGTCAGGCAATCTCCAACGGGCTTGACCTTGAATTCGGCACCGGCACAGACGGGATGACGACGGGGTGGAACGGCTATGACGCCTACCACCTTGCCGGCCCGTATCTTGAGGGATTGCGAAGCGGAGAGGCTTCCGAGGAAGTCCTGAACGACAAGGTGCGCCGAGTGCTGCGGCTCATTTTCCGCACGGCGATGAACCGTGAAAAGCCGTTCGGCTCGCTGTGCTCTCCGGAACATGATGCCGCGGCGCGGAAAATCGCCTCCGAGGGCATTGTCCTGCTGAAAAATGACGGGGCTGTTCTGCCTCTTGACCATAGACGTGTACGCCGTATTGCAGTAGTCGGAGAGAATGCGCTGAAGCGGCTGACTGTGGGCGGCGGCTCGTCGTCGCTGAAGGTGCGTCATGAATGCACGCCGCTGGAGGGTCTGACGGCGGCTGCCGGAGACAGCGTTCAGATTGTGTATGAGCGCGGCTATGTCGGCGACGTGACCGGATTCCTCGACGGGGTTTCGACAGGACAGGACCTGAGGGAGAGCCGCAGCGCGGAACAGCTGGTTTCCGATGCCGTGAAGGCCGCCTCGGAGGCTGACGCGGTGATTTTTGTCGGCGGGCTCAACAAGGCTCACGGCAACGACAGCGAGGGCTCGGACCGGCTGTCTCTCTCTCTTCCGTACGGGCAGGACTCTCTGATTGAGGCCCTTGCGGGGGCAAATCCTAATCTTGCCGTGGTTCTTGTCAGCGGGAATGCCGTGGCGATGCCATGGGTGGAGACCGTCCCGGCTATTGTGCAGGCGTGGTATCTCGGCTCGCAGGCAGGATATGCGCTCGCGGATGTGCTGTTCGGCAACGTGAACCCTTCCGGCAAGCTTCCGTTCACCTTTCCCGTCCGTCTTGAGGACAACGGGGCGCACGCCACGGGTTCCTACAGCGCGGAAAGCCTCACGGCGAACTACGCTGAAGGGATTTATGTCGGCTACCGCCGGGCGGAGAAATATGCCGTGAAGCCTCTTTTCGCATTCGGGCACGGATTGAGCTACACGGAGTTCAGTTACGGACAGGCCAGAACAAGCGGAAAGACAATGCGCGTCCCTGATTCGCGGACTGCATTGAAGGATAGTGATATAAGGGTCGGTGCGAAATCTCGTCCCGCTCTCTCCGTCTCGGTTCCGGTGACCAATTCCGGCAGCGTCACAGGCAAGGAAACGGTGCAGTTCTATGTGGGTTTTGACGAGCCGCTCCCTCCCTCGGAAAATGTTGCCGACCGCCCCGTGAAGGAACTCAAGGGCTTCCGCAAGGTGGAGCTTGCACCGGGCGAGACCCGGACAGTCACTGTTGAAATCCGCCCCGATGACCTGCGGCGCTACGATGCCTCGCTGTCCCGTTGGGTGCTTGACAAGGGCCGCTACACGGTCCATGTAGGCTCGGCGTCGGACGATATACGCACAACCGTTTCATTTGAAGTTCGTTAGCATGAACATATATCCATGAATATATATCCATAAACATGAGAAAATACATCCTTTCGTTACTTTCGCTTCTCGCGGCGGCCTCTCTCGGCGCACAGACGCTCGAATCCCCGGACGGCAGGTCCTCCGTGACATTTTTTATCGACGATGACGGACATCCTCTGTACAGCCTCACATGGCATGGGAAGGAGGTCGTGAAACCCGGAAGACTCGGATTCATGATACGCGGACTCTATGACCGCACCTCGTCCGAATTCAGCGAGGGCTTCGAGCTTATATCCTCGGAAACCTCCTCCTTCGACGAGGTCTGGACTCCGGTGTGGGGCGAGGAAGAGAAAATACGCGACCGTCACAATGAAATGGTTGTCAGACTGTTGCATAAGCCCGACGGACGGAGGATGGATATATGCTTCAGGCTATTTGACGACGGTCTGGGATTCCGCTACAGCTTTCCGGCGCAGGACGGGATGACCTATTTCGTGATTACGGACGAGCTTACGGAATTTGCGATGACGGGAGACCATACGGCCTGGTGGATTCCCGGAGACTACGACACGCAGGAGTATGACTACACGAGGTCGCGTCTGAGCGAAATCCGGGGCAGGCTCGGCGGGGCGGTGGACTACAACCTTGCGCAGTCGATATTCTCGGACACCGGAGTCCAGACCTCGCTCCAGATGAAGACGGACGACGGACTTTACGTAAATCTCCATGAGGCCGCCCTGGTGAACTACCCGGCGATGCACCTTCTGCTTGACGACGCTGCCCTTGTGTTCAAGGCGCATCTGACGCCCGACCCCAACGGCGACCTCGCCTATATGCAGACCCCGTGCACTACCCCGTGGAGGACAATCATAGTTTCCGACGACGCCCGCGACATACTCGCAAGCCGCATCACCCTCAATCTCAACGAGCCTTGCCGGATAGAGGACACGTCGTGGATTCACACCTGCAAGTATGTCGGAGTGTGGTGGGAGATGATTACCGGAAAGAGCGAGTGGTCATATACATACGACCTGCGCAGCGTGCACCTTGACACTGACGACTACACTCGGCTTGCGCCTCACGGCCGCCACGGCGCAACGACGGAGAACGTTATGAAATACATTGACTTCGCTGCGGAAAACGGCTTCGACGGGGTGCTCGTCGAGGGATGGAACATCGGATGGGAGGACTGGTTCGGGAAAATGAAGGACTATGTCTTTGACTTTGTTACCCCATATCCGGACTTCGACCTGCGGCGGATAGAGGAATATGCCGCGTCCAGGGGCGTGAGGATGATTATGCATCACGAGACCTCAGGTTCCGTACGGAACTACGAGCGCCATCTTGACACGGCCTACACTTTCATGAATGAGCATGGTTACGATGCCGTCAAGAGCGGATATGTCGGGAACATAATCCCGAAGGGGAACAACCACTACAACCAGCGGATGGTGAACCACTACCTCTATGCCGTCACTGAGGCCGCGAAGCATCATATAATGGTCAATGCCCATGAGGCTGTTCGTCCGACCGGGCTCTGCCGCACATGGCCGAACCTTATCGGAAACGAATCCGCAAGGGGCACTGAGTATCAGGCCAATGCCGGCAATGCTCCGGGACACGTCACGATTCTGCCGTTTACCCGTCTGATCGGAGGTCCTATGGACTACACCCCCGGCATTTTCGAACAGGATATGTCGAAAGTCAATCCGCGCAATCCGAACAAGGCTAAGTGCACGATTGCCAACCAGTTGGGCATCTATGTCGTGATGAGTTCTCCGCTTCAGATGGCCGCGGACCTTCCGGAGAACTATGAACGGTTTCCGGATGCCTTTCAGTTCATAAAGGACGTGGCTCTGGACTGGTCTGAAAGCCGCTATCTTGAGGCCGAACCGGGCGAGTACATCACGGTGGCACGCCGCGCCAAGGACAGCGGCCTGTGGTTCGTAGGCAACTGCACCGGAGAGCACGCTCATGTCTCGGAGATTGCATTCGACTTCCTCGAACCTGGAAAGACTTTCGTCGCCACTGTCTATGCCGACGCCCCGTCGGCCGACTACCGCACGAATCCTCAGGCCTATACGGTGACGCGATACCGCTGCGACAACCGCAGCCGTCTGGTTCAGAAGGCCGTCGCTGCCGGCGGATATGCCGTATCTTTTCGGGAGGCTACCCCGGAAGACTTCACGCTGCCATTTCTCTGCGGCTCTTCGGCCGGGGAGGTCAGGGAGTTCATCGTGTCCTCTTGGCCGGAGACTGTCCGCAGCAATACGGAGGATGAAGGGGCGCGTTTTGGACTCCCATATCCATACACCGTTCCGAGTATCAGCGGCGCTTTTCAGGAAATGTACTACTGGGACACATTCTTTACTGACGAGGGGCTTATTCTCGACGGATTTGTGGAGCAGGCACGCAATAATGTGGAGGATATGCTCCATATAGTCGAGCGGTTCGGCAAGATGCTCAACGGCAGCGCGACATGGTTCCTGAACCGCTCCCAGCCGCCGTATCTCAGCATGATGATACGCAGTGTCTATGAAGCCACCGGTGACAGGGACTGGCTTGCCCGCGTGCTTCCAGGTCTGGAAAAGGAATATGACTTCTGGATGACTTCGAGGGTTTCTCCCTGCGGGCTGAACCGCTACGGCAATGAGGCGACGGATGAGGAGAAGCTTGAATTCATCGGGCTTCTTAAAGAGCGTTTCGGCCCAGGGTTCGACACCGGTGGGCTTTCCCGAGACGAACTGCTCCGCATCGGCTCCCACTACATTGCCGAGGCGGAGTCCGGGTGGGACTTCACGCCGAGATTCGATGGCCGCTGCGAGGATTTCTGCCCTGTTGATTTGAATTCGAACCTCTATCTTTACGAGATGAATTTCTCCTTCTTTGCCTCTGAGCTTGGCGACGGTGCTTCCGCCCGCCGTTGGGTGAAGGCTGCGGCACGAAGAAACCGCCTGATGCACAAGCTTATGCGAGACGGCAAGTCAGGGCTGTTCTTTGACTATGACCATGTCAACGACCGGCGCTCCGACGTGCTCTCCGCCGCCGTGTTCAGCCTTCTTTTCTCGGGAGCCGCCGACCGGCGTGATGCCGCCGCCATTGCAGGCACTCTGTGTGCGGACAATCTGCCGCTCTCGCCTGATGCTCCCGGCGACCCTTTCCGTCTTGAATATCCTCATGGAATCTCGGCGTGCGCATACGGCGATTACCGCCGCTCCTGCCAATGGGCCTATCCTAACGGATGGGCGCCGCTTCAGTACCTCGCCGTAAATGGTCTTCTCCGCTATGGCTACGACGCTGATGCCCGGCGCATAGCCGTGAAATACCTCGACACCGTGGTCTCCACCTTTGCCGAAACCGGCAATCTCTGGGAGAAATACAATGCCGTCGAGGGCAATATCAATGTCAGCAATGAATACGAGATGCCCACAATGCTCGGCTGGACCGCCGGCACTTTCCGCGTCCTCAGTGAATTGCTGCGCTAAAAGAACCGTATTTTCATTTTTTCTCGACCCTGGCAATCTCCGAGGCGAGCTTCGCGGTTATCGTGCCGTCGTAGTCGCTGATTGCCTTGGCTATGGCTGCGGTATAGGCCTCGACAATTTCGGTCTTCGTATGTGCTGGTTGCTCAGCACCACGAAATTATTTTCTGAAAACGGGCAACACTCATTATGGTATTATGTGTGGTAGAATAATTTGTTCCCCGAAGCCACAAGCATCTGCGCGACTACATTCTCCCGAATGCGCCTGCATGGGCTGAGGCTATGTCAGAAACAGTCTCTGGACAGTCCGCTAAGTCCGTCGAAGACTATACCTCGTCCATCCGGTAGAGACTGTGACCCTTGATCTGTACCACAATCAGATGCAGCGCGGCCTTTCCGGCGAGAGCCCTGACCGCCTTTCCCTCACCGTAGCCCCGTATCTGCTCCACGGCCTCGTTCCACTGCTTCGCCGCGGCCTCCTCCGTGGCGTCAGGCTTAAGGTACTTCAGCTCGACGATGTAGGCGTGG
>DJRM01000108.1:0-5749 GCA_002440085.1 Bacteroidales bacterium UBA6360
GCGAAGATCTCATGTGCGAAATCGCCCCTGTTCGTGAACTCGAACACGCGGATGCCTCCGTCATAGCACGCCTTGAGAACCTTCTTTGAAGTCTCCGCGCACGGATTGTAGAACACAGGCACCAGCCCAGTCGAAACCGCGGCCGAGATTACCTGAATCTTATTGTATTTTGCCATATCATTATAATTTATATAGAATCAACAATTTGCCGAAACGGCGGGTATGTCCGTCAATAACGCGAGACACTACGACCTGCAAAAATAATAAATAAAACAATATCCCCGTGCACGTACACGGAGATATTTTCAAAAATTGCAGAAACCCATTACATCCATCTGCCTGAAAAACGATGAGCCGGGAGGCCGGACGACATTATTCCGCGGCTTTGTGGCCATACCACTCCTGCATAACATAGAACGCCTTCTTCTTCCCACCCTGGTCGGACACTAGCCCCTTGCGGTTAAAGTCGTCCTGAATATCGACCATCTGCCGGCGCGGGGAGCGGAAGTCCTTGAGGACCCAAGGCGTGGTGCCCGCAAGACCCGGCATGCGGTCCAGCATATTCACGCTGCGGCGGTACATATCCTCCATATACTCTTCAGTAAACCGCTCGTGCACATCACCGTGACGGCCATATACCGCGCCGCCTCCGAACTCGGAGATGAACACCGGCTTCTTTATGTCAAACGTCCAGTTCACGCGGTCACATTTCTCCGACGTGCCGTCATACCAACCGACATACTGATTGAAACTTATCAGGTCCACCAGAGAGGCAAGGTCGTCCTTGACTGTCAGCAGGTCTTTCGCCAAGTATGATTTCTCCATGGCGGCGCTCACAAGCCTCGTCGAATCCATCTCGCGTGCCTTTGCAATCAGAGAACCGAGGAACTTCAGGCGCGCATCCCCGTGAGGAGTCTCGTTGGCTACGGACCATATCACCACACAGGCGCGGTTCTTGTCGCGGGTAATCATATCGACAAGCTGTGCCTCGGCATTGGCGTATGTCTCAGGATTCTCCCACTGGATTGTCCAATAGACCGGAATCTCCGACCACACCATAAGCCCCATCTCCTCGGCAGCGCGGACCATGGCCTCGTTGTGCGGATAATGGGCAAGCCGCACGAAGTTGCAGCCCATCTCCTTTGCCCAGCCCAGAAGTATGCGGGCCTGCTCTTCCGAATATGCCCTGCCGCTCTTTCCGTACGGAGCCTCCTCGTGTATGGACACGCCCCGGCAGAAGACCTTCTTGCCGTTCAGAAGTATGTCTGTGCCGCGTGTGGATATGGTTCTGAACCCGATTCTGTCCCTGACAGAGTCGGTCTCCGCCCTGAAGGTGACGTCATACAGCTTGGGATTTTCCGGAGACCACAGCTCCGGCGCGAACTTGAAGGAGAAGGAGGCATAGCCGTTCGAGTCGGTGCGAACCTTCCTGCTCACCTTGAGTTCCGGAATCTCTATCACGACATCCTGCTCGACCTTCTCCCCGTCCAGCTGAACCCAGCCGGAGGCTTCTTTGAAGGAGCCGCCGGACAGGCCGAGGCTATAGTCACGGATGAATGTCATCGGAGTCTCGACAATCATCACGCTGCGCGTCAGCCCACCATAGTTCCACCAGTCGGAATTGATGGTAGGCACGCCCTCGGGCAACCTCTTGTTATCCACCTTGACCACAAGAGAGTTCTCCCCGTCAAGCAGTTTGCCCGTGACCTCGAAATTGAACGGGGTGAAGCCTCCGACATGACGGCCGAGTTTCTTGCCGTTCAGTCCCACGATTGCCTCATAGTTGGCCGCGCCGAAATAGAGAAACGTTCTCCTGCCCTCTTTCGGAGAATACCGGAAACGGTTTCTGTACCAGACAGTTCCCTCGTAATAGTAGAGTTCGTCGCGCTGGGTATTCCAGTCCCCAGGAACGAGCAGGGTGCGGTCTGTGTTGAAATTGTACTCGTACAGTTTCGTCCTGTCCGCGTTGAAGTCCTTGTCGGCGAAATAGGAACTCTCGTCTTTCAACGGCATTCTGCGATAGTCGTAATAGCCATTTTCGTAAGGGTCAACTATCGTCTTCCAGAGCCCGTCCAGAGAATATGTGGAACGTGACTGAACATTTACTATCTGGGGTGCGACGCCCACAGAGGGCTCCGATGCGCGGGCCGGCTCCGACGAGACGAGCAGTGCGGAGACTGAGGCCACAAGCGCGGCAGCCGAGACTGCGCCGATGAAGGGATTATGATTCTTCATATCAAATATTTACGGGTTATAATAAGTCGTTTACTTCTTATAGAGTGTGAAATCGTCGAAATACATCACACGGGTGCCCATCACGGTGGTGTTGATGTTCTTGCCGTCCTTTGTGAGGAACGGGCGCGGCTGCGGATCCTTCTTGAGGGTGCTGAAGTCTATGTCGTACTCCAGCGTCTCCCAGTCGCCGTTGAAGAGAATCTCGCCCTTAGGCAGGTTCTTCGTCCCTATGTCCATCCTCGGCCATAGTTGAGTCCTTCCCAGCCACAGGAACTTGACCCTGATGCCCTTGTATTCGGACAGGTTGATGCCCATCTTTTCTATCTCGGCACGCAGAATCGTGAAATATCCGGACGTGCTCTTCGACAGCGGGGCCTCGGCCTTGAGAACCTTTGAGCTCGGGTTGAGGTCCGATGGGTTAGGATTATCCACAATGGAAAGTACGGAGCCTCCGCCGCCCTCCTTGAACATAACCTTCAGGCCGCCCTCAAAGTCAGCGAACACAACCTCCGGACGGTCGGATACATTGACAGTCCAAGACTGCTCAACTTTCTCGCCCTTGCCGTTGACGCACTCGTACCTGAGATCGAATGTTCCCGGCTCAGTCAGGACATACGAGAGTTCAGCCTTGTCGGACACCTCCTTCGAGCCGAGGATCCATTTGTGGACCGCGCCGGTCCCTCCATAGATTATTTCGGCGGAAATCTTCAGGACATCACCCTTGGTGTAGGCGAGAGTCGGTGAGGTGATGGAAAACCGTATGGCAAGCGGACGCTCGGAGACCTTGACCACGAAAGACTTGCTGAACGAGCCTGCTGAGTTGCGGCCTTCGTACAGAACCGTGCGGTCAGCTGTGCCCTTGATGAAATATGTTCCGAAAAAAGCCTTGTCGCACGCCTTGACGCCGTCAACCGACCATGAATGCTCCACATCCGAGCCCCTGTCAACTATGGCGTAGAATTTCATCGTGCTCTCCTCCACTCTGGTCACTTCCGAGGAATCGCCGACGGAAAGATGCATTTCGAGGATGTCGCTCACCGTGACGGCATATTTCTTTTCCACCGCCCCGGCTCCGTTTGACGCCCTGTATGTCACCTCATGCTCGCCCGGCTCCGTGAAGGTGAACGTTAACTCATCGGACGAGGATTCGAGCACGCCGTCAACATACCACCCTATCGTGAGCCTGTCGCCGCTCACAGGCTCGGCCTTCAGAGAAATCGGTTCGCCGACCGAAGCGGTCAGAGACTCGGCCTCGGTCTGGAATCTGACCTGCGGCTCCGTATGATGAAGGGGCTCCGCCTGAGGGCCGCACTGCCACAGGAGCAGCGCCGTCGCGGCGACAGCAGTCATAATATTGAGTTTCATATCAATTCAATTCTGTTTTAGTTGTATTTCTCCTGATTCTCATCCTGCCACTCGTTCACCCCGTCGCGTATCCTGTTGCGGAAAGTCAGCGTGTCCGTGGCGTGCCAGATGTTCCCGTCTTTAGCGAACTTGTATTTCAGATAAATCTTCCTGTCCTGCAGAAGGCGGGCTTTGTTGTAGCTGCTCTCTCCGTCCGGTTCAACGACATAATCCGCACCCGGCACGGAAGAGATCGTCACCGCGCCGTTCTCCTCCAGCGTCAGCTTCATCTGCGCGGCGGTGGTGTTGAGTGCGTCGGCAACGGCATTTGCGGTCAGAGAATGCGGCTCCACCGTCGTCAGAGTCCAGACTTTGTTGTTTGACTGCGGGATTTCTGTTTTGTAGGATATTTCCTCCACCACTTTGCCGGTCCAGTCCTTGACAACGGCCTTGCCGCCGTGCCACCAGTTTCCGAACAGCATATTCTCATAGCGCACGCCTATGACCGTGGTCTCATACCCCTCAATCACCCCAAGGCCGTTGCCGTCCGTGATTTTCAGAGGGATGACAAAGCGTGGCGACAGGCTTGCGGAACCGGCGAAGTAGGCGGCAGAGTCAATCCTTACGGTAATTTTCCCGGAGTGAGTTCCTTTCCGGATGACCGTGCAGCCTTCCCGTCCGCCCTCATTCACAAGCGTGTATTCCTCCGACGGAAGGGCGGTGAGTTCCGTAAGCGGCTTTGCAAGAGAGGATATATAGGTGAGCGAATTTATCTTCATCGCGGCCAGCGTCTCCCCGTTCGCTAAAGACGCATCAACGGAATAGTCTATGGTCCTGTCCGCGCCGTTGGAGATTACGCCCGCGAGGGCTACGGCCGTGGAAAACTCCAGTCCCTCACCCACCACGACGGACCTGACGTCAGTCCTGTTCGCGAAACCCACTCCCTGAGACTTGGAGTCCGATATGTAATCCTCATAGCAGGAGGTCAGCGACAGCAGCGACGCTCCGATAATCAGTAAAGTTCTCTTTTTCATTGTATGTTGTCATTCAGATGTTATTGCCAGCTTTCCCAGCCCTCGTTCTGAACCAGGCCGCTGACATTCAGCATTTCCTTATATGGAATCGGAAGATATGCGGAACGGAAGGAGCGCGTCTCCACGACGTGATTCAGGTCATATTCGTAATCGCCCTCCCCTATTCTGAGAATCTCCGCCCCGTGGACATCCACGTTCAGGGAGCCGAGCGTGGTGGACCAGCGCCTCAGATCGAAGAAACGCATTCCCTCGAAACAGGTCTCAATCCGCCGTTCATTACGGAGGAACCTGTCGAAGGCCTCAGTGCCCGCGAGGGAAATCTCTTCAAGGTAGGGGTCGGAAACTATGCCTTCCGCCCCATCGCAGGTCGGCCGGCTCCTGAGCCAGGAAATGGCCTCCTTCGCCGAAAGCCCGTCAATCTTCCCGGTCGGGCCGACCGCCCTGTTGGCAGCCTCGGCGAACGCGAGGACGACATGAGCCCAGCGTATGAAATATTTGCTGCGCGGCATCCTGTTCACAGAACTTTCCGTCCAGTTGAGCCCGCTATAGACAAACTTCTTGATGTGATAATTGGTGAGCGAGTTCCCGGAGCTAGCCTGCGCCGCGTCCTTGCCCCCGTTCGACCAGTTCTCAAAAGTGTATTTCTTCTTCGGGCTGACCGCTCCAGTCTCTATCGTCCGTCCGTTGTAGAAAATTGTGCTGTAGAACCGGGGATCACGGTTCGCGTAGGGATTCTTCGGGTCGTACTCATACGTCGGAGACTGCCCGAGCGGGTAGCCGTCCGCCATTCCGAAGGCATCGACCAGGTCCTGAGTCGCGCCCATGGTCCCTTTGCCCTGAAATCCCGCCGGATAGAACATCTTCTCCATCGCCTCGCTGGAACTGATGTATCTTGAGGCGTAGATGATGGACGGATCATTGGGATCGAACCAGTCAACTGCACGAGAGACACTGAAACCCCCGCTCACGCCACCATCGACATCCTTCTTGAAATCAATCACTTCCTTGGCATATTCCGCAGCCTTCTCCCAGCGCGACAGGTCGTTGCCCGGGTTGAAGCGCGGACTCGCCCATGTCAGGTAGAGAAGGGACTTCAGAGCCGTCATGGTCATTCCGTCGAGCCTGCCGTAGCACCT
>DJRM01000108.1:5836-16436 GCA_002440085.1 Bacteroidales bacterium UBA6360
TCCTTCAGAATCTGCTCCACGCACTCGTCGTATGACGCCCTGCTGATTTCCATGCCCGCAAGTTCCTCAGGAGTCATTTCCTGAAGATTGACCGGCTCCAGAATCAGGGGAACGCCCAGCAGCTTACCGTCAGTACCGCGCCCGCCGAACTTCATCAGCAGGTCATAGTAGAACCATGCCCGGAGCGCGTGCGCCTCGCCCCAGAGCCTGTTCCTGAGCAGCTCGTCATAATGCTCGTTGAGCATATAGCGGATTTTGCGGCCATTGTCGTCCTTCAGAAACAGGTTCACGTTGTAGATGCCCTTGTAGTCCCTATCCCAGTAGGTCTGGAAAGGGTCGCTGGCGGGGCTTGCAATTCCTATGGCCATGCGGCTTATAACATCGGTCCGCGAGGTCATGACGGCATTGTCCGTAAGGCAGTCGAGATAGGCTCCCTCGTTGTTGTCATAGCTCTTCGGCATATATTCATAGCACTGATCGACAAGCCCCTGCATGGTCACGGCGTTCTCAAGAACATAGTCCTCCGAACGGATTGCGCTCGGGTAGGGGTCAAGGAAGCCGCAGGAAGCCGTCAGTGCCAGAGCGGCGGCGCCGGCGATTATTATATGGATTTGTTGTTTCATCTTGTCGCTTTTTTTAGAACGTGATGTTTATTCCTCCCACGACGGTCCTCATCAGAGGATAGTCGGTGAGACCGGAACTGAGCGCCTCCGGATCAACGTCCTTCACTCCGGAAAGGGTAAGAAGGTTGTTCCCGCGCAGATAAATCCTCAGTCCGCGGATTCCCCGCGTGATGTTCAGCCGCTTCACCGGAAGCTCGTAGCCGAACTCCGCCGCCTGAAGCTTGAAGAAACTCCCGTCGGTGAGCCACCAGTCCGAAAGCTGGTAGTTGTTGTTCACCTTATTGTAGGTAAGGCGCGGATGAGAGGCATCGCCGGCGTGCTCAAGAGTATATTTTGAATAATTGCCGTCGCCCCATCCGTTCCAGAAATACCCGTTCGTCAGGGCAAGGTCGCAGAAGGCCCGGCCCGTGCCGGAAAGAAAGAGGTCGAAGTCCCTATATTTCAGCCTGACGCTGATTCCATAGACAAGCTTCGGATTGCTGTCCCCTATGGCGCAGATGTCATTGGCGTCAATGCGACCGTCGCCGTTCATGTCCTGGTATTTCAGGTCGCCGGCACGGAGGCTCTCGTCGAAAAGTTGCGGGATCTCCAGCGTCTCCGCGTCCGTAGCGAACTGTCCAAGGCAGCGGTAGCCCCATATCGCGGTGGAAGGATAGCCGACCTTGGAACGGTAGGCCTCGCTGTAGTTCAGCTCGTCAATGCGCAGAATCCTTGAGAACTGCCCGGATGCCCAGCCGTCAATGGAATAAGAAAATGACTTGCCCACGGAGTCCTTCCATCCGAGGGCTATCTCATATCCCTGAAAGCTCGTCTTGTTGTAGTTCATCCAGAACGCCCCTGACGAGACTCCGGCATACAGGGGGATGACGTTGGTCACCTGAGAAGGAGCGCCGTCCGAAAGTGTCCTCCAGTAGTTCAGCGAGGCCGAAAGCCGCCTGTCGAGAAACAGGGCGTCAACTCCCGCCGTCATTTCGTACCTCCTCTCAAGGCGGAGGTTCGGGTTGCCAAGCATCGAGATGTAAGTGCGGTTGACGCTCTCGCTCGACGTGCTTCCGAACCACTGGTTGTTGGGATGCGGGCCGAACTTCTGACCGGAAGCGTTCCAGGCATAGTTCTCCACATCACGGTTGGCGGAAGTCGCGCTGTCGCAGTGCAGCAGACCGCCCTGAACCCTGAATTTCAGGAAATCGACTCCGGTGGCTCCCCGCATCCACTTTTCATTGGACATCACCCAGCCTATTCCAGCAGATGGGGAGAAGGCCCACCTGTTGTTCCGCAGGGAATAGGTGCCGTGCTCGTTCATGGCAGTCTGCACAATGAAGCGGTCGTCATAGACATAGCCGGCGCTGAAGCCGAAATTCATCTCGCGGCGGTGCTCGGTGATGAACTTCTGTGAACGCTTGGTTATCATGTAGTTCAGTCCGGCGTTAACGGAATGCTTCCCGAACTTGCGGTCATAAGAGAATTTCTGCACGAGGTAAAGCCTATTGGAGAAATAGTCCAAGAGCCTTGTCTTGTCCGGCATTTCCTTGACACTGTGGCTACCGCTCTTGACCGGCCTCATAATTTTCTCCCCGTCCTCGACGTCGGGAGTCAGAATGTAGGCCGCGTAGTCCTCGGCCGTTCCTATACGGACGAGATTGGTCGCGTCGTAGGCCCCGTAAGTCACCGACTTGAGACCCTTTGTGATGAACGACAGGTCAATGTTGAGCCCCACGTTCATGAGTCCCTTCCTGACGGTCTCCGTGTAGGAGCCGTTCTCAAGGATGTTCGCCACTGGGTTCTGCCTATAAATGGAAGATACGGCATACCACGGGAACTCAAGCTCCGGGGAATTGTCCGCATAAATCGGGAAGGCTATCGCCGGGATGCTGTTTATGTCGCCGAGCACATCCGGGAGCTCCGTAACTCCGAGAGTAGTGTTGGACGACTCGTCCTCGCTGGAATAGTTGGAATTATATCCATAGTTCGGAGAGCGTCTGATTCCCATCGTGGAGATTATGCCGAATTTCGCGGTGATATACTTGTGAACCTTCACATCGAGGTTCGCGCTGATGTTCACGCGGTTATAGTCCGCCGTCGGGCCAATCTTATAGATGTCGTCTTCACCGGCGTAGCCGAGGCTGGCATAGTAGCTGACATAGTCGTTCCCACCTCCGGAGTATATTCCGGCCTTACGGTAGGACATGACATTCTTCAGCATCATGTTCCTGAAGTCCACGTTAGGGTGGAACAGGTCGAGAGGATTCTTCTTCCCATATTCCTCAATGTCGTACTGAGTGTAGAGAGGGTCCATGCCGCTGTTGGTACGAGCCGTGTTGTTGAGGCGGGCATAGTCCTCGCCGCCGACAAATTCCGGCATCCGGTCAACGATGTTCACGCCGCCCTCCCCATAAACGCTGAGATAACGGCTGTTGGGCTTTCCCCTCTTCGTCCTGATATAGACGATGCCGTCGGCCCCCGAAGCGCCGTAGAGCGTCTTTTCCATCACATCGCGCACGATTGTGATTGACTCAATCTGCTGCGGGTCAAGCGGGGTCTCACTTATTGACACGGGCACGTCATCGACCATATATATCATCCTGCGTCCCCTCACGGTCGGGGTAACTCTCCACGAAGCCCCGTATCTTCCCGCATTCTCAAGCGGGGTGACGCCCGGACTTCCGGAGTTCTCCGTCACCTCCACTCCCGGTGCGATTGCCGTCAGGGCGTTCCTGATGTCGGTGGAAGACCATTTCTGAAGATCCTCGCCCTTGATGACGACGGTGTTTCCGAGGGAATGCCGCCGCGCAAGTTCCATGTACGGAAGAGGAATGACATCCTCATAAAGTTCCTTTCCAAGCAGTGTCACGGTGTCGGAATCCGCAAGGGCCTCAACGAGAGCCTCGACCGAAGAATATCCCTCGCAGGACACGGTCACACGGTCCCTCGCATCGGCGGTGAACCTGACACGTCCATCGGCATCAGCGCTCTCGCGCAAGGTACCCTCGCCCACGGAAACCTCCGCGAACGGCACCGCGTTGCCATCTTCATCAACTATCCGCACCGACACATTGACATTCTTGCCGGAACCCTTCCCCGACTGCGCAAGAGCCTGAAGACCTCCGCTGAGGAAGATGGCCGCGACACCGAGAAGAAACACGGCAAGGCGGACAGCCGCGACTTTTATCTTATGCTGTTTCATCGTATCAAACATTGTGTTACCACGCCATCTTTGGCGTATAATTCTTCATCTTGACCAAATCGCTGTTACGGAACTGAATGTAGTACATCCCGTCATTCTTCCAGGAAATCTGCCTGTTTGCCGCAAGCTCGAAACGGTCATACCGGAATCCGGTAGGATATTTGGCCGCGTCATAGCCCAGATTCAATTTCGTCGCCCTCATTCCATAGAGCGTGCTCCGGCCTATTTCCGGAGCGTCCTTCCACCTGCGAATGTCACAGTAGTAGTGATACCCCTCGAAACAGAGCTCAATGGTCCGTTCGTTCTTTATCCTTTCGCGGTATGTCTCCGCGCTCGCAAGATACTCCGTCCGGACATCCGGCATCTCCGCCCTCTTCCGTATGACATTCAGGGCCCCGACCGAAGTGAGGCTCGCTCCCGGTGCTTTTCCATCTGGGCCGCCGTACGCCTCGAACGCCGCCTCCGCATAATTCAGGTAAAGCTCGCCAAGACGGATTATCGGGTCTGTGAGCGTTATGGTCTGAGTCATCTGATACGGGCCGCCGATTCGCTTGCACTCATAGTAGTAGGTTTCCGTGACTCCGTCGGAAGAGCCGGTCTTCTTCTGCAGGAGCGAACCCGAAGGCAGGCTTCCGTCCTCATTGACATAGAGGGAAGCCTTTCCGTATCCTCCCGCGCTGATGTCCTTCTGGTTATAGACCACGGTGATGTCGAACCTCGGGTCCCGGTTCATGAACGGGTTCTGCTCGGCGTATGAGCCGGCTGCCTCCGCGACACGGCGGCGCTCCTCGGTGTTGAGGGCATAGCCATCGCGGGTCTCGAACTTGTCCACGAAATTCTGCGTCGGGCACTGGGCCGAGCTGTAGGCATCCTTCGAAAAGACATAGCCTACAAAGGCCTGAAGCTTGTTGTTCCTGAACTGCATCGTTCCGGCGGAATAGCCCCAAAGCTGCTCGTCGGAGTAGGTCGTTCCGTTGAAGTTCCTTGAATATTCGTCCAGAGACAGCAGCCGGAAGCCGTTGTCCAGGGCAGCGGTGATCGCCTCCATGTTGGCTACGGCGGCCTCTTCCCATATAGTCCTGTCATTGTCCGGATTGTTCAGCGGGCTCGCGGCATACAGAAGGGCGCGTCCCCTCATCGCCAGCGCGGCCACGCCGTTCGGCTTGTCCTGATCGGGCGCGGCGAGGTGTCCGGCTCCGGAAACGGGGTCGCGGCGCATCAGGCCGGCCTTCTCGAAGTGTCCCGCTGCCGTCTGAAAGTCATCGGCTACCCTGTAGAGGAATTCCTTCTCGCCGAGAGCCGGCAGATCCCATTCGTCATCCGCCCCGAGAACCTTGTCAACATAAGGAACGGCTCCGTAAAGCCGGAATATCTCGAAATTGACATAGGCGCGCACGAAATAGGCCTGTCCGAGCAGGTCTTCCTTCTGCTGCTCCGTAGCGTCCTGAAGCATATCTATCTTCTCGATGGTCATGTTGCAGATGCGGATTATCTTCCACGCGTATGTGACCTTCGCCGCTTCCTTGCCGGCAACGCCCTTGTTGTAGCCGACAACCCCGATAGCGTTCTGTCCGCCGCCCATCTTTATCGTCTGGGACTGAGTCAGACGCGCCATGTCGCACATGTCGGTAATTCCTTCGAAAGTGAACTTCTGGTTATTGAACGCGAACGTGAGCGGGTGGAAGGCGGTCAACTTGGAATCCGTGCCGGAGTAGGCCGCGTAAAAGAAGCTCTTGAAGTTCTGGTATTTGGAGAAGACCTTCTCCTCGGAGAGTCCCGAATCCGGAGACCTGTCGAGATATGCGTTCAGACAGGAAGTCACCGCCGAGGCCATGGAGACCAGAGCCGCGGACACGAGCAATTTTCCTAAAATCTTTCTCATCATTTTCTAAGTTTAAAAAGTGAGCTGAAGCCCTATCCTGACAGTCCTCATGTAAGGATAACTTCCCCACACGAGGTTCTTGCTCTCCGGGTCGCCCTCAAGCAGGTCGGTGAATGTGAGGAGGTTGTTTCCGGTGACATACGCCCTGATGGCCTGCATTCCTGTCCTCCTTGTGAAGTTCTGCCCGTTCCATGTGTAACTCAGGGTGACTTCCTTCAGCCTGACATAGTCCGACCTGCGCCATGATTTGCCCTCAATCTTCGCCCCGTATCCGCCTCCGTCTATGGTCTCGGCGTAGCCTGTCCACTGGAGGTTCGGAATCTGTGACGCCGTGTAGTGGAGCGCGGCGTGGTTTCCGGACGGATTCGCCGGCGACCAGTAGTCAAGCGAAGACTTGTGGATGCTGTAGTTGCCCTTAAAGAACTCATACTCATAAATCTGATTGTAGTTCACCCATTTGCCGGCATAGCCGTGCAGGAGCATCCTAAATTCAAGCCCCTTCCATGAGAACCCGGTGTTGAAGGCGAACGAGACCGGCGGGTAGACAGAGCCCCGGATACGCCCCTTGTCATCGGAGTCGATGACACCGTCGGCGGTGTAGTCGATGAACTTGTAGTCACCGATGATGACCTTGTCCATGGTGACGGGAAGGAAACTGCTGTGGATGTCATCCACGGAAGTCAGGAAACCGCTGTCCGCGAGATATAATCCGCCGGTCGGGGTTCCGATCGGCGCACCCGCGGCACGCTGGTGCTCAAGGGAGAACGGGGCGTCATCCGCATAGACGACACGGTTGTCGCTGTAGGAGAAATTGCCCCCGACGCTGAAGGTCCAGTCTCTTCCGAACCTGTGGCTGTAATTTGCCTCAACCTCAATGCCGTGCTTCTTGATTGCGCCCTTGTTGAGCTCCTTGGAAGATGTCCCGAGCCAGATAGGGGTGTTGTTGTCGACCGAAATAAGCATCTTGTCCCTGTATTCGTCGAACAGGTCGATGTTCAGGGTGAGGTCGTTGCCAAAGAAGCCCATCTCTATGCCGAGATCCTTCTTGAACGCCTGCTCCCACTGCGCGGAGAGGTTGGCGGACTTGTCCTCCACGATGTGCCCGCTGCTGTCTTTAGAGTACTCGCTGATGTAGAGCCACCTGTTGTTTGCATAGTCATTTCCGACCAGTCCCATGGAGAAGCGGAACTTGAGCTTACTCAGCCACGGCTTCAGCGGCTCCATGAATTTTTCCTGCGACATCACCCAGCCGACCGCCCCCGACGGGAAGAATCCGAAACGATTGCTCGGGGCGAATCGCTCGGAGCCGGTGTAGCCCATGTTGAACTCGACAAGGTACTTGTGCGCATAATCGTAGGTGGCACGCGCCACAAGAGCCTCGTTGTAGTAGGGGAACGAGGTGCCCTTGGCCTGTTCCTGCCTATTGAAGAGGAAAAGCCCGGTGACGCCGTGGTTCCCGAAGGTGCGGTCGTAGTTGACCGAAAAGTCATAGTAGAGGTCCATATAGTAGCCGCCCTGAAGCTCGTTTCCGGCGTTGGTGTACATCGGCGGCTCGGTGTAGGCATAGCCGTCATCCCCAGTCCGCCTCCATGGATTCTCGGACGTGCCTATCTTGCTGAAGTCCAGCACATAGCTCGGCCTGTTGTACTCGGTCTTGAGCGTAGTGTACTTGTAGTAGGAGCTCAGAGAGACCTTTGCCTGGACGGACAGTCCCCGGGTTATGAAGTCGAGCTTCTGGTTCACGATGATGTCCGAGAAGAGTTTCGTGTCGGTCAGCTGGATGAAGCTGCCCTTCATCATCTGGTAGTAAGGGTTGTAGGTGCTCTGGTCGGCCTCGCTCAGCAGACGGTCCTCGGAAGCGTCCGGGTAGTCCGTGTCGGGCACCTCCTTAAGCACCCAAGAAGGGTAGTACATAGGGTATTTCGCGGTGCTCGCGCCGAAGACGGCCAGCCACATCTCGTCGTCCCCTCCCTGAGGTTGGGGCTTGTTCTTGATGCCGACGTTGCCTCCGAGCTTGAAGGATACCTTGGTGCTCCGCGTGACGTTGAAATCAACGTTGGTCCTGAAGTTGAACCTGTTGTACTTGTAGCCGCTGTCCACCTTGTCGTCCCTGAAGCTACGGAAAATCGAGCCTTCGTTCGTGTAGCCGACAGAAGCGAAATACTTGACGAACCTGGTTCCGCCGCTTATGTTGAAGTTGGCGTTGGTCGTGGAGGCGAACGGCCTGGTCATTTCCTTGAGCCAGTCGACATCAGGATAGCGGAGCGCGTTCAGGGCGGAGGACGGATTCCTGTACTCTTCAAGGACCTCCTGTGAAGAAAGCGCCTCGAACTGCTGTTCGTTCATCCGCGCCACGTTGAGCAGGGACATCGTGGTGTAGGAGTCTATATGCTCCGGAGTGTTTATCGGAGAGGCGAAGCCCTGCGAGACGGTTATGTCCATCTTCGGCCGTCCCTCCTTTCCGCTCTTCGTGGTGACGATTATGACTCCGTTCGCGCCCTTCGCTCCGAACACGGCCGTGGCGGAGGCGTCCTTCAGGACGGAGATGTTCTCCACCTCGTTCGGGTCTATGGAGGCGAAGTCGCGCTCGATTCCGTCAACGAGGACAAGCGGGCTGGAATTGTTGAAGCTTGACACTCCGCGGATTACGATTTCGGCGTCGTCCTGCCCAGGCTGCCCGGAGGACTGGAGCGTCGTGACTCCCGACAGCTTGCCGGCCATGGCATTGGTGATGTTCGAGAGCCCCGAATTGACGAGAGTCTCTCCCCCGACCTGCGAGATGGCCCCGACGATGCTTTCCTTCTTCTGGACACCGTATCCCACCACGACCACGTCATCCAGAAGGATGGAGTCCTCGTGCAGGACAATGGAGTAGTTGCTCAGGGAAGCGGAAAGAGGCACATAAAGAGTCTCGAATCCGATGCATGAAATGACGAGGCGGCCCTTTTCCGGAACTTCAAGACTGAACTTTCCGTCTATGTCCGTCACGGTGCCGGAGCCCTTCGCGCCCTCAAGAACCACACCTGCCCCGATTACCGGAGTCCCGAAACCGTCAACGACAGTGCCGGTGACGTTCCTCGTGGCACCGTCCCTTTCATCGGCTGCCGCAACGGAACTCAGGACCAGCGGCAACAGGAGCGCCGCAAGTCCTGAAAGAATCCTGATGAGTGTTCGCCGCATCATTTGTAAAGTGTGAAGTTATCGAAGTACATCTCACATACCCTGTTCTCTTCCTTCATGCTGGCAGGATTGTAGTTTTGGCCGTCCAGAGTCATGAACGGACGGAACGTACGATTGCCTTTCTGGTTGCCGTCAGGCTTAGGGAAATTTATTTCATATTCCAATGTCTGCCATTCCCCATTCAATGAAATGTCAGCCGAATTATCCGGCAACTGCTTTGTGCTTCCGACATCTATTCGAGGCACCAGCTGCACCGTGCCTTTCCACAAATACTGAACTCTTATGCCCTTGTATTCAGACGGGTCGATGCCCTGAGCAACGATCGCTTCCCTCAGAATGGTGAAGTATCCGGACGCATTCGTAGATTTCGGATCAACTTCAGCCTTCAGAACCTTTCCCATGCCACTCGGATTGTCGACCACGGACAGGGTGGAGCCGCCTTTTTGGAAAGCGCTGAATGAACCATCCTCAAAGTCAGCGAACACCGCCGAATGGCTAATCTTGAACTCCATCTCGGCCTTCGCACCCGCAGGAATGCCGGTGCCGTCAGCCGGTATTGTCTTCGAACCGACCAGCTCTTCCTTTCTGCCAATCGTAGCATAGACGCTGACGGTCCTGCCGGCATGGCCCGGAGTTATCATCATGTAGAAAGTCGAAGCCTCCGAAGAGAGGAGAGCCGGTGAAGTGACTGTGAGGCTGATTTCAGGGCTGCCTGCAGTGAGCGCAAGTTCTCCGGTCGCCAGATTCACGCTTCCTTCTGTCACGGAGAGTTTCTCCCCCTCGCCGTCAAGGCTGACGCGCAGAGCCGAAACCTCAAGATTCGCCTCCTCGGTGGTCAGATTTATGGCGAGAACCGAAAGCGCGTGTTTGAAACTCAGGTCCACCTTGCCGGTTCCGTTGTTTTTCGCCGTTGTCGAAGCATAGAGGAAATCGGTTCCGGAAAGGTGGTCGAGGTTGCCGGCAGCGGCCTGGGTCTGCGCAGCAGGCAGCGTGAATTTCACCGCAAGAGGGTCGGTACCGGTCTCAGAGCTATAAGGATAGTAGGCATAGGTCAGATAGTCCGTACCCTTCTCGGCAAGATAGTTCTCCGGAGCGTCGAAAGAAGTGGACGAACCGGACTCCTTCGCAAGAATCTTCCCGTTCTCCAGCCTGTCCGCCGCGCCCGTGCCGGCCTCGGCCGCCGAGCTGCCCTTATACCAGAAAATCCCGACGGCATCGTCCTTTTTCCAGGCCGTCTCGACGGCGCCGCCGTCCGTATGCGTTGTCTTTGTCGCGACAACATCTGCGACAATCTCGACACCGTGCGTTTCTTCCTGATGATTCTCATCCACCACATCAGCAGTCTTCCCGCAGCCGACAACAGCCGTGACCGCAAGGATACCAAACATAATCTTTTTCATAACAGTCAAAGTATTATCAATTATAATATTCATAAAAAAAACACGGGAAAACACGCTCCCACTAATTTTCCCACTCGCTCCATGTCTCCATTTTGCTGATTCCGTTGCCGTTGCCGCTCTGGGCAAACCCCGTCTCAGCGGCGAAGGACTGCATGGAAACAGACGGCGCCTGATAGCCTGTGCATAGGAGGGACTGCCCCCCCCGAATCGATTTTTTCATAATCATGATGGTTAATAGTTAAACATTTGTAATTATTTGAACGACACCTTGTCGTAGTTCTTCTTCTCCTTCCACACAGGATCTTCTATAGACGTCACTTTCTTCCCGAGG
>DJRM01000098.1:0-5644 GCA_002440085.1 Bacteroidales bacterium UBA6360
TCGATGTACATTGCCTCGTCGTCACCTTTCTCGTCCTTCAGACGTGCCTGCTCCTTGAAGCGGTCGAGCTGGTCGATAGGGTCGTTAAGTTCGCTGTAGGCGTTGGCAAGCTCCTTTCCGCAGACGAAGAGCTCGAAACGCTCGGTGAGTTCAGGATTGTTGCGGTGACGCTTGGTGAGCGGCGACATCTCGACAGGATAGTCAGTGATGAAAGTCGGCTGGATGAGGTGCTCCTCACAATACTCGCCAAAGATGGCGTCAATCAGCTTGCCCTTGCCCATGGTCTTGTCCACCTCAACGTGGAGCTTCTTGCAGGTCTCGACAAGCTGCTCCTCATCCATTCCGCTGACGTCCACTCCGGCATATTCCTTAATCGCGTCAAGGATAGGCAGACGGCGGTAAGGCGGCTTGAAATCGACGGTCTTGTCACCGATTGTAAGTTCTGTCTTGCCATGGAGCTTGAGCGCAATCTTCTCAAGAAGCTTCTCGATGAAGTTCATCATCCAGATGTAGTCCTTGTAGGCCACATAGATTTCCATGCAGGTGAACTCCGGGTTGTGGGTCTTGTCCATTCCCTCGTTGCGGAAGTCCTTCGCGAACTCATAGACGCCCGTGTACCCGCCGACAATCAGCCTCTTGAGATACAGTTCGTTGGCAATCCTGAGGTAGAGAGGAATGTCGAGAGCGTTGTGGTGGGTGATGAACGGACGCGCAGTGGCACCGCCCGGAATGCCCTGAAGGATAGGGGTCTCGACCTCAAGACAGCCCGCCTCATTGAAGTATTCGCGCATCGTCGCGATAATCTGGCTTCTCTTGATGAAGACTTCGCGCACCTGCGGGTTCACGATGAGGTCGACATATCTCTGTCTGTACTTGAGTTCCGGATCAGAGAAAGCGTCGAACACCTCGCCGTCCTTCTCCTTCACGATAGGGAGCACCCTCAGCGACTTGCTCAGGAGCGTGAGTTCCTTGGCGTGGATGGAGAGCTGACCGGTCTGCGTGATGAAGGCATAGCCCTTGATTCCGATGATGTCGCCGATGTCGAGAAGCTTCTTGAACACCGTGTTGTACATCGTCTTGTCCTCACCCGGGCAAATCTCGTCGCGCTTTATATACACCTGAATCCTTCCGGTCTCGTCCTGAAGTTCGATGAACGACGCCGCGCCCATAATCCTGCGGGTCATGATTCTTCCGGCGATGCAGACGTCTGAGAAATTGCCCTTTTCGGCGTCATATCCCTCCTTTATCTCCCTCGCCGTCGCATTGACCGGATAGAGCGGAGCCGGATAAGGCTCGATTCCGAGTTCGCGAAGCTTGCCGAGCGCATCGCGGCGCTGCTGTTCCTGTTCGTTGAATTCCTGTGTAATCATATCTCTTCATTTATATATTTCAAGGTCATTATGATACGACGACGTCACTTCCGAGACCTCGCCAAATCGTACAAAAATACGACAATTATTCTTAATTCTGAAACTATTTGAGTATCTTTGTGACAATGGAAAAGAAATGGGTAATACGCAAGGGCGCCGACGAATCGAAGGAGCGGGAGCTTTCTTCCGAACTCGGCATAGACCCCGTTCTGGCCGAGCTTTTGGTTCAGAGGGGCGTGCATACGTTCGAGGAGGCGCGTGCCTTTTTCCGCCCGTCGCTTGAGAAGCTTCACGACCCGTTCCTGATGAAGGACATGGACAAGGCCGTCGAAAGGTTGGAGACAGCACTGGAGGGGGGAGAGAAAATTCTCGTCTATGGAGACTATGACGTGGACGGGACCACTGCCGTGTCTTTGGTGTATTCCTTTCTGTCAAGGCTGACTTCAAACGTGGGGTCATACATTCCCGACCGTTATGACGAGGGATATGGCGTGTCCACGAAAGGGATAGACTGGGCCGCGGAGAACGGATATACGCTCATTATCACGCTCGACTGCGGAATCAAGGCCATAGATAGAGTGCGGTATGCCGCGGAGAAGGGAATCGACATGATTATATGCGACCACCATCTCCCGGAAAACGAACTGCCGGCCGCCGTGGCGGTGCTCGACCCCAAAAGAGAGGATTGTCACTACCCATTCGACGACCTTTCTGGCTGCGGCGTCGGTTTCAAGCTTGTGCAGGCATACGCGCAGTCACACGGCATCGCGTTCGAGACGCTGGAGCCTCTGCTTGATTTGCTTGCGGTGAGCATCGCGTCGGACCTCGTGTCAGTGACCGGAGAGAACAGGATTCTGGCGCACTTCGGGCTCAAGAGACTGAACGAAGACCCGTGCAAGGGTCTCAAGGCGATGATTTCGCTTTCCGGACTGGAACCGGGACATCTCACGATTGACGACATCGTGTTCAAGATAGGGCCGAGAATCAACGCCGCCGGGCGTATGGAATCCGGAGGAGTGGCGGTGAAACTGCTCACGGCTACGGACGATCGTACTGCCGTCGAGGCTGCCGAGGAAATCAACCGCTACAACACCCAGCGCAAGGATATTGACAGACAGAACACCCAGGAGGCACTTGACATGGTCAAGAACGGGAAATGTCTCTCGTTCGGCAACGCGACCATTGTCTACAACCCGTCATGGCACAAGGGTGTGGTCGGAATCGTGGCGTCGAGGCTTGTGGAGGCGTTCTTCAAGCCGACCATAGTACTCACCAAGGCAAACGGCTTCGTGAGCGGCTCGGCAAGGAGCGTCCCGGGGTTCGACCTCTACGAGGCCATAGAGAGCTGCTCTGACCTTCTTGAGAATTTCGGAGGACATCTCTACGCCGCCGGAATGACGCTGCGGGAGGAGAACCTGCCGGCGTTCTGCGAGCGCATCGAGAAGTTTATCGCGGGGAAGATTGTCCCGCAGATGCAGGTGCCGGTGGTGAACATCGACGCAAAGATAAGCTTCTCGCAAATTACGCCGAAGTTCCTGCGCATACTTAAGCAGTTCCAGCCTTTCGGACCGGAGAACGCGACACCGGTCTTTCTCACGGAGAACATCTACGACAACGGCAACGGGCGCAAGGTCGGGGCCGAGGGCGGGCACCTGAAGCTCGAACTGATAGAGGAGAACAACCCGGGGCGTCACATCTCTGCAATAGGCTTCAACATGTCAGGTTCGTTCGACTACATCAAGGCCGGCAACCCGTTCGACATCTGCTATTCCATAGTGGAGAACTACTACCGGGGCAATTCCAACATGCAGCTGCGTATACGTGACATTCGCGAGCGCGACGACGACGGATTCAAATAAAACGCACGTCTGCTGCGTTACGCTTCGGAGGATAAATTCCTCACAACCATTAGGTTGCTGCGGATTTATCCCCTCGCAAGCCTTGCATCCGTACATTTTACTTGAATCCTGACTCAAGTTATTCGCAAAATATGGATTGGAAAAATTCCGGACGATGGTAGTCGGGGGTCGGGGTCGTGATTGGAGCCCAGGTTATGTAGTGCGGAGTGGAGAGGTCATCACCGCATTTGTAGAAATTGCCCTTGAGACGGGCTCCGTGCCAGGTCTTGAGCTCGCCGCCGAAAAGAGCCGATGCCGGAATCGCGACGCGGAGTGTCCAGACATTGTCCCCCTTGATTTCCTCAAAAGGCTTTCTTCCGTATGTTGAGGAGGTCAGGACGCTGTCAAGAACCGGCTTGGAAGCATGAACCGGGTCGAAGCGGCCTGTGCGGCGCGAGAAGCAGAGCGTCCCGATGGCGTTCCACTCGAAGTTGTAGTAGTGCCCGTCACCCTCCGGCTGAATGAAGAACTCGACGCAGCTGTCCTTGTAGACATCGTTTCCGTCGGTCATCTCAAGCGCAGCGGTGCATTTCTCGCGGACGTCGTATTCGAGGAAAAGGAATTCGTCATTGTGGAACAGGCGGAATGATACATCCGGTTTATAGGGATATTCCTCCGCCCAATTCAGGCAGTCGAGGTGGTTTGCGGGAAGATTTGCGAATGCGTTGTCGTCGCATAGGATTGAATGTACGGATTCTCCGACTCTCAGGCGTGGAACTGTAAGCTTGGCCATTTGTTTTTGTTCATTATGGTTTCGTGGCACAAATATAAGACAAAAAATCCGGCCTGCTGTTTATTCGGGTCGGATTCTTTGCTGTTTTTGACCTGCATAAAGCACTCCACTATGCTCAAATGACAGGCCAAATATGAAATGTTACTGAAACTGTTATTCTACAGTCGCTCCCATAAACATTGCATTATCCATATATTTCATACTTGGCTTACCTTTGGCTGTATACTCCTTGCCATTGATTGTCAATGTAATCGTATACTCTGTATCTTTAGATGTCGCAACATCATTACATACAACGACAAACAATGTTTCCAAATCAAGGCCCCAATCAGAGTTTTTTATCTGGAAACCACCTTCAGGCAACTTAATTTCAATAGATTTGCCCTTCTCTGAAATTTCTCCTGTCTCAAGGTTAATTGTAGCATTTGAAACTGATATGCCAGTCTCTGCAGAAACAACAACCTTTGAGACAACATCCCCAGCTTTAAACTTCTCTTCATCAAATGTCAGAGAAGAAATCGTCAAAGATGAGAATGGGCAGACAAATTCACCCAATGAGATTGTTTCTGCAGTATATTCGGTAAGAGGCTCAGCCAACTTTGCGTAAGCGAATGTGTATTTAGGATTAGCGCCAAATGCAGAATAATACTCCTGAACAGACAAATCCGGCAACTTTACTGCCTTGTAGTCTGTACTTGAAGCATCGTAACGTACATAGGCATAAACCTGATGTTCTCCTTTCTTAAACCCTGCTATTTCAGATCCTACTGCTTTGAATGCTGTTTTCTTAACATCGCCCTGAAGTTCCGGGCCGACTTCACTGTCTTTAATAGTAGCATATTCAGATGGAGCATAATGAAGGTTTGCCTGAATAACACCATCAGAAGTAACAAACAATCCAATTTCATCACCCTCAACCCAGCCATGTGCACCATGTGCATAGGAATCATAAGTCCCTTCAAACGTCAACGGACCCACTACCGGAAAATCAACGACCTCAGGAGTCTTCTCGCAGCTTGCTGCGCCAAATGCCACGAGGGCGGCGCAAAGAAAATAAGATAACCTTTTCATTTGTTTGAAAAATTTAGAATTAAACATAAAACCACTAATATTTTGAATTTCAATCACATTCGCATTAAATTAAACGGGCTCTAATATTCCCCCTCGTAGTTCGTCGCCCAAACAACCGACTTTATGTCACCGAAACCGGAAAGCTCATCAATCTTCACGTCGGAGGAGAAACCCTCGAACAGACGCACCATCTTCGAAGAACTGACGTCGACTATGCTTATCTTTCCTCCCTCCTGGGAGAGGGCGAGGCGAAAGTTCGGGGTCTTGCTGTTGGCGCCGTAGTTGGAGAACGGGCAGTCGACCGGGCTCGGGCAGATGCCGGTGATGCGGGAGGATGCGGTGTAGAGGAGCCTGTGCTCGCGGGCATCCATGCTGTAAACGTAGAGATTGCGGTCGCCGTCGGTGAAGTAGAAATATGGGTTCTTCGTGAAGTTCGTTGACATCTGCACAACAGAGTTCTCCGTCATGAGGGATGCTCCGGAGAACGGCGTGTGGGTGTTTGCCGTGATCGTGTGGCTGCGGGACCCCATAGGGTTCACCGTGAACTCGTAGACGTGGTAGTCGCCCGTTCC
>DJRM01000098.1:5714-29409 GCA_002440085.1 Bacteroidales bacterium UBA6360
TCCGGATCGGTCTCGACGACCTCGTAGGCCCCGAGAGCGAGGCATTTCGTGCCGGCGCCGAGATTGTCCACCTTAGGAACAGACGGGTCAAATTCGCCGGCGGCATCGTAATAGCTGAGATAGACGACCTTGGGGCTGTAGGAATCATAGTCGGAGCCATAGTTTCCCTTAACGAAGGCGAGGAAACGTGAGTTAAGCTCATCATAGATCAGGACATTTTCCTCGTCGGCGGCCCAGTAAGTGACATTGTGGAATGGAGCCACGGCGCTGATGCGCACTTCCCTATCGAAGGCGTATGGCATCGACGAGTAGGAGTTGTAGTAGGGAATCTCGGTGTAGCCACCGGTTATCGGCATGCAGCGCAGATAGACATTGCCCTCGGCAGAGAAAATCAGGTAGTAGGACTGCTTCCAGGCAAAGGCGCTGATTGTAAGGTCGGCCTCGGGCTCGGCGCCGTTCTCGAACTCGTCTCGCAGCCATTTGTCTTTCTGAAGAGTGTTGCCGTCGAGGGTGACGGTGCCGCCGGTCTGGTTCACGATAACCTTAGGAAGCCCCGAAACGTATGAACCCGGGATTGAACCGAGGACATAGTAGTAGTTCAGTGACTTGGGACCGGTGCCGAGCCCGCCGTCGATGTCCTTTTCGAGCGAAGGATAGACATGGAGGGTTATCGGAGAGATGACCGCCAGGCAGGAATTGTCGTCCCTGTCGGCGCTCAGGACCATCCAGCCCCAACCCACCGCGCTTTTGGCGTTTATCGGATAGGTGCCGCTGAGATAGGTCTCGCCTGTGCTGCGGTTCCTGACCTTAAGAATCAGTGAGTAGCCGCCGCTCTTGTCGAAGCAGTATTTCAGTTTATAGCCCGTCCCTACACATTCCTTGCCTATGTACCAGCTGATTTCAAAGGCCTCGTCAATCTCAGAATCGTTGGAGAACGGCTCAGAGAACTCTACTGGAGCCGTGATTTCCACATCCTCACTGGATGTGAATGTGAAGCCTTCGAGGACGGTCTTGAACGTGACCTCGTTCGTCTTCGCATAGTCGTAGCTTCCCTTGTCGGCCATGCATGAGACCGCGATGGCTACGGTTGCCGCCAGAAGGATATATATGTGTGTCTTTATCTTCATGTTATCTTATGTTCTACAGGTATCACATCGTTTTGCTCCCCATCATAGACCCCGTTCAGTCGGGGATGGTGTCGTAGAGAGGGGTGATGCCGTCGGTGTCGCAATATTTGTAATTACCCTCGCCCCACTGTTGTTTCCACCAGGCCTTGAACTTCAGTGCCTCTTCTTTGAATGTTATGTCGGTGTAACCGTTGAGATTCTTGAGAAAGTGGCCGAGGTAGATGTTTAAGACGCGGAACTTGATGTCGGAATAGCTCCCGAGAGCCTGCGTAGTCGCCCACCACTGCGGTTTCAGGGAACTGAGGTCGTCCTTCACGGTTATCGAGACCGTCGTGTATGCCAAAGGTGCCACGACATGACCTCCGTCCGCGGAAACCATACGCACGACGACCCGATAGTTCGTCGCGAGCAGTTCCGGACGCCGCCTTACCGTAAGGTGAAATTTACCCTCGGCCTCTCCCGCCCTGAATGTCTGCTGCGGCTGGAGTTCATAGTCGGCAGGAAGGGCGGTGGTGCCGTCAGTGACAATCTCCGTCGTGAAAGTGAAATCGGTCTCCGGAAGAAAGCCCCAGAGCCGGACATCGACGGGGATGCTGTACTCGGTCTCACGCGTGGTCTCGCCCGTCGCGAAATTATACTCCGCCGCGACGACATCGTTCGCGTCCGGTTTGAAATGAACATAGTTCTCGCCGCTGTAGGTCTTGAGCGTGTCTTCCTTGCATCCGGCAAGTGCGAGAGCACCGAATGCAAGCAAGATTGATATTCTTTTTACACTATTCATAATAATCTATTTATGCGACTGGGGTTAGGCGGGCATAAGCCCGTTCTGGTGGAGGAATGTCTCCATCAGAACGGGCTCTCACTCGTAGGAATCGGGAACACATACGCGGCAGAGGCGTCTTTCATGGTCCCGGGGTGCGACGAACTCGGCAATTCCCTGTAATTCAAACGTTTATACATATAAAACATATTTCCCTCACACAGGAAGTCCTTTCGCGCGTCCAGCACAATCTCGTCCATCAGCTGCTCCGCCGTGGTGACGCTCAACGACAGCGAACGTTCTGCCCCGCGTGCCTTACGGACAGTTTCAAGATAGGCGATGCCCTCGGGAACCTTTCCCTCCGACGCGGCAATCTCGGCCAGAATGTAGCAGACCTCGCTCAGACGTATGACCGGAATCATAGGATTCTCGATTGCGGAGACTTCGGGCTCGGTGGAGACGCTGTACTTGAGGGTATACCACGAAGTGTTGGACGAGTTCGTCTTCGCGAGCGTGTAGTCCAGACGCCAGTCCTTGTAGAGTCCGGTGTTGTCGCTTGCAAAGAGATCGTCTATGTTGGCAAGAGGGTACTTCACGCTGTTGTCGGAGCCGAAGAGCGAGGCATCGTAATCGGTTGCGAGCGTCCGGTAGTAGGCTCCGAAAAGCACGTCGTCAGAGAGTTTTGTGTAGCGTGAGTCCTTTTGGCACACGACATTGTCCTGAGGAGTGAATCCTACCCATTTTTTGGAGCGGTAGAAACTGTCATAGACCTCGTATGCCGCAGCCTTGGCATTGGGGTAGAAGCCAGAGCCGCCGTAGAGGCAGACGCGGGCCTTCAGTGCCATCAGAGCCATATAGTTCATCCTCCAGCCGCGATACCAGAAAAACTGCCCCATGTCGTCGATGTAAATCTTGCTGTCGAAGCGGTAGCGGGCGTTCATTTCTGTGGTGGGCTCCGTCATCTTGCTGGCATACATCGCCTCCGGGTGCGTCTCGACGTCGAACTTCCGAAGAACCGGCTCCGCCATGGAAATATCACGCAAAACCTTGTTAATCACAGACTTCACAGATAATTTCTCACCTAACGAGGAAGAAAATTCATCTCTGTAAGGAATGTAGGTTCCGGAAGGGTTGGTCGCCGGGGCGGGCGCGAAGAGGCGCAGCAGGTCAAAGTGCAGCATCGCGCGCAGGGCGTATGCCTCGGCCTTTATGAGCCCGCGCTCGTCCTCGCCGTATGCAAATTCGCGGACGTCTATTCCGTCTATATGTTCGATTATCTTGTTGAGGTTCGCAATCACCGAGTAGGAAGTCTCCCAGACAGACGCAATCAGCGGCTTTGTCGTAGATGAGTTGTAGACAAAATCGGCACCGTCCCTGCATACCTGGGCGGCATTGGAGCCCTGGGCTGAGTCGTCCGTGAGGTATTCCTGCGCCACAGAGCTGAGCAGCCCCCAGCTGAGATTGCGCCCGTAGAGGTCGGCGCTTCCGAGCTTAAGGTAGACGCCGTTCAGGGAGTTGCGGCAGCCGTAGCCCGTCTTGAATAGATCGTCCTCGTCAACCGCGTTTGACGGGGTCACGTTCAGCCAGTCACAAGAGATGGAGAGAACGGCCGTCGTGAGAATAAGCAGTGTTCTGAAATATATCCTTTTCATATAGCCTCCTCCCCAAGAAATATGAGAAAAATAAATTGCCTCAGATTGTGGATTATTTTTGAGGATAGATTTATTTTGGAAGAGAGAGTGTACTGGAGGTACATGACCGATGAGAAAATAAATATAGACCAAAAAGAAGACATAAGATGAGGATAATTTATTTTTTGAAGATTTCTAAAACGAAATGTTCATTGAGAAACTGAACGAACGGGAATATGGGTACGAGAGTCCGCGCTCACGGCGTATCGACGACAGATAGAAAATGTCGTTCGCGACGAGGGAGAGACGACACATACCTATGTGCGCCTTGCGAAGGAGCTCCGGCTTGAAGTCATAGCTCAGGGTTATGGAGCTGAATTGTAGGGTGTTGTCCTTCTGTACAAAGCGGGAGGTGGCTCCGGTGGTGACGTTTCTGTCACGTATGTCCTTCATTGTGGTGACGTCGCCCGGCTTCTGCCAGCGTTCGAGAAGGACCCTGCGGTCAACGTTTTCCTTCGCGAGATTCACGTTCTCGACATAGTCAACGAGCGTGCTGTTGTAGGCATCGCCGCCGAAATGGTAGAGGAAAGAGGTGAAGACAGACCACTGCCTCCATGCGGCCGTGAACCCGAACGAGCCCTGTCCCTTCGGTGCGGTGTCGCCGATTACCTGCCAGTCCTCCGCCGCCCATTTGTCAGTGACCTCACCGTTGGGCTTGAGGAAGATTTCCTTTCCGTTGGACGGGCTGATTCCCAGGGACTTCATGCCGGCTATCGCGGTCATCGAGGCACCCTCGTAGTATTTCAGGTAAGGTTTGGAATACTGGCTGTCGGAAGTTGTCGCCGGATTGTAGTTTTTGAATATTTCCTCAACCTTTCTGTTATAGGCCTGCATGGCCTCCGAAATCTCGACGACCGTGTTGCGGTTCCGTGCGAAGTTCCCGAAAACAGACAGCAGCCAATCGCGGTCCTGGTATACACGGACGCGGAGGTCAAGCTCGATTCCGTTGTTCTTCACCACGCCCATATTCTCCTTGTGCGACTGGAACCCCGTGGAAGAGGCAAGCGCGAAGTCGGTGATGAGGTCCACCGTACGCTGGCTGTATGCCGAGACTTTGAGATGCACCCTGTCCTTCCACAATCCGAGCTCTCCGCCATAGTCAAGCTGATAGGTGCGTTCCCAGTTCAGGTCAGGGTTGCCCATCTGCGAGAGAAACACACCGTAGCCCGTCGGGAACCATGAACTTGTGTCGAGGTTGTAGAGGTTGCGGGCGGCGTATTGCGAGAAGTTGGTCTTTCCTGTGAGTCCGTAGGATGCCCTGAACTTGAGGGTGGAAATCACGGGGTTCTTCTTGAGGAAGTCGTAGTTGTGGATGTTGATGCCCGCTCCGGTTGCCCAGAACATCGACCACCTGCGGTTGGAACCGAACTCGGAGGAACCGTCGAGACGTCCGGTGAGGTCTGCGAAATAGATGTCGTTCCATGTGTAGTTGCCCGTGAGCAGGAAACCGACAAGCCTCGTGCGGCTGTCGCTTACGGACGGCTTGCCGACAATCTGCGAGGCATAGTTGGTCGAGGTGAGGTCGCCCCCAGGGAAGCCCTGATAGGAAGCGGATTCGGTTTCGTACTTGGTGGTGCGGATGTTTGTGGAGAGGTTCAGGTTCAGGTTGTGCCCCTTGATGCTGGCGTTGTACATCAGCTGGAGCGTGCCGTCAAGCTTGTTGCTGTCCCCGGAAGTCGTGCTCTTGTCTCCGTTGAGCGCGAGGTTCCCCGTGCCGTAGGATGACGAGGACGGATCCTTGTAAGTCTCGGAACTGTTCCGCTTTATGGTTGCCGACATCTGGAGTCGCAGGCGCAGTCCCTTGATTATGTCCCAGTTGACAAGGAGGTTGTCTATGATCTCGTTGTACTTCGACTTGCTGTAGCTCCGGTAGTTGTTGATTTCGTACAGAGGATTCACAAGCGATCCGGAATAACCGTCGAGGCTTTCGAGCCGGCGCAGATAGTTTCCGTCATCATCATAAACCCTCATGTAGGGCTGAAGGTGGGAGTAGTCGCTGAACGAATTGAAAGGAAGATCGGAACTGTCGCTGAACGAGAACGTTGCCTTGTTCTTAATCTGAAACTTGCCTATACGGTAGTCGACGTAGAACCCGGCATCGGTGACATTCCTTGAAGAATGTCTCATGACGCCGTTGTTCCCGGAGTAGTTGAGCTCGATTCCCCAGCGGACATCGTTTTCTCCACCGTCGACATATATTGCGTGCCTCTGATTGAACGAGTTGCGAAGTCCGAGGGCGAGCCAGTAGGTGTCCACACCCCGGATGATGTTGTTCATTCTCTGGTAGTATCCGTCCGTATAGGGGTCCACCCATGGAGTCGAGCTGTCGTAGAGTCCGGCAAGTCTCTCCGCCTCAAGTTTCTCGCTCGCATTCATAAGGTTATAGGATGACAGATCCGGAACCTCAAGGGTGAGCGTCGTGTTGTACTGAAGCCGGAGCTGACCGGCCTGCGGGGAACGGAGTTCGACGACGATGACGCCGTTTGCAGCCCGCGAGCCATAGAGTGCCGTGGCCGCCGCATCCTTGAGAATGTTGACGCTGTGGATACGCGTAGGGTCGAGGTCGAAGATTTTCTGGACGTCTACCTCAAATCCGTCGAGTATGAATATAGGAAGGTTCGCGCTGCCGCTAAGTGACTGCTTGGATATGTCCGAAGCGTCAAGCGAGGAGACGCTGGTCTGTCCGCGGAGAGTCACGTCCGGAACGGCATTCGGGTTTGAGCCGGCGCTTATGTTCTCCTTGATTCGGAAAGAGGGATCGAAGGTCTGTATTGCCGATATGAAATTGTTCGGATTGACCTTTATGAGCTCGTCTTTCTTGATTTTCGTGGTGTTTCCGGAAAATCCCTCCTTTCGGATAGGGGCATATCCCGTGACTATGACGTCGTCAAGACTCTCCTTTGCCTCCACGAGTGCCACGTCCATCTTCGCGTGCTGATTGATCTTCACGCGTTTAGTCTCATAGCCGAGGCATGAAAATTCGAGGGTTCCGCCCTTTTCGGGACGCTTGAGAGAGTAATATCCGTTCTCGTCTGTCATCGCTCCGTAGGTATAGCCCTGAAACAGGACAAACACACCCGGGAGCGGCTCTCCGGTCATCTTGTCAGTGACCCGGCCTGCTACGAATCCTGCCCCCCCCTGAACGCCCTGCGCGGCCAGTCCTGCCGCGTCAAGAAGCGTCAGAAATGCAACGAGGGCAAGAAAGACAATCCTTTTCCTTAAACTAATAACACCCATAAGATACACTACTATATGCTGTCCGATCATTATTGTGTTCGTTCTTTTGGTGTCTTTGGAGCCATCTGACTCAAAAATACATCGCAAAATAACTGAACAAACAATTCTGGCAGATTCTTACAAAAATAGACAATCTGGGAAACACTGTCAATCCCAAAATGTCGGTATATTTCAGAAACCGTCGGACGGTTCCCGCTTTTCTAATATGTCCAATATCCCTTCGTTCCGTATTATCACCATTCCGTGACGGTCGGAAGTTATCCCCTCCTTCAGGCGGTAGGTATAGACCGGCCGGTTCCCGTCCATTTCGGTCGGAAGATAGAGATATGATATGTTGCCGCAATGTTTCTTAAGCTCCTCGCCTGCCTCGATGATGTGGGTCGAGATGAGGAAGATACTTCCCTTTATCTTGGAAAATGCCTCGGTGACGGCGACAGTGGCGTCAAAGGCATCCTTGACGTTGGTTCCGCGGAACAGCTCGTCAAAAATCACGACTGTGTGAGGGTAGCGGCGGACGGTCTGAGCGACCTTTCGCAGACGGCGAACCTCGGCATAGAAGTGGCTGTAGCCACGGTTCAGGGCATCCGGAAGATTGATTGTCGTGAAAAGGCCGTCGCGCACTGAAAAGCGCATCGACTTGGCCGGGACCGGAAATCCGAGATGCGCGAGGAATACGGCGATGCCGAGCGTCTTCATGAACGTGGACTTCCCGGCCATGTTCGCTCCGGTGAGGAAAATCACGTTGCACTCACCCGTGACGCTCAGGTCATTGGCCACGGGGCGGTCCAGCGCCGGATGGAACACCCCATTGAGTTCCAACACATTATCCTCCTTCGGCAACACCTCTGCCGAGACGAACCCCCTTGCGGAAGCCGTTCCGGCAACGGAGACGTAAACGTCAAGAAGATAGACAAAATCCAAAAGCAGGCGCACCTTGTCACGGTGCCTGTACCTCAGCGTCCCGTCAACATCTGATGCTTCCGCAACTGTCAGTTTCTTCTTGCCGGCGAGAGTGCGCACAGTCGTAAACTCGGGACCGGCAATCGTCTTTCGCGCCTCCACAAGCTCCGGAAACAGGCTCTCAAGCCCGCCTGTCGCAGAAAGCCCGGACATGAACGCGTAAAGAAGTCCGAGAATCTTCACGGTCGCTCCGATTCCGGCAACCATCTGCTCCACCTGGCTGTCTTTCCTGACAATGCGCTCGATTGACTTCAGGAAAGGATGCTTCTCGCCTGCAATCCTCGTACGCTCGTCCGTCACCGCAAGATATTGTTCAGACGCGTCAAGAAGTGCCTTCGGAAACGGAAACTTTATCTTGTTGTCACGAAACCACGCAATCACGGAGGAGCGGCGGGAAATGAGTTCCACATTATCAAGAGGAGCCGCGAACATATCCTCAAGCATGCGTGAGCCTCCCCTCGTCCGCGTCGAGTCGTATATGGCGAAGACCGACGTTTTCCTGTTGCGAGAAAATATCCCGAGGTCTTCAAGTGTCTGTTTGTCTATTATAAAGCTCATTGTGTATTATTCAAATTCTCAAGTTTCGCAAGTATTCTAACTTATTGCAGATATTAAACTTATCTCATTCGTCAGACTCTCGGGTTCCGTGCGCTAACGTCTTCCGTCATCTCCGGCGGGAGCGTCTCCGCCCTTCAGAATGTCAAGTATATGTTCGTTGCGGATTATGGTCATTCCGTGACGATCCGATGATATGCCGTCATGGAGCCTGTAGCGGTAGACAAGACGTCCGTCCTCCATCTCGGACGGGAGGCAGCGGAAGCGGATGTTGCCGCAGCTTTCCTCAAGGGCAGAGGCTACCTCTATGATGTGGGTCGAGATTATATAGAGGCAGCCCGTGTGCCGCGCAAAGGCCTGCGTAACCGCAAGAGTGGCATCATAGGCATCCTTGACGTTCGTACCCTTGAAAAGCTCGTCGAAGACTATGAAGAGCCGTTTCCCCTCACCGACTTTCTCGGCTATTCCCTTGACCCTCAGCACCTCTGCGTAGAAGTGGCTGTACCCTAGGGAGATATTGTCGGAAACGTTGATTGAGGTAACGAGCCCGTCCATAGGAGTGAAGCGCATCGCGGTCGCCGGCACAGGGAAGCCCATCTGCGCCAGATAGAGGGCAATCGCCACGGATTTCATCAGAGTCGATTTCCCCGCCATGTTCACCCCTGTGAGGAAAAAGACGTTGGAACGGCTGTCCATCTGTATATCATTGGGAACCGCGGACTTGAGCGCTGGGTGGCGGACATTCTCAATTTCTATGAAACTGTCCTTCGAGTCCACGGCCTCCGCCGCGCAGAAACCCTTGTCTGCAGCTACGGAAGAGACAGAAAGCCAGACGTCGAGGTCATACAGCAGCTCCATCATTTCTCCAATCTGTGCACGTCTTCCGGCCCTGAGCCGACGGTCAAGAGAAACGGCCTTTCCGAATGGCAGTTCCCCGGTTCCGACGGTTTCAAGTTCACGGACAAAATCTTCCGGAAATGCCTGCCTGAACTTCCCGACCTCCTCCGCAATCGGGCAGCCATCCTCAGGAAGCGAGGACAGCAGTCTGTCAGTGCGCACAATCACGGACGACACCGCCGCAATCCCGTCAAGCACTTTCTGCCATGAAGGCACGCCGAGAACAATCTGTCTGGCACGGCACAGCAGCATATCTGCAAGCGCCCCGGCCTTTCCGGACGAAGGGTGGAAGCCCATGTAGAACTCTACGGCCTCGACATCCTCCTCCGTCAGAAACATCTCCGCACCGCAGCCCCGGAACCAGCCGACAAGTCCAGCGCGTGCATTTATTTCCGCCGCATCAGTGAGCGGAGAGCGGAACATGGCCTCAAGCCTCTGCCGCCCGCAGCGTGTTCTTGTCCTGTCGAATATGTTGATGACCGAGTCTTTCCTGAACCTCCCTAGAAGATTCAGGTCCACGGCCGTCTGCCTGTCTGTATAAAACTTTTCCTTTGACATAGAGATTGGGTATTACCTGCTTTTCCTGCTGACAATTATGAATGAGCCGAGAAGGAGGAGAAGCAGAGGCAATATGGCTCCGAAAGTCCACCTTATCGGTTTCTTCGAGAAACGGTCGATATGCCGCAGGGCGTTGTCCTTTCCTGACGGGCGAGGCGCGTAAATCGGAAATTCCCCGTCGCTGAGGAAACGGAATGACTCCATTATTATGCTGTAGTTCGCGGCATTTATTCCCTGGCGCGACATCATCAGTTCTCCGTTGGCAATCATGTCCGCGTTGCCGAGAACAATGATTTTCTGAGACTTCCCTGCGACCTTGCGTTCAAGAGACACGAGCACCGGAGTCCTGTTCTGAATCTTCTCTCCGCTTTCCGGATTAAAGACAGGAGTATCATTCTCGAAGTTCTTGACCTGAAGTTCGTTCCAGACGCGTGTGGTGTCGGTGGCAAGGGAGTCAGTGGTCATCACGGCAACGGCACGGAACCCGAGTGCGGATGTCCCGGTCGTGTCTATGCCCATTGTGCCCACACCTGCGGTGCAGTTTTTCTTTGCGATGTAGCCTGCATACCCGGGAGACGTTCTGACGGCATCAGGAGTTATGTCCGCGACAATCAGGTCAGGTGCACGGGAGGAACTTTCCTGAACGAGCGTTCCGTCGATAAACTGAAGCCCGAGTTGCGCCATGATGCCGTCGAGACGGTCTCTATTGTAGGGTTTGCCCGCAATGAAGACATTTCCTCCGGATGCTATGTAGCGGCTGATTTCCTCTGCCTCCTCCGGTGAAAAGTCAGTCTTGGGGTCGGCTATCAGCAAGATTGAAACGCCCTCAGGAATTCCTCCTTCGGACAGGTCCACCGTCTCGACGTCAAAGCCCTGGTTCACAAGCGCATGGCGGAAGGTGTAGCTGCTCGCGAAGGTGAAGTAGCCGTTATCCCCTATGCCGAACGGGTCACGTTCCCCGTGCCCGGTCAGGATGCCGACTTTCGGGACATCGCAGACAAGTCGCTTCATCGCGGCGGTTATTTCCATCTCTCCCGGATGCCGCTCCTGGTCCTCATACATTCTAAGCCGCGAAGAAGAACCGTCACCCCGCTCAATTACGCGCAGGAAGCGGTAGTCCTCGTCCTTGAGGTTCAGTCGGGTCTCAAAGTCCCCTATCTGGTCCGGAGTGAGGAAATACCTGTAGTTTACGCGGCAGATTTCTGCCATCTTTCTTGCCTTTCCTTCGGCGTCAAGTCCGGCGAAACGTTTGTTGTTCAGAGGATTGCTCTCGGATTCATGCCAATAGTAGACATATTTCATCTTTATCTCCGGCTTGAATCGCGTATACCACGAGAAACGATCGACATCCCTCGTGTAGTTCCTCGGTAGGGCCGTGTAGACATCGTTCCCGAGCAGATTGACGTAGGTCGTTATGGTGAGCGGTCCGTCGAGCCGTTTCATCACTTCCTGGCTTTCGGCCGTCAGCGTGTTGGATTTCGTCGCCGTGGTGTCGAGATAGAACTTTGCGTATGGACGGCTGCTGAAGAATCCCACAGCGCAGAACACAAGCACCGCAAGGGCATATTCCCTAAACTTCCTCGGACGACTCTCCGCCTTCACTTCATGTTTCTGACGGAGTATTGTGAGGCATAGGAAAAGGCTGATGACGGCAAGAAAATATATGACGTCTTCGCTGCATATCATTCCGAGGATGAACGTTCCCGCCCGTCCGGATATTCCCGCCCAATAGGTAATTTCCCTCAGAACCGGTATTTCCTGCCCGACGCCCGTAAGCCAGTTCAGCCCGAACAGGACGGCAACGGTGCCCACGGCCGCGATTATCTGGTAGCCCGTGAGCGACGACATGAATATTCCGATGGCCGAATATGCCAACAGCAGGAGATACAGCCCCAGGAATCCCGAAAGGACCGGACCTATGTCGATGTGGTCAACCGTGAACGAGCAGAAAACTATCTGGATTATAAGGCTCGACATCATCACAAGTCCGTATATCGCCATCGAGAGGAATTTTCCGAACACGACCTGGCTTCCTGAAATCGGAGACGAGAGCAGCAGTCGGTCGGTGCCGCAGGTCTTCTCGCGGTTCATAAGACCCATCGTGAGAAGAGGAATGTAGAGGTATAGCCATGCCTGGACGGCAGGATATATTCCGGACCACGGGCTGATGAACAGCTGCGAGGTGATTTCCCGTGCTGTGAGCCCGAGTGAGGTGAAGCGGATTATGCCTGTCAGGGTCTCCGAAAACTTCAGCCCGGTCTGGACGTAGAAAATCACGAGAAGAATCCACGCAATCGGCGAACAGAAGAGCTGCCGAAGTTCATTCTTTGCTATGTTGAGAACTGTTTTCATCTTCTTCTATTTAGATTTTCTGCGGATTATTATGAGCAGTGACGTGAGTAGCATCAAGAGCGGGAGTATGACGGCCAGCATCCATTTGAGCGCCGGCATCTGCTCTATTCCGACGCGCATTCTCCAGTCGCTTCCGCTTGCTCTCGGGGTATCCACCGGATATTCGCCGTCGCTCATCCAGCGGAAAACCTGGTAGATCAGAGTGAAATTCCCGGATGACACGGCATAGCGGTCACGCATGAGCTCGGCGTTGCTGAAGCAGTCCGCGTCTCCGAGCAGGATAATCTTCTGGCTTCTGCCCTCCGCAAGGCTGCGGGTGAGCATGGTCGCGACCGCTCGGGATCCTTCTTTCTCTCCGTCCGCAGGGTCAAGAGTGGCCACCGTGTTGACAAAATCCGCCGTACGGAACTCGTTCCATGTGTTGCGGGCACTCAGAAGCATGTGCGTGCAGTCAAAGCCGCTGACCTTGTCGGTGTTGATGCCCACGGCACCCGGCATGGTAATCTTGTAGCCGTGACTTCTCATTTGCGCGAGGGCAGGCATCTGGTCGTAGGCCGCCTTTGCGACATCGGCAAGAATCAGATCCTGCCGGCTGTCTCCCGGGGGAACCGCAAGGCGTCCGTCGAGAAAACGCGCGCCGAGAATACCCGCAATGTCGTTGGCATTTGCCTGACGTCCCGGCTCGGCCGCAAGGATGAGATTGCCGCCTCGGTCGATATATCGCTGAATTTCAGACACCGCAGCCTCGGAAATCCGTTCTCTCGGATCCGCGATTATAAGTATCCTTATGCTGTCCGGAATTGTCCTCCCGTCCTCAAGGGATATTTCCACGGCATCGAAACCGTTGTTCATCAAAGAGTGGCGGAAGCTCCGCGACGCGGCAAAGGCGTTGTAGTCCGCGTCACCGTCGCGACGGATATTCCTCTCGCCATGGCCTGTAAGGAAACCTACCGGCACAGAGCCCTGCACGAGTCTCTTGAAGGCAGCGGTGATTTCCTTCTCCCCCGGCTGGCGCTGGGAATCGTCAAAATAGCGAAGGAATGTCGTGCGCCCGTCAGCGAGCCTTATCTGGCGCACGGTCTTGTATCCCTCCCCACTCAGGTCCGCGAGCCGCGCCACCTGCTGCGGAGAGAGAAAACGGTCGAAGTCCATCTCGTAGACATCCGCTATCCTCTCGGCCTTCTGTTCGTCGGAAAGTCCCGGGAAACGGCGTCCGGCCGCCTTGCTGCCGGCATCTGCCCAGTAATAGACGGTCTTAAGACGGATGTCCGGTTTGAAACGGATATATGGCTTGAGATAGGCTCTATCATAGTTTGTCATCGACGGAATCCCGAGGTAGAACCCCTCCTCGTCAAGGATGTTGGCGTATGTGGTGATTTCCACTGGTCCCTCAACGGAGTTCATCACCTCCCGGCTTGGAACGGTAATGGTCTGGCTTTCGGTCTCCGTCACGTCGAGGAAGCCCATCAGCGACGGACGGGAAGAGACAAGGCTGACGGCAACGAGCAGCACGACAGCCCCCGTATACGAAAGTACCCTGACCGCGGCTCTGCGGCTGCGCCTAAGGTTGGAAATGCGGAGAACGGTAAGGGCGAGGAAGAAAGCCGTGACGGCGATGAAGTAGATGACGTCCTCGCTGCATATCAGACCGCTGATGAATGTCTCGCAGCGGCCGTCGATTGAAAGCCACCATGTCAGATCGCGTACCCACGGCGTGTCCTGTCCCACATCCCTCATCTTTGAAAGGACCGCGAGCAGGGCGAAGGTCGCGAGGGCGGCCACAACCTGATAGGAAGTGAGCGAGGACATGAATATGCCTATGGCAGAGTAGGTACACAGAAGAAGGAACAGTCCCAGCATCCCGCACAGCAGAAGAGGAACGTCCGGACTTACGATTGCGTAACATCCGTAGCAGACAAAGACGGCGAGAACCGCCATCATCGCCAGCCCGTAGCCGACCATCGCGAAGAATTTCCCCGCAACCATCTGCAGATCAGACACAGGAGAAGAATAGAGCAGCTTCGATGTTCCGCTTCCAAGGTCGCGGCTTATCATCCCCATCGACACTAAAGGTATGAACAGGTAGAGATAGCCTTTCACTTCAAGGAAGAGTCCGAGCCCGTCTGAAGTGAATATTGACTGCGTGAGGAACGGCACCTGACGGCCGGCAGCGAGGGTCTCGGCATGCAGCCTGACCACGTCGGCGAAAGTCGTGCCGCATAGAACAGTTAAGATTGTCAGCATCACCCATGCCACCGGAGTGCTGAAAATCAGCCTCAGTTCGTTTGCGGCGATGCTCAGAGTTACGTTTTTCGTCTTCATGCTACAAACTACAAATTCTTACGGCCGGACAACTGTGCGAATATTTCGTTCATCGAAGACTTTTCAAGCTGTATCTCAATAAGTCCCCATCCTTTTGCGACGCTCTCGCGCACCATTCTTTCCATAGTCTCGCGATCGCCGTCAAACCACACTCTATAGCGCGACTCGTATTCGGAAACGCTCTTCACTTCGGTGACTCCCGGAACGGCCTTCAGTTCCTCTTCGTCGGGGGCATGTTCGAGCCGCAGCATGAACGTATCGGGCTCGATGTAGTTGTCGAAGTCATCAATTGTTCCGCTGAAGACGAGGGAACCGTGCTCTATCATCATGATGTTGTCACAGATTGCCTGCACCTCTGAAAGAATGTGGGTCGAAATCAGCACCGCACGGTCGCGCGCTATGTCCTTGATGAGAGAGCGAACGTCAAGAATCTGGTTCGGGTCAAGTCCGTTGGTCGGCTCGTCCATCACCACCACCTTGGGATCATGGATTATCGCCTGGGCTATGCCGACACGCTGCTGATAGCCTCCGGAAAGGTTTTTTATCAGCCTCTTGCTGAAATGGGCTATGCCGCAGCGCTCCTTGACGGACTCAAGAGCCGCCGGAATCTTCGACGACTCCATCTGACGCAGCCGAGCCGCATATTTCAGATATTCATCCACCGTCAGGTCGCCGTAAAGAGGCGGCTTCTGAGGAAGGAATCCTATGTTTTTCTTTGCTTCGACTGGGTTTCTGCGCAGGTTTATCCCGTCTATCCAGACTTCACCGTCGGTCTGGGAGAGAACTCCGCAGATTATGTTCATTGTTGTGGACTTGCCGGCACCGTTCGACCCGAGAAGCCCGGTGGTTCCCGTCTGCCCGATCTCAAAGCTGATGTCACGGATTGCCCACTGCACACTGTAACGATGGGACAAATGCTCGACTTTAACGATAGGTTCGCTCATTGTAACGCTTATAAAATATTTAAATATAAATAGTCCTTCACCACTATAAGGCATGAACATGCCCGACAGAGTCTACACTTTCTAACCTTGCCAACGAAATACGGACGGCAAGCAACAAAGTTAAAGAATCGGGACTAAAATTGCAATAGAGATACGATTTTATGCAAACATTATGAACCTGTATGAACCGGCTATATGAGATTGCAGAGCACTGCGGCGGTCATGGCTTCGACGATGACGGGGGTACGAAGAGCAAAGCAGGCATCGTGGCGCCCCTTTGCCGAGAGTTCCACGAGGCGTTTCTGCGCGAAGTCCCATGTCGTCTGCGGTTTGTGTATGGTGGAAGTGGGCTTGAATGCCACGCGGAAAAGGAGATCGTTGCCGTTGGTGAGGCCGCCGTTGACTCCTCCGGCCCCGTTTTTCGTCAGCTTTCCGTCTTCTCCGAACGCGTCGTTGTGCTCGGAGCCGCGCATGTCCGAGGCCGCGAAGCCGTCGCCGAACTCGATGCCGCGAACTCCGGGGATGGAGAATATGGCATGGGAAACGAGCGATTCCACAGAGTCGAAATATGGCTCGCCAAGCCCGACAGGAAGCCCTTTCACGCGGCACTCCACGACGCCTCCTATGGAGTCCCCATCAGCGACCGCGGCATCAATCAGACCCTGCCACAGGGACTTGTCGGAAGTTCCGCCGATCCTTACCAATTCAGCGGAGACTTTAACATCAGGAATGTGGGTTGTCAGGACCTTCTTGGCAACGACGCCTGCCGCGACGAGAGCGAGGGTCATTCTGCCGGAGAATATGCCGCCGCCGGTGAACGGAGGGAACTGACGGGCGGAGGTCACGCCATATCTTTGAGGGTGAGTCACATAGTCCACATGCCCCGGGCGCGGGACATCGGCAAATTCGCCATAGTCTCCCGGACGGATGTTCCGGTTTTCAAACTCGACTCTCAGAGAACCGCCCGTTGTCTTCCCGTCGGAAAGACCTGTCAGCACAGGGACGTCCGCCTCGATTCTTGGCGTTGTTCCCTTTGCTCCGGGCTTACGGCGGGCAATATCCTCGGAGAAATCATCCTCCGAAAGCGGCAGCCCCGGCTCCACGCCGTCGATTACAACACCGAGCCTCGGCTCGTGAGAGCCGCCATAGACCGTGATTCTGAATTTTTCTCCGAAACTGTTGTGCATATCCAATTATATTTCTCAGAAGATGTTTGAATTTTTTGTTCAGTCATTTTGAGGCGTATACAGCTTCTCAATATCCGCAAACATCCCAGGCCAGCGAAATCTAAAAGTGTTTACTCACTGTTTGTCAATCACTTCTCGACGGAGCCCACAAACATCTCGACGAACTCCGGATATGATTTGGAGACACAACTCTCATCGTCAATCTCAACAGGAGCATCGGCACCGAGAGAAGCCACCTTGAGAGCCATCACCATGCGGTGATCGTGGTGCGAACTGTATTTGCCGCCGCTGAGAAGCTTCCCGTTCAAAAGCCTCCACGCGAGCGAGTGACCGGTGACGACAAGCGCATCAGCAGCTTCGTCAATCACGGCCTCGACACCCATCTTCGTCAGCATCTCAACGATTGCGGCCGCACGGTCACTCTCCTTGTTGCGCAGGCGGCTGACGCCATAGAGCCGGCTCTTTCCCTGGCAGAATGCCGCAAGGACGGACGCGCACGGGAAGAGGTCGGGGCAATGAGAAGCATCGGCCTCGAAGGCGAGCAGAGGTGACTGCTGGACGTGGATTTCGCCCTCGTCTCCGTCAAGCTGCGTGATGCTTGCGCCGGCGGCCATCAGGATGTCCATTATGGCGATGTCGGCCTGGAGTGAGTTGGTGCTGAGTCCGTCTATGCAGGCCTTCCCGAAGACTGAAGCGGCAACCATAACAGGAACCGCCGCGCTCCAGTCCCCCTCGATGTCAAAGTCGGCCGCCGTGTATTTCTGGCCTTCGCGGACCTTGAATATCATCTCGGTGCAGAGTGACCAGTCGCCGTCGGACTCCATGAAGTCACGCCCTCCGAGCATTTCGTTGGAAATCTTGACTCCGAACCTCTTGAGGACTTCGGCTGTCATGAATGTGTATGGAATGCTCTTGGGATTCTCGACAAGCAGGGTCATGTTTCGGTTCACAAGCGGCATGGCCATCAGAAGACCGGAAATCAGCTGCGAGCCGTTCTCTCCGGAAACTTCAGCCTTAAGCTCCGAAATATGCCCTTCGACGCTTATCGGAAGTTTCTCGTCATTGTCCTTGACCTTAACCCCCATTCCGGTCATTATTTCGTTCACGCCGGCAAGACGACGGCCTGCAAGGGTCTTCTCTCCCTCGATGCGCACCGCCTGCCCGTCAGAGAGTTCCGCAGAAAGAGGAATCATGAGCCGTGCAAGAAGCCCGGATTCCCCGACGTTGAGACTTTCGAGTTCAGGCAGGCAGCCCTCCTTTGCGGCGATTCCCGTTATCACGAGATTTGTCTCGTCCCCGGCGGTTTCTCGCAGTACCTTGGCACCGAGAACTTCGGCGACACGAAGCGCAGATTCGGAATCCTCGCACTGGGTGTAGTTACGCAGGCGCGACGTGCCCTCGGCGAGAGAGGCTGCAATCACTGCCCTCTGCACAAAACTCTTTGATGACGGTGCCACGACATCAGCGTCGAAGAATGGCAGCTTGCCATAGAGTCTTTCCGACATTTCGGAAGCGGTCTGCTGACCCGGAGCGGCGGTTTCATTTTCGTTGAGGGCGGCATACGTGAATGGTGCGCCCTTCTTGAGGCATTCCATCCTTGAAGTCCTGCCTTTCTCGCCCATGCAGAAAGCTATGAGACGGCCTTCAGTGGTCTCCGGAGCCGGTGTCGTGTGTCGGCCGGTCTGAGGCGGAGCGAGAACCGATGGGTCATCGTAGAGGGAAAGGACACGGGCAGTGTCTTCTTCGGAATTTGCGGTCGTCGCAATCTTTACTATGTCAGCGCCATGGTAGACGCATTTCTCGACGACAGCCTTGAGCGCTTCGACAGAATCGGTGCCGGTGAAGTCATGGAATGAACGAATCAGAAGCGTGCCGTTGTCCGTGCAGGCGGCCTTAATCCTCTTGACATTCTCTTTCGGAGCCTCGATTTCAAGGTCGGCGTATGAGGCACCTGCCTTGATGGCAGCGACAAGACGCTTCTCGCAGAGAGAGGCCACGGCTACCGGACTCATCTCAGGATGTTTCCTCGCTGTCTCGGAAATCCGGCAGGTTGCAACTAGCGGAATGTCGGCCGTCGAGAAGAGCTCGTCAATTTCGTCTTCGGTGACATCGCAGCTGTCAAGCCTTATTTCTGCCATCTGGCATTCGTCAAGAGCAGCCAGCAAGCCATCGGCGTTCTTGTCTTTCAATACTGTACAAATCATATTGTTTTTGGTTTCTTTTTGGTATATATTTATCTTTTCATCGGTCGAGTACTCCAGTACACTCCCTCTTTAAAAATAAATCTATCCTCAAAAATAACCTCAAAAACCTGAGGCTATTCTTCTTTGTTTATAATATTCTTTTTCTTCGATCCTCGTATACAATCAAGGTTCTTCCGTCAGTGACATCACGTCTAATTTTACAGTTTTAACGGAGCCTATCCCGGTAGGGAGGATAAAGTTTATCTTGTTGCCTTCGGCCTTTTTGTCCTTGGACATGGCTTCGGACATTTCTTTCAAGGTGTATGGGCAGCCCGTGGGGAGACCAATCGCTGCAAAGTCTCTTTCAAGACGGGCGCTCAGGCCTTTTTCACAGACGAACGGCTGTCCATCTTTGTCCGTGACCTTGCCGGAAAGGGATTCTGCGAGACGTGCGGCCAAGATGATGCCGACGGAAACGGCCTCACCGTGGGACCGGCTGCCGTTGGAGAGCTTCTCTATGGCGTGGGCGAAAGTGTGACCGAGATTGAGCACCCTGCGAAGACCATGCTCTTCCGGATCCTGTTCCACTATGGAAGCCTTTATTTCCGCGGCAAGGGCGGCAAGGTCTCCTATTTCAGGAATTGGATGACTGCCGTCTGTTTCTGTCGGGAAGTCCGCGCTGGAATCATTCTTGGAGCCATTTGTGGTGTCATTTATGGAGCCATTCATGGAGCCTCGCCAAGCCGTCAGGCGCCCGACAGCGTCGTCGTAAGCGACGGCATCGGCGATGATGAAAGTCTTCAGTAGTTCGGCGACTCCGGAAAGGAAGGCACGTTGCGGAAGAGTCTTCAGAGGCTTATTATATATATAGGTAAACTCCGGCTGACGGATTATCCCAACCATGTTCTTGTAGGAGTGGAAGTTGACCCCGTTCTTGCCTCCGATTGCGGCATCGACCTGCGCGAGGAGGGTCGTCGGGACAAAGGCGAAGCGGACACCTCTTTTATATATGGAGGCGGCAAAGCCGGCCAGGTCAGTGGTTATGCCCCCGCCTATGCCGAGAACAAGGACACTTCGGTCGGCTCCGGCAGCGAGCATTTCCCCAATGACCGACTCGACCGTCGCCATTGTCTTATTCCCTTCAGTGGCATCTATAAGGCTGGTCCCGAGCAACTTGCCCTGCGCAGATGGTTTGTCGCCCGAATCGGCGCATCCCCCGCGCAGCCTCTCCGCCACAGGCCTTCCCACCTGCTCCCACACATTGCGATCGCAGACAAGCCAGACCGTCCCGAAGTCTTCCAACAACGGGAAAAGCGGTTCGATACTCTCCGCGCGCACTGTTCTGCACTTCACATTTTCGTTCATTTGTCGATACCTTCCGGACACAACGACCTTTCTTCCGGAAACCAACCGGCAAATTTAGATTCTGTTTTATTCTTTTACAAATATAATTTCAGATTTTGCGGTATCATAAGTTTTTTCTACCTTTGCAGTCCTTTCACGGAAGGAGTCTATCGACGCGCAGTTACGAAAGTTATGGTGCACGCGCACGAACTCTGACAACGCGCACACAATTGCCCGGATGGCGGAATCGGTAGACGCGCTGGTCTCAAACACCAGTGCCGCAAGGCATGCCGGTTCGATCCCGGCTCCGGGTACACAAAAAAGGCTCTGGCAAACGACTGATTGCCAGAGCCTTTTTTGTGTAACAATGACGCGCTCAACCTCAGTTCCACGTACCGATGCCGACCTCATATAAAAAACGCCCAAATGAGCAACGTCCCACAAATTTGTAAATTAGGCAAAAACCATTAAATTTGTGACACCGTTCCCGATTTTCTCGATAAATTCGGGAACGGAGGAATAAATTTAATGGATATGTACAAGCGCATCTTCAACATCGAGCAACAGCTTGACGAGGCAATGTTCCTCTTCGGAGCACGCCAAGTCGGGAAATCAACTCTTCTAAAGGAACGTTTCCCAGAGGCAGAATATTATGATCTTCTGATTCCATCTGTGAGAAAACGCTTCAAACGGGACCCTGAAATTTTCAAAGAAGCTCTTTCGGCAAAGCCGCAGGGGACACTGGTAATTGTCGATGAGATACAGAAAGTTCCGGAGTTGCTGGATCTTGTTCATTGGCTGATGGTGAACAAGGGGCTTCGTTTCATACTCAGTGGTTCCAGTGCAAGAAAACTGAAACGCACTGGTGCCAACACCCTTGGAGGGAGAGCGGAACCACGGACATTGTTTCCCCTCGTATGGCCAGAAGTTACTGATTTTCAAATAGACCGGGCTGTACAGAACGGAATGATCCCACGACATTACATGATTGAGGATGCAACTGACAGACTGGAAGCATACGTTGATATCTACATAAAGGAGGTAATTCAAGAAGAGGCCGCAGTCCAGGACATAGATTCATTTGAGCGATTCATGGAAGTGGCAGCCATTTCCGACGGTGAAATGCTGAACTACTCAAACATTGCCACCGACTGTGAAGTCTCCGCAAAAACAGTCAAGTCCTATTTTAACATACTGAAAGACACAATGCTTGGCTATGAGATACCAGCATACACAAAAGTCGTCAAAAGGAAAGTCGTTCAGTCTCCCAAATTCTATTATTTTGATGTGGGACTCGCTAATTTTCTTATGGGGAGACACTCTCTGAAACGCGGCACTGACGATTACGGCCACGCATTCGAGCATTTTATCATGCAGGAAATCATCGCCTACAGAGGTTACTTCAAAAGACGGGAGACCATTTCATATTGGCACACTTACAACGGCAATGAGGTTGATGCCGTCATTGGCGACGCGAAGGTCGCGATCGAAATAAAATCCAGCGAAATAGTCAAGACAAAACACAAGACCGGGCTGAAAGCATTCAAGGAAGAACACCCGGACTGCCGACTGATTCTCGTCTCCTTAGATCCGATTACCAGAGTCTCAAAGGACAAGGAACTTGTCTATGCGACCGATTTTCTCAGAATGCTATGGAACGGAGAGATTTTTTGAAAACTACAACACATACATACCCCAATGCAATCACCGTGTTCATGAAGACGATCGTGCGCGAAAGACGTATACCCTTTGAAATCAAGGCGTCAGGCAAGGAACAGATTAACAGGGACGCGTGGGCTGCATTTTTAGGCCTGAGGAAACAGGCAGCTGCCGCAGGTGTTCAGGATCTTTCGCTCGATGAAATCAATGCCGAGATACAGGAGACAAGAAATGAGCGATAAACATCAAGCATTTCCCTGTCAAACCATTTATTGTAACCCCGGCGGAAATGGTAGCCATACTGGAGGTATCGCTGTAATTAGCCGTCCGTACAACCACTATCCCCATTGTAGCCTTGTGAAGACCGCCAATAAGGATCACATGGTATCCATGAATACTTTATCGAAACAGTGATTGTTGTAATGCGGTTCAAAATATAGCAACGACACCTATGCCGTCATTGGTCGTCTTAAGATAGTAGATGAATTCTTTCTTGTTGGCTTTTATTCTGTCTATTTGAATAAATAAGCCAACACATCCAACGATTGCTGTGATTGCACCTGCGCATAATAATCCGATACCACAATCAAAAGCGACATCACTTCGAGGATCAGCGTAATCATAGTCGAGACATAGTGGAATCAGAGACACGCAAGATACTCCCGCGCCAACCCATGCTATAGTGCTGTAAGTTTTGCTCTTTTGGGCATATTTTTTATTGGTTTTTAAATAGTTCAGATAAGTTGCCCATGCCCTTGGATTTTGCCTGATAGCATTTTCGTCAAACCTTATATTGTTCAGTCTATATGTATCATCTGTTTCCGCAGCAATCGCAGCATAGAGATATGGGTTATAATTACTGTTGTATTGCGCCTTGCTGACGAAACTTGCCGTCAATATAACTGTTATTAAAATTATCCGTTTCATATCAACTCATGTGATATCGATTATAAACTGCTGGGAATCGTAGGGTATTCCCTATATTCCAATTCTTGTAACTATGAACTTAACATGTTCTGTCTTTATAGACCACAGACCCCGAAATTTACCAGATTCCTATCCAAGGATAAAAGCCAAACACTTTCATCAATATGTCCGTCACCTTGCGATGACAGGGGCAAAGATAGAAAATGTTTTTCGTTTTACGGGGCATTGCGTATTACAAAGTACGCTATAATCAAAACAATAAAGGCTATCTTCTCCGCTTCAAACTACCTTCAAAAAGTTCATCAACGGAATCAGTCCTTCACGACTCCGCTGAAGGATAGTATACCCTCCCCCCCAAAAAAAAGTGTGGAGCCGCTATTCGATGGGTCTGTATCTGTTTGGCATAGCCCGCCAATCCCAAAATTATATCAACTTTTAGGATTATAATCCCAAAATTCACATAAATGCAACGTCGGGCAGACCGCAATCGTCACTCCCGATAACTGGACTGAATGGCTGCTGTGATGTGATGCGTAAATTTCATCGGCGGTATTCGGAGAAATTTTGTATCTTTGCGAGTTGGAAACTTGAAAAAAATAAACTGCCTCAGATTTGTCTTTTATTTTCGAGTATAGGTTTCTTTGGGAAGAGGGAGTGTACTGGAGGTACATGACCGATGAGAAAAGGAACACGGACCGAAAAGAACCTTTTCGATAAGTGAGAGCAGAAGCAAAGTTCACTTTGATTATGCCGAACGCAGAAAAGTGGCGTATGAAATACGAATGAAAAAGATGATGCAGGTTATTTTTTGAAGGTTTCATATTTGGATTTTTGAAAAAATACTAAAATTTAAGGGATATGTCATTAAGCTTACTTCAGAGCATTGCGGACACGGCGGCGATGGTTTCGGAGATTGTTCCGGCTCCGGTGCAGCAGGAGGTGAAGATGTCTTATTTTGAGCTGGCCAAGGCCGGCGGATGGCTGATGATTGT
>DJRM01000013.1 GCA_002440085.1 Bacteroidales bacterium UBA6360
ACGGCTTTGTCTGCTCGTTCAGCACGATGTTCGAGAGGTCCATGTTGAGGACTCCCTCGTTAGCAATCACGGGAGTGTCAGACGACGACAGCGCGGCGACGGAGCCGATGAAACTGAACATCATCACCACCCAGATTACCGAGAAAATCAGCATCCCGGCCACCACAGCCAGAAGCATTTTTACAAAATCTTTCATAATCTTTACGGTTTTATTTTGTTCTTTGTTCTTATGCAAACTGATATTGCCAAATGTCAATGAACAATTTGACGCGAAATTATGCAATAACACGCAAAGTTATGAAAAATGGGGATATTTTTTAACGAACTATTGATATTTTAGAAACTGAACTGCCGAAATCTGTTTGCAACCCGGTTGCACTTTCGGGGAATGGCTTTTGTTGGTTTCCGCCCTGCCTTTGCGGACGGAGTGCGTCTTCTGTCTTTTGCACGCGGCTTAGGTCCGTCCGTTTCGGCAAATCTTGCATCGCGGATATGAACAGGACTATATATTTTATTGCCGCGCTTTTGCTGTGCGGTACTGCGGTGCTTCGTGCCCAGACCCCGGACACGACGGGGATTTACGGAGAAAGACAGGACAGCCTTGAGGCTGCGGTGTTCACGGGACATCAGAGCGGGAACTATCTTCCACGGGGAAAGGAAATCAGGACTGAGGTCATTTCGGCGGCGGGGCTGTGCAAGATGGCTTGCTGCAACCTCGCTGAGAGCTTCGATAACTCGGCGAGCGTGACCGTCGGCTACTCGGACGCTGTCACCGGAGCCCGTCAGATTCGCCTTCTCGGCCTTTCCGGAGTCTACACCCAGATGCTTGACGAGAACCGCCCGGTGATGCGCGGACTGTCGGCGCCATTCGGCCTTTCCTACATCCCGGGACAGTGGCTGGAGAGCATCCAGATTGCCAAGGGCTCGACCTCAGTCATAAACGGTGTGGAGTCGATGACCGGACAGATTAACATGGAGCACCGCAAGCCTACGGATGAGAAGCCGCTTTTTGTCAACTACGCGGCCATGAGCGACTCCAAGATGGACTTCAACATAGCCTCCTCGCTTCAGCTGAACGAAAACTGGAGCACCGTCATCCTCGGTCACGTCTCCGGGAACTTCGCCACGACGGACCACAACCACGACACTCTGCTCGACGACCCACGGATGCTCCAGTTCAACCTCGCCAACCGCTGGCTCTACTATGCCCCGAGCGGTGTCCAGGTCCGTTTCGGAGTCCGTGCCCTGCGCGACAGCAGGCTCGGCGGGCAGATGCTCAAGGACTCGGAGGGAAAGAAGCATTTTTATGATCATGACAACTACAAGCTCTACGGTCTCGCCGAGGATGAACTGAATCCCTGGGGTTCGGACATTCTGAACCGCTCCATAAACGGTTATCTCAAGGTCGGCATCCCTCTGAACGAGGAGAACTCGCAGAACATCGCGCTCGTGGGCGACTACAGCTATCAGGACATGAACTCGTGGTTTGGCTCCACGACCTATCTCGCCGGCCAGCACTCCGGTTTTCTTAACCTCCTATATCAGAATGAGGTGAATGAGAACCACAAGTTTACTCTCGGCCTGAACGGGGTTCTTGACAGCTACAACGAGGACTTCTCGCGGCAGTACCGCAGCATCGCCAAACCGAAGGCTTTCAACGGCGTGACGAACCTCGGAAATGTCGGGATATTCGGTGAATACACCTTCCATCTCGGAGACAACTTCTCGACGATTGCGGGTCTTCGCGGAGACTGGTATTTCGCGAAGAACGGAACTCTCGAAGGCTCTCCGTTCTCATCGAAGCCGCACATATCACCCCGCCTTACATTGAAATATTCCCCGATTGAGGAAATCGTCATACGCGCGAACGGCGGCAGGGGACTGCGGTATTCGACGCCTCTTATCGACAACATCGGAGTCTTTTCAACCGGCAAGACATTCAGCGGAGCGTTCAATGACCACATTCTCGAAGACGCATGGACTTTCGGGGGCAACATCACCTATTATATGCCTTTTGGAGCGTCGTCCAACACCTATCTCAGCGTCGATTATTTCCGCACCCAGTTCGTGCAGCAGATGGTCGTGGATTACGAACACTTTGTGAATCAGATAGATTTCTATTCTCTTGACGGAAGGCGATCGTTCACTGACAACATCCAACTGGATTTCAACGTCGAGCCTGTGGAGCGTTTTACCGTGACCGCGACTTTCCGCTACACAAACGCGAAAATCGAACTTGCTGACAAAGGACTGGTCGAAAGGCCTCTGACGAGCCGCTGCAAGGGCGTTCTGAACCTCCAGTATGCGTTTCCGATGAACAAATGGATTTTCGACTTCACGGCGTCGGTGAACGGCTCATGCCGGGTGTATGACTTCATGCGTGAAATGAAGGACTCTGGCGGGAACCTGCTTTACAAAAACGGGCGCACTCCGGTCTATCCTCTTCTGTACGCGCAGGTTACGAAGCGGTTTAAGGGACTGGACATATATGTGGGCGCGGAAAATCTGACGAACTACAGGCAGAAAGTTGTGGTTGCCGGTGATACTTTGGCCGACGGGCACATCGATCCGCGTTCGCAGTCTTTTGACGCCAGCTGCATCTGGGGACCGCTGATGGGAATCAAGGCCTATGCGGGTCTGCGCTACACATTATGGAAATAGGTAAAATTTTGCAAAAAAGGCACTTGCTGCGTTACGCTCGTCGTCCAAATCCTCACAACCATCAGGTTGCTGCGGTTTGAACTCCTCGCAAGCCTTGCAATTGCACTTTTTATCAAAATTTTACGTCTAAGTTATTTATGTGAGGTACTTTTTCAGAATGTTTGATTTATCTTTGTAGAATGAAAAAGATGATTTATATGCTTGCGGCGGCCTTTGTGGCGACGGCCGCGCTGGGCTGCCCGGCAGAGGCGGCTTCTGTGACAGGGATTTCGGCCGTTGCGTCTGTGAAGGCTCCGAAGGGAGAGATTAAGACGGTGGTGTTCTCCACTGACCTGCATTGCCAGAAATGCGTGAACAAAATCAATGACAACCTCGCCTTCGAAAAGGGCGTGAAGGATTTGAAAGTTGATTTGAAGGCACATACCATAACTGTAAAATACGACACGTCAAAGACATCCGTGGAGAAGCTTGCGGCCGCAATCAAAAAGCTTGGCTACACGGCCACGATTAAGAAATGAGTCCGCACAGAGTTATCGCACCGTTCGGGAATGACAGTTTCTCGGACATCATGAGGGAGATGTGCCGCTGCTAAAACTGATGACTATGTATAAGATATTAGAGAAGGATTTTCTTACTTCGACGATATGCCGGATGAAGGTTTCTGCTCCGAGGGTGGCTGCGGCCGCGCTTCCGGGGCAGTTTCTTATTGTCAGGACAGACGAGAAAGGGGAACGTATCCCGCTTACAATCAGCGATTATGATTCCGAATCCGGCACCGTGACAATCGTCATTCAGGCAATCGGGGCATCGACGATGCAGATGTGCGGGATGTCGGTGGGGGATGCCTTCGCTGATGTTGTCGGACCGCTTGGGGTGCCGTCGGACTTCACTGAGGCTCCGCTGGAAGAGCTGCGGAAGAGGAAATATGTATTCGTTGCCGGGGGTGTCGGCACTGCGCCCGTCTATCCGCAGGCGAAGTGGCTGCACGATAGGGGAGTGGCCGTGGATGTGATTGTGGGGGCTAAGACTGCTGACCTCATAATATATGAGAAGGAAATGACCGCCGCCTGCGACAATCTCTACATCTGCACCGATGACGGTTCGCGCGGTTTTCACGGACTTGTCACCGCGCGGCTTGAACAGCTTGTCGGAGAAGAGCATAAGGATTATGACCGGGCTGTCGCCATAGGACCGATGATTATGATGAAATTTGCGACGCTCACTGCAAGGAAACTTGGCTTGCCGATAGTCGTGAGTCTGAACACTCTGATGGTTGACGGCACCGGGATGTGCGGAGGTTGTCGCGTCACGGTCGGCGGACGCACCCGTTTCGCCTGTGTTGAGGGACCGGAGTTTGACGGCAACGAGGTGGATTTTGACGAGGCCATGCGCCGTCAGGGGATGTACCGCCCTCAGGAACAGGCCGCCCGCGAGGCGTTTGAGGCGCACCGTTGCAAGCTTTTGTGATTTCCTTTTCATTTCGAACGGAATGAAGTGAAGTCGAAAATTTGGGATGACGATAAAAATAAGTTGGGAAGATTTGTGAAGGATTTTTGAGGATAGATTTGTTTTGGAAGAGGGAGCATACTGGGCGTATGTGACCGATGAGAAAACAAATATAGACCAAAAAGACAAACAATAGAATTACGATGGTGAACAGAATACCAAGAGTCCCGGTGAGGGAGCAGGATCCGAAGAGGAGGGCCGCGAACTTTGATGAAGTATGCTACGGCTACAATGCCGAGGAGGCGATGCTGGAGGCGACGCGTTGCCTGCATTGCAAGAATCCGCGCTGCGTGGCGGCCTGCCCGGTGAACGTGAAGATTCCGGACTTTATTGCCAAGGTTGTTGAAGGCGACTTTGCCGGAGCCGCTCAGGTCATAGCGCAGGATTCGTCGCTTCCGGCTGTCTGCGGCCGTGTCTGCCCCCAAGAAACCCAGTGTGAGGGCTCTTGCGTGCTCGGAGTGAAGTTCGAGCCTGTGGCAATCGGCAAGTTGGAGCGCTTTGTCGCCGACTGGAGCCGGGAGAACGGTGCCGGAGCATCGGAACATGGGGGGCGTGACGCCTTGTCGGAGTCCTCTTCTGAGCTGACTCCTGGGCTCGGAAAGCAGCTTGAAGGGAAGGTTCCTGAGAATGTCCATGACAAGACTGCTGGGGAAAATGGCCCGACGGGAGGACTTCTGAAGAACGGTCATCGCGTTGCGGTGGTGGGCAGCGGTCCTGCGGGTCTTGCCTGTGCGTCCGACCTTGCGAAGCTCGGCTATGACGTGACCATTTTCGAGGCCCTGCACAAGGCCGGTGGTGTGCTGGAATACGGCATCCCGGAGTTCCGTCTTCCGAAGGACACCGTTCTCGCCGCTGAAATCGCGTCTGTCCGCGCCCTTGGAGTTCACATCGAGACGGATGTCGTTGTCGGCCGCACGGTGACGGTCGATTCTCTGCTTGGCCGGGAGGGGTTTGACGCCGTCTTCATCGGCTCAGGAGCCGGACTTCCCAAGTTCATGGGCATACCAGGTGAAAGCCTTAACGGTGTCTATTCCGCAAATGAGTTCCTCACGCGCAACAATCTTATGAAGGCCTATCGTGACGACTATGCCACGCCTGTCAACGTCGGGCGCAATGTCGTGGTCGTAGGAGGCGGCAACGTGGCTATGGATGCCGCTCGCACGGCTCTTAGGCTTCAGGGACTTCGGGCAGCGAAAAAAACTCTCCATCAGTCATCAGAGGCGAAGGCCGGTGACCATCTGCAGATGACAAGCCAAATTGAGGCAGAGATGTCTTCGGACAGCATCAGTAATGTAGCAGACAAGGCATCATTGTGCGGAATGGAAACCGTTTCAATCATTTATCGTCGCACCGAGACCGAGCTTCCTGCCCGCCGCGAGGAGGTGCACCACGCCAAGGAGGAGGGCATCCGCTTCGAGTTCCTGACCAATCCGGTAGAAATTCTCTCTGACGACAAGGGAAATGTCCGCGCCGTGAAATGCATCCGCATGGAACTCGGCGAGCCGGACGCGAGTGGCCGCCGCAGTCCTGTCGCCATCCCCGGCTCCGAGTTCGAGATTCCTGCCGACACCGTAATCATGTCTCTGGGCACCTCGCCTAATCCTCTGATTGCCAGCACCACTCCGGGTCTGAAGACCACCCGCCGCGGCGGTCTCGAAACCACAGACGAGGTCGTCACCACCCATCCCGGAGTCTTTGCCGGAGGTGATGCCGTCACCGGAGCCGCCACCGTTATCCTCGCCATGGGGGCCGGGCGCAAGGCCGCCGCAGCCATCCACCGCTACATCACCTCAAGGGAGTCCTGAGCGATTCTCAGCAATTTTATTTGCGTTCCATTTCTCGGATCTCATCCACGTTCAATCCCGTACATGATGCCACGGTCTCTGCGGGGACTCCTGCCGCAAGAAATTTTTGTGCCGTCTCCAATGCCTTTTCTCTCATTCCCTCAGCCTTTCCCTCAGCTCTCCCCTCAGCAAATC